>JBEBFV010000336.1:0-7224 GCA_040081795.1 Limisphaerales bacterium | reverse complement strand
GAGTGCGCTGACTCTGCCGATCCCCGCACGCGCGCGTCAACCGTGGCGCGGCGAGGGCTGGTGCAATTCCCGGTTCCCGGATTGCAGTCACGGAGGTTCTCCGTAGGATGCGGGCGATTCGCTGCTCATGAACAAACTTCTCTCGACGCTCATCTGGGTCACGGTCGCCGCCCTCGGCGCGGGGGCCTACGCCACCATCGCCCTGCGACGCGGTGAACCGCTCAACTCCATCTACATCCTCGTCGCCGCGCTCTGCACCTACGCGGTGGGGTTTCGCTTCTACTCCAAGTGGATCGCCGCGAAGGTGCTCATGCTCGACGACCGGCGCGCGACACCGTGCGAGGTCCACGAGGACGGGCACGACTTCGTGAAGACGAACAAGTGGATCGTCTTCGGCCACCACTTCGCGGCCATCTCGGGGCCGGGGCCGCTGGTTGGACCGGTGCTGGCGGCGCAGTTCGGCTACCTGCCGGGGACGCTGTGGATTCTCATCGGTGTGGTGCTGGGCGGCGCGGTGCAGGATTTCGTGATTCTCTTCTGCTCGATGCGCCGCAACGGCCGCTCGCTCGGCCAGATGGTGAAGGAGGAGCTGAACTCGGTGGCTGGCGTCATCGGCCTCGTGGCGATTCTGGCCATCATGGTCATCCTGCTGGCGGTGCTCGCGCTGGTCGTGGTGAAGGCGCTGGCGGAAAGTCCGTGGGGCGTGTTCACCGTCGCGGCGACGATTCCCATAGCTATGTTCATGGGCGGCTACCTGCGCTGGTGGCGCGTGGGCAAGGTCATGGAAGTCTCCGCCATCGGCGTCGTGCTGCTGCTGCTGGCAGTGTGGGGCGGGCAACATATTCATCAAGGGTTTGAAATTTCGACGTGGATAATGAAGCCGATTTCGTTCATCCACGGATTGTTCAGCAATGCAGAGTTGCCAAGCCGAAGCGACCAACTACTAACGATTAAAGCCGAACCGCTCGCGTGGTCGGTCGTCATTTACGGCTTCGCAGCCAGCGTGCTGCCAGTGTGGTTGCTACTCGCGCCGCGCGATTACCTCAGCACGTTCATGAAGCTGGGCACGATCTTCGCGCTGGCGGTCGGGGTGTTCATCGTGCTGCCGGACCTGAAGATGCCGCCGGTCTCGAAGTTCGCCGATGGCTCCGGGCTTGTGGTGGCGGGGGCGCTGTTTCCTTTCTGCTTCATCACCATCGCGTGCGGGGCCATCAGCGGGTTTCACACGCTCATCGCCAGCGGCATCACGCCGAAGATCATCACGCGGGAAGGCTACGCACGGTCCATCGGTTACGGCGCGATGTGCCTGGAATCCCTCGTGGCCATCATGGCGATGATCGCCGCCTGCACGCTCGACCCCGGCGTGTATCTCAGCATGAACGTGAAGGGCGCGGGCGCGACGCCCGAGGCCGTGGCAGCGGACACGATTGCCAGGGTGGAGAAGTCCGGCTTCACCGTGCTCGCACCCGACCCGGCGGCTGCGGGCAAGTTCATCCATGTCCCCGTGACCGTCTCCGCCGCGCAGATGGACGGCCTCGCGAAGGATGTCGGCGAGCACACGCTCTACGGGCGCACCGGCGGCGCGGCGACGCTTGCGGTGGGCATGGCGAACATCTTCTCCAAAGTCACGCACGGGCGGTGGTTGGACATCTGGTATCACTTCGCGATCATGTTCGAGGCGCTCTTCATTCTCACGACCCTCGACGCTGGGACGCGCGTGGGCCGCTACCTGATTCAAGACGCGCTCGGCCACCTCTGGAAGCCGTTGGGCGACACCAAGGCCATCGGCGCAAATCTCTTCGCCAGCCTGCTCGTCGTGATGGGCTGGGGCTTCTTCCTCATCCAAGGTGTGCGCGACCCGCTCGGCGGCATCAACTCGCTCTGGCCGCTCTTCGGCATCGCGAACCAATTGCTAGCGAGCATCGCGCTTTGTCTCGCGACGACGGTGATCCTCAAGCTGCAGCTCGCCGGGCCGAAGCTTTCGCCCGAAGAGTCCAAGGGTGCCAAGCCGTGGGTGGGCAACCCGGCCTTCGCGCTGGTCACGTTGATTCCGCTGGTCTGGCTGCTGTCGGTGACGCTGACGGCAGGGTATCAAAAGATGTTCCACCCCAAGCCCAGCATTGGCTTCCTCGCAGCGGCTGAGGCATTGGAGAAGGCCAAGCCCGATTTGGAAAAAGCCATCGCGGCCGCGCAGGCGGCGGGCGTGGCCGAAGGCGTGACGAAGGCCGAGACCGCGCTGAAAAATAACCGCTCACTGCGCTTCAACAACCAGCTCAACGCCGTCGTCGCCGGAACGTTCATGACGCTGGTCATCGCCATCGTGCTCCTGAGCATCTACGAGTGGCTCTCGCTCCTCCTGAAGCACCGCGAGCCGAAACTCTCAGAGACCGACCCCGTCTGGCTGCCCGACTACGCCGTGGCCGAAGGCAAGCCCGTGCAGTGGTGGAACATTTTCGCGCTCGGCTTCCTGCTGCTAAAGGAACTCAGCGGCGAAGCCGCCGTGGACCGCGCGCAAGCCTGCATCCCCCGCAAGGTGGACTTGCTGGGCGGCAGCAAGGCGATGGACAAGGAACAGCGCGCCCAAGCCTACGTCGCGGCGGCGGAGAAGCGCTTCGACGGCGGGCCGAACCGGTGTTGCTGAGGTTGTGGTTCCCACAATCCGGAGCGCTGTGTAGAGTCCAAAAATGCTTTGGGATCTCCTTCAGCAATATCAAATCGCCAATCGCCAGAGTGAGGGCGAGGCACTCGCCAAACGAACTCACACGCTCGACGGGCGAGTCCACCAGTTGGAATTGGAAATCAACGCGACTCGCGCCCAACTCAAGCAACTCACCGAAATCCTGGAGAACCGATTTGGGGAGGACTTGAATGGCGATGGCAAAGTGGGGCGCTAGGTGGTGACACACTTTGCGGGCCGCCAGCCCCGTTGACGCAGCGGGCAAATCTCCTAGACTCACTCCATGACCGTCGCGCTGGACAAATACTTCCAAACCGAAGTCCGCAAGCTCGTCCGCAGCGGGCGCTACCGCGACACCGGCGAAGTTCTGCGCACCGCGCTGCGTGAGCTGCTGGCGAAGGAAACCGGCACCGACCCCGACTGGGCTTGCCGCGAGTATGGTTTGACGCCGGAAGAGTTGGATCGGGCGTGCGCCAATCTCGACCGAAAGGCCGCCGAGGAGATTGCCTCCGGGCAATGCGTGCCGTTTGAGTCGCTACTGAAGGAACATGGTATCCATCGTCCCAAGCGCAGCGTTTCAACGCGCCCTGCGAAAGCTGCCGCCCGCTGACCAGCGGACCGTGCTGGAAGCGTTGCTCAAGTTGTCCGAGGCGTTCGGAAGGCCGCACGTTCACGGCGGCCTGAGCATCCGTCAGTTGCGTCGCCGCGTTTATGAAGTGCGCGTCGGCCTCGACCTGCGCGTGGGTTTTACGCTCGTCGACAGATCACTATTGATACAAACCGTCGGCAACCACGACCAAATCCGCGCGTGGCTGAAGGAGAACGCCTGATGAAGCTCGGCCTCTTCGGCGGTTCCTTCGACCCCGTCCACCTCGGGCATCTGCTCGTGGCGCAGGCGGCGTGCGAGGAGTTCGGGCTGGACCGGCTGTGCTTCATCCCGGCGGCGCAGTCGCCCTTTAAGCCGGGCAGTGATCCCGCGCCCGCGAAGGCGCGGCTTCAGATGCTCCGCCTCGCACTCGCGGGCCAGCCGCACTACGAAGTGGACGCGCAGGAAGTCACGCGCGGCGGCGTGAGCTACACGATTGACACAGTGCGCGACTACCGCCGGCGCTTCCCGGACGCACGGCTCTTCTGGCTCATCGGCGCGGACCACGTGGCCAAGCTCCCGCTCTGGCGCGACGCGGAGGAACTCGCTGCCAGCGTGGAGTTCCTCGTCATTCCCCGGCCCGGCGAGCCGAGCGTGCCGTTCCCGGCTCCATTCCGAGGAGCCACGCTAAAAGGCTTCCCGCTCGGCGTCTCCTCGTCGCAAATCCGAACGCGGGTGAAGGCTGGTTTGCCGGTGGATTTGCTCACCGGCCCGGTCGTCGCCGAAGCGATCCGAGCGAACAGGCTTTATCTCTGAGCCGCCGTTTGCCACTGTCCAGGCAATGGAAGCAAAACAACTCGCCCTGCTCTGCCGGGAACTGGCGGACAACAAGAAGGCCGAAGAGATAGTCGTGCTCGATGTGCGCAAGCTCTCGAGCGTGACGGACTACTTCGTGATCTGCTCCGGCACGAGCGAGCCGCATCTGCGCGCCATCGTGGACGAGATCGAGGACCAACTGCGCAAGGATTACGGCATCAAGCCACACGCGTCGGACGGCGCGACCGGCGGCGGCTGGGTCGTCATGGATTTCTTCGACGTGATCGTCCACGTCATGCACCCGGACGTGAGGAAGAAATACGACCTCGAAGGGCTGTGGAGCGACGCGCCTGCTGTCCACACTGCCGTTCGCAAACGGAAACCGAGGGCCGCCACAGCGGAGGAGTGATGGAGCGGTGGGATTACTGGTCGGCGCACCAAAATTCCAAGATTCCACTACTCCAGCGCTCCGCTGCCCGCCCTTACGACCGGTTGTCTATGCCGAACTTGTTGATCGGCGAGACGAAGCGCGGGGCCTCGCCGGTGTGGATGACGCGTGAGAGGTAGGCCCACAGGGACAGCAGCATCAGGAGGTTCATCGTCTGCGAGACGCCGTGCCATGCGCTGAAGGATTTCGCAGCAGCCTCACGCTGTTGAGGTGTGGCCGCGAGGCGATACTGCTCCGCGTATTGCACTTGATTGAGTTTCTTGAGCTTGGGCTGGAGCCAGATGCCGCCAAGGAGGCTCAGGCCCAGCACTCCTCCCACGAGCCAGACCGTGAAGCGCGGCGGCACCTTGCCGGAATACATCCACTCCGCGCCTAGGTGCGCCAATGCGAGCAGGCCACAGACGTAATGCAGGATGAAGTAGCGCCCGATGACTATCTCCGCGACGGCCCCGTTGTAAGGCTTCGGAATCAAGTCAATCATCTCCTTCGTGAAGAAGGCCGGGCCGGCGAAGAAGGTGAAGAAAACTGTCGAACCAAACCAAACCGCCGCCACGGTCACGCCGAAGAATCTCAAAAAGGAAAGCACGCCATCATGCTAGGGAAGGTTCCCCGCCACTGCCAAGCCTCGATTCCGCCGGAAATGCTGCGCTATTGCTCGCCGGCTCGGCGCTCGCAGAGCGCCGCTACACCCCGGGCTGGCTGGGCACGGTGGCCTCAGCCGCCAAGCTCGCGAGCGTGACGCCAGCCGCCGCTGACTTCTCCACTTGCTGAAACCCCTCATAGTGTCCGCGAACGCGGTCGCGCGTCCCGTCGTCGCGCGTGGCCACGCAGCCGTTTTTGGCGGTCCGCAGTGCGAGGAGGATGTCGTGACAGTTGATTTGCTCCAAGGGCCGTGCAGGCAGGTAGGCGACTTCACCCTGCTGGCTCTCCGCCAGCAGCCGCGCGCTGACGAGTGCTGACAGGATTTTTCCAGCCATGCGGGTCGGGACTCCCAGCAACTCCGACAGCGCCGTGCCGGTCGCCGGCTTCTCCCCGGCGAGGAATCGCCGGCCGATCTCCACCATGAGCCTCAGCCCGATGAACTCGCGGCTCCGCTGGTCCAGATTCTCCACCTGCTTCTCCTGGAAGTAGGCGCGGCGGTTCTGGAAGCTGTAGGCCACCTGCGCGCCGAAGAGCAGGATGAGCCACGAGAAATAGAGACCAATCATCACCACCGGCACCATCCCGAGGCTGCCATAGACCTTGTTGTTGGCCACAACGCGCGACACGTAGAGCACGCTCAGGAGGTTGTTGATCTGCCAGAGGCTGCCGCCCACGACGCCGCCCACGAGCGCGGCCCGCCACTCGACCTTCGTGTTCGGCAGCACGGCGTAGAAAACCGCGAAGCCGATGCTCAGGAGGGCGAACGGGAGGAATTGAAACAGCAGGTCCGTGACGGCTCCTACGAGCGGCGGCATGGTCAGGAGAGTCTTCTGCACGCTCTGCAACTGCGTGCTGGAAGTCAGTCCGATGAC
The DNA here is from genome assembly GCA_040081795.1 of Limisphaerales bacterium. Taxonomy (GTDB): domain Bacteria; phylum Verrucomicrobiota; class Verrucomicrobiia; order Limisphaerales; family SXTU01; genus SXTU01. The sequence goes on along the minus strand of JBEBFV010000336.1, from coordinate 1,183 downwards.
CAGGATGAACAGCACCGGCCCCAGCGTCAGCGCCGCCCAATACTGTGTGATCCGCGCGAACCAGTTGCGCCCGCTGGACACGCCCCAGATGTCGTTGAACGTGTCCTCGATGCGCGCCAGCATCATGATGGCGATAAATACCAGCACCAGCGCCGCGCTCGCGGACACCGCGCTAGTCTGCTGGTTCTTCACGAAGTCCTGAATGTTTTTCACCGTCTTGTCCGCATCGGCAGATTCCCCCGCCGAGGGCACGACCGCGCTGACGACGTAGTGGATGAAGTCCTCGATGTGCTTCTGCCCCTCGTCCCCTCGCAGGAACCCAAACGCGATGGTCACCACCAGCGCCAGCATCGGCACTAGCGCCAGCAGGCTGGAATACGACAGGGCCGCGGCCCGCACCGGCACGCGATTGCGGTTGAAGCTCTTCACCGTCAGCGCCCAGAAGTGGATGAACGCCTGCGGCCGTGACAACTCGGCCTCCTCCGCCACCCCATCGCTGTGCCCGTGCCATGCGGCTTGCGCGCCGAGGAACAGCTCTTTCAGCCGGGACTTCGCGTCGTCAAGCATGTCCGCAGGCTGGACGAAAGCGGCCGGTCGCACGAGGAAAAATCCTCCACCACCCTTGTCCAGGCCAATTGGCGCGACATGGAGCTTGAACGGCACGCCAGATGGGCAGCGGGTTCATCCCTCCGCTTTGCGCCGCCACTTTCCCGCCCAGCGCACGACCTCGCGCACGTGAGGCAATTCTCCCTGCACCGCTTCGCGAACACGCTCGTGCTTTTGAAAATACTCCTTCAGCACCCGCAACGCATCCTCGCCCATCTCCGGGCCGGGGAACAACTCGGACGGCCTGGCGGTGAAGTTCAGGCCCAGTTGCAGACTGCGCGCGTTGAGCGCGATCCCCATGTCGTGGTTGCTCAACAGCAGCCGTCGCTCCGCGTGGCTCGCCAGTCCGCAACTGTCGAGGAACCACGTGGGCGACCCGGTCGAGTCCACATGCAGGAGCACGAGCAGCTTCTTTTCGAGGAGCCACAGCGCGTCCAGCGCGTCGTCGGAGACGTTGAGCGAGCGCAGCGCGCTGACCCGGCGCAGGAACGCGAGGTAAGCCTCCGAATATCCAGCCCCCGTGCTGGCGGGCAGTCCGAATCGGCGCTGCCACGCGGCAAGCTGCGTCACCGGCCGG
>JBEBFV010000335.1:0-7274 GCA_040081795.1 Limisphaerales bacterium | reverse complement strand
CAACCCGGCGCTGCAGGCCGAGATCGAGGCCTTTCGGAAGGGCGCTCTGGAGCAGTTCAAGGATCGCAAGCCCGACAACTTCGAGGACAACGTCCGTGACACGGCCACCCGCAACTTCTACCAGCGGCAGTTCACCGCCGCGATGTCCATGACTCGGAGCGGCACCGATTCACACTCGAATTTCCGGGCAATCTACGCCCTAAGCCAAGTATCCTCCTTCCATGCGCCAGCTCTTCGGCATTCGCAGCATTTCTTTGCGTGGTCTTTTAATCGGCTGCTTTGCCGTGGCGTCGAATGCCGCCGCCCTGGCGCAGAACCAAGCCACCAAGCAGAGCTCGCCATTCACCTGGGTTTCGCCGCTGGCCGACGCGGAGGTGGCGAGGAAGAACCTGTCGGCGGCGGTGAAGCACGCGACTTTCAAGAGTCCGTCCATGGGCATCGAGGTCGGCTATTACATTTACCTGCCGCCGGGTTATGAGGCGGGGAAGGAGCGTTATCCAGTGGTGTATCACTTGCATGGCGGCCGTCCGGGTGGCGAGAGCAAGAGCGTGCGGCTCGCGGGCTACGTGGATGCGGCCATCAAGCAGGGCAAGATCAAGCCCACCCTCTACGTCTTCCCGAACGGCGGGCCCGTGAGCTGGTATGACATGCCAGAGATCAAGCACGGCCTCGGCGAGAGCATGTTCGTGAAGGAGCTTGTCCCGCACATTGACGCGACCTATCGCACCTGGAGCACCCGCGAGGGCCGTGCGCTGGAAGGTTACTCGCAAGGCGGGCGTGGCACCACGCGCATCATGTTCAAGCACCCGGAGATGTTTCTCTCCGTCGCGCCGGGCGGCTCCGGTTACGGCCCCGAGAAGCACATCCAGGAAAACGACGGCTACGAGTCCGACACCCTGCGCTTCCTGCCTCTCGGCTACAACGCCTGGGATCTCGCCAAAGCGTTCGCGTCGCGCAAAGACCGGCCCGCGCTGAACATCCTCATCTGGGACGGGACCAAGTGCTTCAACTACGAGTTCAACCTCAAGTTCTCCGCTTATCTCAAGGAGCTGGGCCTCGCCCACGACTTCCTCTCCATCCCTGACGTGCCGCACACCGCCACGGGCAGCTACGACGCGAAAGGCGACGACATCATGCGGCATCACCAGAAGACCTTCGACGCGCATCGCCCCAAGTGACGGCCGGCAGTCTCTCCTCCCCGTGAAAGCATTTGTCCTGGTCCTCAGTTTCGCTCTCGCCAGCCTCGCGACGCTGTTCGCCGCCGAGACACCAATCGTCCTGTGGCCCGGCGGCGCACCTGGAGCGCTTGGCACGACCGCGAAGCATGTGCCAACGCTCACACCTTATCTCCCGGCGAAGGCCAGCGGCGCGGCGATGCTCTTGATTCCGGGCGGCAGCTACAGCGGCATTTACGAGGGACAGGCGGAGCCGTTCGCCCTCTGGCTCAACGCGCAGGGCATCACCGTCTTCGTGCTGCGATACCGGCTCGGCACCGCAGGTTACCGCTACCCCGCACAGCTTCAGGATGCCGTCGAGGCCATGCGGCAGATTCGTGGCAACGCTGCGACGTGGAAGATTGACCCGCGCCGCATCGGCGCGATGGGCTTCTCCGCCGGCGGGCACCTCGTCTCCACGCTCCTCAACCGCCCCGAGGACGGCGAGATCGAAGGCCGCGCGCCGACGGTCATCTCACGTCCCGATCTCGCCATCCTGTGCTATCCCGTCATCAGCATGGCCACCAAACCACACGCCACTTCGCGCAAGATGCTCATCGGCGACCTGCCCGGCGAGGAACTCGTCCGCAAAACTTCCAGCGAGCTTCAAGTGAGGCCCGGCCTGCCGCCATGCTTCCTCTGGCACACGACGGAGGACAAGCTGGTGCCTGTCGAGCACGCCCAACTCTACGCCGCCGCGCTGCACAAACACGGCATCCCCCACGAACTCCACCTCTACCAGCATGGCGACCACGGCACCGGACTCATCGGCACCCAGCACCCGTGGTTTGCCGATCTGCTGTTCTGGCTGAAGGCGCAGAAGTTTGTTCCCTGACGCCCAAGCCGAATTCGTTGGCACAAACCCTTCGCCCCACCATGAACTCCACGCTGACATGTCCAACCGCATGAGATTCCTTGTCCTGCTTCTTCTCCTCACCGCGTCGTCCGGTGTGAGTCATTCGTCACTGGCCGCCGGGCGGCCGAACTTCCTGCTCATCTTCGCCGATGACCACGGCTACGGCGATGTCTCGGCGTATAACGCCTCCGAGGTGCGCACGCCGAACATTGACCGCCTCGGCGCGGAGGGAATGCTGTTCACCGCGATGCGGGCGAACTGCACCGTCTGCTCGCCCTCGCGGGCCGCGCTGCTCACGGGTCGTTACCCGGACCGCGTGGGCGTGCCGGGAGTCATCCGCACGCAGCCGGAGAACTCGTGGGGCCACTTTGATCCCAAGGTGCCGACGATCGCGGATGAGCTGAGGAAGGCGGGCTATCACACGGGCATTGTCGGGAAGTGGCACCTCGGCCTCGCTTCGCCGAACACGCCGAACGAGCGCGGCTTCGACCATTTCCACGGTTTCCTCGGCGACATGATGGACAGCTACACCACGCACCTGCGCCACGGGAACAACTACCTGCGCCACAATGCCGAGGTCACCGACCCGAAGGGCCATGCAACGGACATCTTCACCGGCTGGGCCACCGACTACCTCCGCGCGCGGGCGAAGTCGAAGGACCAACCCTTCTTCCTCTACCTCGCCTACAACGCGCCACATTTTCCCATCGAGCCGCCGGTCGAGTGGCTCGCGCGGGTGAAACAACGCGCGCCGCAGCTCGATGAGAAGCGCGCAAGGAACGTCGCTCTGGTCGAGCACCTCGACGACGGCGTCGGCCGGGTGCTCGCGGCGCTGAAGGAAGGCGGGCTGGCGGAAAACACCGTCGTCGTGTTCACCGCCGACAACGGCGGCTCGCTGCCCCATGCGCAGAACAACGGCCCCTGGCGCGGCGGAAAACAGGACCATTACGATGGCGGTCTGCGCGTGCCCTTCATGGTGCGCTGGCCCGCGCAGATCAAACCCGGCTCCCGCAGCGATTACGCCGGCCAGAACTTCGATCTCTTCCCGACTTTCCTCGAACTCGCCGGCGTGAAACCGTCGCTCGAACTTGATGCCCTCAGCCTCGTTCCCGTGCTCAAGGGCGGCACGCTCACCACGCCGCGCGATCTTTACTTCGTCCGCCGTGAGGGCGGCCCGGCCTACGGCGGCAAGAGTTACGAGGCCATCATCCGCGGGGACTGGAAGCTGATGCAGAACGATCCGTGGTCGCCGCTGGAACTCTACAATCTCAAGACCGACCCGCAGGAGAAGCACAACCTGGCCGCAACGAACAAGCCGAAGTTCAACGAGCTCGCCACCGCCCTGCGCCGGCACATCCAGCGCGGCGGAGCGACGCCCTGGCAGATGCCTTGAATCGCCCTCTTCAAGCCCACGAACAAACGCTCCTTCCGGGATGGAGGAATTGATTGACTGGCGCGTCGCCGGGCGAAGAGTCGCCGGAGGAGCTTGCGGGTGCCGCGAAACCCATGTGGATACGAGCTGCGTGTGATCCCGCCGCGCTAGTTTTTCGCGGGACCGGGATCGTGCTTCTCGAACCAATCCAGCACCCGGCGCACCACGTCCTCGCGATGCGGCAGTTGCTTGATCGGATGGCCTTCATCGGGATACAGCACCAGCCCGGTCTCGACGCCGGCCTGCTTGAGCGCGCGGTGGAACATGACGCCCATCGCGACCGGACAGCGGCGGTCGTTGGTCGCGTGCAGGATGAGCGTGGGCGTGCGCACCTTGGGCGCGTGCGTGAGCGGGCTGTGCTCGCGGAACCGCGCGGCCACCTCCCACGGCCGGCCGCTCATGTCCCAGTCCGTCCAGCTTTGCAGGTCGCTGAGATGCCACATCGCGTTGAGGTCGGTGACGGCGTTCTGCGCGACCGCCGCGCGGAACTGCTGCGTCTGGCCGACGAGCCACGAGGTCATGTAGCCGCCGTAGCTCACGCCATAAACAAACTGGCGCTTCGGATTCACGATGCCCTGCCGCACGAGGTGCTCGATGCCAGTGAGAATGTCGCGCATGTCGCCGCCGCCAAAGTCATTGCGGTCCGCATCAAGGAACTTCAGGCCGTAGCCGGTGGACCCCCGGAAGTTCGGCTGGAACACGGCGAAGCCGCGCGAGGCAAACAACTGCACGTCGAAGCCGCCGCCGCTCGTCGCGCGATGATGCGGGCCGCCATGCGGCAGCAGCAGCAGCTTGTAGGGCGGGCGGGCTTCGGACTCCGGCGGGCGCGTCAGCACGCCCTCGATTTCCAGGCCATCGAAGCTCTTCCAGCGCACGATCTCGTCCGGCGCGCGCCGCCGTGCTCCGATGAGCGGATTGGCCGCCGGCAGCTTCGGGCCGCGCCGCGCGGACGGCGGGGATTTGTCCTCGATGGTCTGCGGTCCCACGTCCAGGTCCACGAGCTGGGGCAGGGTCTTCACGCCGCTGACGCCGTTGAAGAACACGCGCCGGGCGTCACGCCAGCAATGGTCCGGCAACGGTTGGGCGGGCGAGAGATGCGGGGCTGGCGTGCTGATGGGCGCGTGGTGATTGAAGACGACCCGCGACTTCGCCCCGCCCGTGTCGAGTTCCACCAGCGTGAGGTTGAACACATCCTGATGCGGCCCGCGGCGCGGCGAACTCAGGCACAGGATGCGCCGCCCGTCGGGAGAAATGCGCGGAGAGAACTCCGGCCCCGGCCCGGTGGTGAGCTGTTCGAGGCGACGGTCGGCCAGATGGATTTTCCAAAGGTCGTAGTTGCGATTGACGCTGTAGCGCACGGATTCCTGGTCGGCGGTGCGGTTCGCGTGCACCACCAGGAACGAGCCGTTCGGTGCCCACTGAGGGTCGCCATACCAGAAGTCGTCCGTCGTCACGCGGGTGATGCGGCTGGCTGCCGCCGCGCCCGGCTTGTCAGCCAACTCCGCCACCCATACCTGCATCGGCCCGTAGCCCTCGTAACCTTCACCCTGGTCCTCCCGCACCACGATGACGTTGTTGCGGCGCTCCGCCTCCGTGCGCAAGTCGCGCCCGTCATCCGCCACGAATACTAGCCGTCGTCCATCCGGTGAGAACGCTACCCGGCCATAGAACTTGTCCGTGATGACGCGGCCATAGGGCTTGGCCTTTCCGCCCAGCGGAATGGCCGCGCCACCGCTCACCGGCATCAACCAGATGTCTGCTGCCGGGTCCGACCAGGGCGGCACGGGTTTGAAGGCGGGCGTGCCATCCGCGAACGGCCGCGTGGAGAGAAACAAAACCCACTTCCCATCGGGCGAGAGTTGCAGGCCGAAGGCATCCGGCTCGCCCGCTTCCACCGCGCGCGGCTGGCCGCCTTCATCCACCCGCCACAGTGACGGCTTGATGGTGCGGGTTTGCGGGTCAGCCCGCTGGCGGATGTAGAACGTGGTGCGACCGTCCGCCGTCGTGACCGGCTCGGTCGGAAGGTCGGTCTGGTAGAGATCCTCGATTTGCGGCAGCGACGGCAGTTCCTGCGCCGACGCCAGCGGCCCGAGCGCCAGCCCGGCCAGCCAAAACCAGAACACGCGGGGAAGGCGACGGGATTGCATGCATCATTCCACGCTTCACCGCTGGGCACTATTCAGCGGCGTGCGGAGAAACGCGATGAGGTCGGCCATTTCCTGCTGCGTGGGGCAACTCACGCAGACTCCGGCTGCACGAAATAATCGCGCTGACGATCCATCGCCTTTGATTGCCGCCGGGATGCCGGGTCAGAACAGCGCCACGATGGGCTTGCCATTGTCGGTGACGGGCACGGGGCGGTCGCCGTCGTAGAGGTATTTCGTGTAGTCCACGCCGACGGCGGCGTGGACGGTGGCGAAGAAGTCGGGGACGCTTACCGGGTCGGCGACGATCTTCTTGGCCAGCTCGTTGGTCTCGCCATAGGCACCGCGATGCTTCAGGCCGCCGCCGGCCAGCACGCAGGAGAACGCGCTGCCCTGGTGACCGCGCCCGCCGCCGCTGTCGAACTCCGGCGGGCGGCCAAACTCCGTGGTGATGACGATGAGGGTCTTGTCCAGCAGGCGATGGCTTTCGAGGTCGGTGATGAGCGTGGAGACGGCGGTGTCGAGTTCACGAATCAGCTCGTGCTGCTTGAGGATGCCGATGTTGTGGACATCCCAGCCCGCGCCGTTGAGGAAGTTCAGGTTGTGCGACACCTCGATGAAGCGCACGCCGCGCTCGACGAGCCGGCGCGCGAGCAGGCAGCGCTGGCCGAACTCGCCGCCGTAGCGCGCGCGCAAATCGCCCTTCTCCTCGGCCAGGTTGAAGCTGCGGGTGAACTCCGGGCTGCTGAACTTCAGGCTTTGCGCGATGGCGGCATCGTAATCGCGCAGGCGGGCGTCGGCCGTGGGCGGCTGTTCCTGCTGCAAGTCGCGGAGGAATGCCTCACGTCGCGTCTGCCGGCCGACGGTGATGCCTTCCGGCCGTGAAAGTCCGGCGGGGCCGTGGCCGGTGTCGGTGAGGTAGAGATAGCCGGCTTTCGCCCCGAGAAAGCCCGGACCGCGCGTGACATTCGGATAGCCGATGAGCACGTAGGGCGGCGCGCCGTCCGCCGCCGCCCCGCGCTCGTGGGTGATGATGGAGCCGAGGGAAGGATACGTGACCGTGCCGTTGATGGCGCGGCCCGTGTGCATGCGGTTGGTGGCGGCGGCGTGCTCGTCAATCACGTCGTGATGCACCGTGCGGACGGCGGTCACACGGTCCATGAGCGGAGCGAGGTTTTTCAAGTGCTCGCACAGGCGCACGCCGGGCACGGCGGTCTCGATGCTGTCGTAGTAGGAGCCGGCGAGCTTCTTGGCCGGGTCGCCGCGGCGCTTGGGGTCGAAGGTGTCAATCTGCCCCATGCCGCCCCCGAGCCAGATGGAAATGACTTGCTCGGCCTTGCCCTTGAGCACGGGCGCGGCGAACGCGGGCAGCAGTCCGGCCCCGAGCACAGTGCCCGAGGCGGCGAGGAATTGTCGGCGGTTCATAAAGGTTGGACGGTTGTTAGAACTGAAGTTGGGCCGGTGGAATCTCCAGGCGAGGGCAACGGCGCGCGCCTTCTCCCTTCCTCGGAGGAGGGGAGAAGGTGGCCGCAGGCCGGATGAGGGGTTGGGCCACCAACGCCGACGCCCGCAACCCCTCACCCCGGCCCTCTCCCCTCATCCGATGAAGGGAGAGGGAGAGGAGGCTT
>JBEBFV010000334.1:0-7286 GCA_040081795.1 Limisphaerales bacterium | reverse complement strand
GCCCGACCGGCACCATCACCTACCCGAGCCTCGGCTCGCTCGTCTCGCACGAGCGCGGCTCGCTGGCGGACGGCATCCCGCCCTACGTCGTCATCGGCTATCCGATGGTCATGCGCGGCCCCGGTTACCTCGGCGCGAAGCACAGCTACGTCTATCTCACCGACACGGAGAAAGGCCCCGCCGGTCTCACGCGCCCGAGCTACGTTAACTCCGCCCGCCAGGCCGACCGCGAGCTGCTCCTGACCGAGCTGCGCAAGAGCTATGTGGAGCGCACCAAGGGCGACAAGGTCATCGCCGACTACGACGAGGCGCTGGCCGCCTCCGTCACGCTGGCGAATGGCGACTTCATGACCGCGTTCAAGCTGGACGGCGAGGCGTCGTCGCTGCGGCAGGCCTACGGCGGCGAGTTCGGCCAACGCTGCATGTTGGCGCGCCGCCTCGTGCAGCGCGGGGTGCGGTTCATCGAAGTCTCCTTCAACCTGAACTTCATCAACGGCACCGGCTGGGACACGCACAATGACGGCCAGCTCAACCAGCACATCCTCATCCAGCAGCTCGACCAGGCGGTGGCGACGCTCGTGACCGACTTGGAGAAACAGCGCCTCCTCGACAAGACGCTCATCGTCATCGGCACGGAGTTTGGCCGCCCGCCGGAGTTCGATGGCGGCGGTGGACGCGGCCATCAGGGCAAGACCTTCAGTTGGGTGCTCGCCGGCGGTGGCCTGAAGACCGGGCAGGCCATCGGCGAAACCGACGAGCTGGCGAAGAAGCCGGTTTCCAACCCGATGTCCGTCCCCGATGTCCACGCCACCATCTGCTGCGCGCTGGGCATCAACCCCGCCAAGAACCTCTACGACGGCCCCCGCCCCGTGCCCATCACCGACCGCGGTGAGCCAGCGCGGCAGTTGTTCAGTTGAGCGCGGCGTTCACGCCGCAGCAGGCATCGGTAGGAGGCAGCCAAGCCGTAACCCGCAACTGGTAGGGCGCGGTGTCCTCACCGCGCCGCCGTGCGACGATTGCGTCCGGGTGGCCGACGGCGGGGTGAGGACACCCCGCCCTACCAGCGACAGTTCCTTGAACGAACCCAGCTATCCGGGCACGCCAGTCGGAACGGCGTCTCTGCGGCCTTAAGGCCGCGCTCCGGGGAAAGCGGGCCAAACTTGCGTGTAGCCACGCGTCGCCGGTTGCCGTCAAATCGCCTGACGATTCACCGCATGAACCTGCGCGCGCTTACCCTGTCGCTCCTTGCACTTTGTGCGCTGGCGTCTCCGGTTCGGTCCGCCACCTCGCTTGCGTCCGCTGAGGAGTTATTCGCCCGCCGCATCCAGCCGCTCTTCAAGGAGAAGTGCCTCGCCTGCCACGGTGACGATCCGGCGAAAATCAAAGGAGGCCTCGACATGAGGACGCGCGCCGGCCTGCTCAAGGGCGGGGAGAGTGAGAAGCCATCCATCGTCTCCGGCAAACCGGACGCCAGCCCGCTCTGGCTCGCGGTGACGCGCACGGGCGACGCAGATAACTGGGCCGCGATGCCGCCAAAGGAAAACGACAAACTCACGACCGAGCAGCTAACTTGGGTGAAGCAGTGGATTGCCGGGGGCGCTCCGTGGCCGGACGCGAAGCGTCTGGCCGAGTTGACCAAAGCCAACGCCGACAAGTGGTCTGCCGAAGACGGCCTCCCCGTGAAGACCAGCGGCGGCCTCGCGCCCGAGTGGACCAACCGGCGTTACAAGCCGGAGAACTTGTGGGCGTATCAGCCGCTCAAGAAGCCGCCGGTTCCCCAAATTGGCAATCGGCAATCGGCAATCGCCAATCCAGTGGACGCCTTCCTCGCCGCGAAGTTTCCTGCTGGCCTCAAGCCCGCCCCGCTCGCCGACCGCCGCACGCTTATCCGCCGCGCGACCCTCGACCTGCTCGGCCTGCCGCCCACGCCGGAGGAGGTCGCGGCGTTTCTCGCGGACAAGGATTCCGACGAGCGGGCCTTCGCGAAGCTCGTGGACCGCCTGCTCGCCTCGCCGCACTACGGTGAGCAGTGGGGCCGCCATTGGCTCGACGTGGTGCGCTACGCCGACTCCAGCGGCTTCGCCAACGACTACGCGCGCGGCAGCACCTGGCGTTATCGCGACTACGTGGTCCGCGCCTTCAACTCCGACAAGCCCTACGACCAGTTCATCCGCGAACAAATCGCCGGCGACGAACTGGCAGAAACCTCTCAACTCTCAACTCCCAACTCTCAACTTCTGGTGGCCACCGGCTTCCTGCGCATGGGCCCGTGGGAACTCACCGGCATGGAAGTCGCCAAGGTCGCCCGTCAGCGCTTCCTCGACGACGTGACGGACAGCGTCGGGCAGGTCTTTCTCGCGCATCCGCTCCAGTGTGCGCGCTGCCACGACCACAAGTTCGACCCGGTCCCGACGCGCGATTACTACTCCTTCCAAGCCGTGTTCAGCACCACGCAGATGGCCGACCGGCCGGCGGAGTTTGTGCCGGACGAGAACATGAGCGGCTTCGAGGAAAAGAAATACCTTGAGCAGCGCCGCGAGTTCTACCTCGCGCAGCTCAAACGGCTTGACGACAAATCCCTCGCCGCCGCGCGTGCGTGGTATGCGGAGCGGAAGCTCGACACGAAGGCGTTCGAGCAAGCTGTCGAGGAAGTCACCGGCAAGACGAGCAAGCGCGGGCGCGAGGCCGGCTACTCCGAGGTGCGCGCTGCGCTCTCGCGCAAAGGCGTTCCCGAGGCACATATCCCGCCCAAGCTCGTCGGCTTCACGCCCGAGGACTACGGCCACGAGCGAATCGCGCGCAAGGGCCTGGAGCGACTCAAGTGGGAGCTGGACCGCTTCGAGCCGCTCGCCTTCGCCGTTTACAGCGGACGCACGCCCGAGGTGAAGAGCGTCGTGAACCCAATGCGGATGCCGGCGAACCGCATGGCTGCGGGCGAGTTGGAGGAGACGTGCATCCTCACGGGCGGCGACCCGTTTTCCCCTGCCACGAAGGTCGCGCCTGGAGCCTTGAGCGCTGTCGGCCCAATCGGCAATCGGCAATCGGCAATCGGCAATGACATCAGTGGCCGTCGCCTTGACCTCGCCAACTGGATTGCCTCGCCCGAGAACCCGCTCACCGCGCGCGTGATGGTCAACCGCATCTGGCAATGGCACTTCGGCCAGGCGCTGGCCGGCAACCCGAACAACTTCGGCGCGACCGGCAAGAAGCCTACGCACCCTGAACTGCTCGACTGGCTCGCCGCGACGTTCGTCGAGCGTGGCTGGTCGGTGAAGTCGATGCATCGGCTGGTGATGACGAGCGAGGCGTATCGGAGGGGGACAGTGATTAGTGAGGAAGTAATTAGTAATCAGTCAGCGAAGGGCGCCGCAAAGGTCCCCGGCCCACAAAGCACTGACTCACTAATTACTAATTACTTGCTCTTCAAACCCCGCCGCATCACCGCCGAGGAACTGCGCGACTCGATGCTCCGCGTCTCCGGCGAGTTGAACCCCGCGCTCGGTGGCATCCCGGTGCGGCCTGAGATGAACCTCGAGGCCGCGCTCCAGCCGCGTCAGGTCATGGGAACGTTCGCCGAGGCGTGGCAGCCGTCGCCCAAGCCCGAGCAACGCCACCGCCGCAGCATTTACGCGCTGAAGATTCGCGGCCTTGGCGACCCGTTCATGGAGGTCTTCAACGCGCCTTCACCCGACCTGAGCTGCGAGGCACGCGAGGCCTCGACCGTCACGCCGCAGGTCTTCGCGCTCTTCAACAGCGAGGCGACGCATGCGCGCGCGCTGGCCTTCGCGAACCGCCTCGTGACCGAGGCGGGAGCCAAATCGGCAACCGGCAATCGGCAATTGCAAATCCTGACCCGCGCCTTCGAGCTCGCCTTCAACCGAGCGCCCAAACCAGACGAGCTGAAAACCTGCCTCGTCCACTGGGACGCAATGACCGCGCGGCATCGCACGCTGAAGTTCGAGAAGCACGTTCCGCCGCGCTCCGTCACGCGCGAGGCCGTCGAGGAGAACACCGGCGAGAAGTTCAAGTTCACCGAGCCGCTGGAAGCCGCCGCCGACTTCGTCCCCGACCTCCAACCGGCGGACGCCTCGCCCGAGTTGCGCGGTCTCGCCGAGGTTTGCATGGTGCTGCTGAACGCGAACGAGTTTGCCTACGTTTACTGAGCCATGAAACCGTTCTTCCCTTGCGCCGGCAATCGCGCCCTGCACGCGCCCACCCGCCGCGACTTCGTCTATTCCCTCGGCGCGAGCCTCGGCAGCGTGGCGTTCAGTTCGTTGCTGGCGGCGGAGTCCAATCGGCAATTGGCTATTGGCAATCGGCAATCCACCGGCCCGCTCGCGCCTAAGGACGGCCATCATCCTGCGAAGGCCAAGAACTGCATCTTCCTCATGATGGAAGGCGGGCCGTCGCACATAGACACCTTCGACCCCAAGCCCAAGCTCGCGGAGCTGCACCTCAAGGAATTCACGCGCGGCGGCCAGAAGAAGTCCGCGATGGAGAGCGGCAAACGCTACTACGTGCAAAGCCCGTTCAAATTCCGCAAGGCCGGCCAAAGCGGCGCGGACATCGCGGAGAACTGGGAGCACCTCGCTCGCGTGGCCGACGACCTCTGCTTCTTCCGGGGCGCGCAGGTGGACTCGGTGAACCACCCGACCGCCATGTATCAGATGAACACCGGCAACCGCTTCGGCGGCGACCCGGCCATCGGCTCGTGGGTGACTTACGGCCTCGGCTCCGCGAACCAAAACCTGCCCGGTTTCATCGTGCTGCCGGAAGTGAGCTACCCGCAGGGCGGCGCGGCGAACTGGGGCAACGGCTTTCTCCCCGCAAACTTCCAAGGCACACCGCTGCGCGCGAAAGGCTCGCCCATCCTCGACCTCACGCCGCCGAAAGGAATTTCCCCCGAGCACCAGCGCGCGAACCTCGACTTGCTCGCGAAGCTCAACGCCACGCATCGCGACGCCCATCCGCAGCACGCCGGGCTCGCTGCGCGCATGGACGCCTACGAACTCGCGTTCCGCATGCAGATGGAGGTGCCGGGCATCCTCGACCTCGACAAGGAAGACGCGCGGCTCAAGGCCAGCTACGGCATCGGCGCGGAGCCGACGGATGCCTTCGGGCGCAAGTGCCTGCTCGCGCGGCGGCTCGTCGAGCGCGGGGTGCGCTTCGTGCAGCTCTACGCCGGCACGTGGGACAGCCACGACTACATCGAGCGCGCCCACGGCAACCTCGTCCGCCAGGTGGACCAGCCCATCGCCGCGCTCCTCGCCGACCTCAAGCAGCGCGGCCTGCTCGACTCCACGCTCATCGTCTGGTGCGGCGAGTTCGGTCGCTCGCCGGACAACGGCGTGCGCGGCGGCACCGCCTATGGCCGCGACCACAACCCGCACGCGATGACCCTCTGGTTCGCCGGCGGCGGCGTGAAAGCCGGCCACACCATCGGCGCGACCGACGAGCTGGGCGACAAGGCCGTCGCGCACGTTCACCACATCCGCGACGTGCATGTCACGCTGCTGAACCTGCTGGGGCTGGACGACAACAAGCTCACCTACTTCCACGGCGGCCGTTTCAAGCAGCTCTCGCAGTTCGGCGGGCAGGTCATTCGGGAACTGATGATGTAGGCTCGGTCGCAGGGGCGCCGTCGTTGCCGATGGATTCCGTCGGGCAGCCCTCCAATGCCTTCTGAGCTTCGAGTATCGCTTGCGGTGTCTTGGGCTGCCGAAAGACTGCGGACATTCCAATCTCGCCGTCCCTATGGAAGAAATCAGGAGCAGCATCGCGGCACAGGTCGCAGTCAATGCAGGAGGAGTCCACGTAGAAGCGGCCAGGGGCGTTTTGCGGGAGTCGTTCAGATAGTGTTGCCATAGTTTGCCTTTCGTTCGCCCGAACCGTAGGTCGAGACGGCTCTTGAGTGAAATGCATTAGTCGAATACACTGTTGCAGAACATGAATGAGTTCCTCGCCACCGCCCCGTTCGACCTTTACGAACTGGCGCTGTTCCATCTTGTGGTGAAGCACCGCAGCTTCACCAAGGCGGCGGAGCTGGCCGGTGTCACGCAGAGCGCCATCACCCGCCAGATGCAGGGCATGGAGAACAGCCTCGGCCTCGACTTGCTGGAGCGGACGACCCGCAGCGTCTGCGTGACGCCAGCCGGGGAGTTCCTCTTTCGCGATTCAGCCCGACTGCTCGGTGACGTGGAGCAATCGCTGAAACGGCTTCGCGAGGAGTTCGCGGGCGCACGGAAGGAAGTGCGCGTCGGAGTGTCGCGGAGCATCGGGCTGGCTTACCTTCCCGGCTTCTTCCACGCGAACCTGCGCCGACTCCCGAACATCACTTGCCGAGTCTCCCATCAGCCGAGCAGTGAAATCCTGTCCGCGATTCAAGCGAACGACCTCGACCTCGGGGTCCTTTGCCCGCCCCGCCGCCTTCCGCGCACGGTGCAAGTCACACACAAGTTCGAGGATGCTTTCACTCTGGTTGCCCCGGCGGACCTCGCCGCCCAGTTTGAGGCGGTGGCGAGGTCGAGCAAAGCCCGTCGCACTTGGCTGGAGAAACAAAGCTGGCTGCTGCTGGAAGACAGCTCCAACACCGGCCAACGGCTCCGCTTGTGGATAGCGCGCCAAGGCTGGCGCTTCGAGCCGACGATGCAGTTGGACAACTTCGACCTCATCATCAACCTCGTCGCACTCGGCATGGGCGTCAGCTTCGTGCCCGTTCGCGCGCTGGCCCTCTACGGCCAGAAGAAGACGCTCCAGCGGATTTCTCTGCCGGAGAAGTTCAGCCGCGAATTGGTCGTGGTCGTGCGCCGGCACCGCAAGCTGCCGGAGCATCTGAAGCAGTTCGTCGGCAACGTGCTTTTCTGAGCGGGCGCGAACAGCATTGAGCCTGTGGCGGGGGCTGGTAGCTTCCGCGCGCATGATTTGTATCCGAGGACTGGCCACGTGCGCGTTGGCGTTGATGCTCGTGCTTTTGCCCGCGTCACTGCGGGCGGCGCTGCCAGCGGGCGTGGGCCAAGGTGCGTTTCTCGGCTGGACCAATTCCTTGAGTCTGCGCGACGACCACGGGAAGGTCATGGCGGTAGTGGTGCCGGACATCGGGGGGCGCGTGGTGCAATACAGCCGGGGCGGCGTTAATGCGCTGCTGGAGAATCCCGATGCCAACGGCAAGACGCTCGCGCTGTCTGGCGGCGGCTTCTGGGTGGGCGGCTATCAATGCGACTTCGGCCCCGGCCTGCTCGGCCGACCGGAGCGGCAGGCGGTGTGGCTCGGACCGCACGGCTATGTCG
>JBEBFV010000333.1:0-7320 GCA_040081795.1 Limisphaerales bacterium | reverse complement strand
CTCGAACGGCGGTCACAGACCGCCGCTACAGGCTGAGTGCTCACGGCCAAATCCTCTCACCACTCACCGCCCGGCTGCAATCCAGCGCGGAGGCGAAGGCGTCTTCGTGGAAGCCGTAGCGGAAGTAGCTGCCGGCGAAGAAAACGCGGTTGTCCGGGAGTGTGTTGAGCGAGGGGAGTTCGACCTGCGCCTGTGTGGCAGCGAGGTTGAAGAGCGGGTGGTGATACTCGATGCGGCGGAGGATTTTGTCGGGGGCAATCTGGTCCGCGCCGTTGATGGAGACGAAGTAGTTCTCGCGGTCGGAGACGCCTTGCAGCGAGTTCATCCAGTAGATGGTGGAGGGGACTTCGCGGCCGGTGGCGTCGCGCTCGACGCGGTAGTTCCACGAGGCCCACGCGAGGCGCGTGCGGGGCATCACTGAGGCGTCGGTGTGGACGGTGGCGAGGTTCGGCTGGTAGCGAAACGCGCTGAGGAGTCGGCGCTCGGTGGCGTCGGCGTCGGTGAGGAGCGCGAGGGATTTGTCGGCGTGGGCGGCGAGGATGACGCGGTCGAAGTGCTCGGTGCGGCCGTCGGCGGTGGTGACAGCCACGGCGTCGGCGGTGCGGTGGACGGAAGAAACCTTCGCGTTGAGGCGGACGCGGTTTTGCGCGCGGAGCGGGGCGAGGAGCTTGTCCACGTAATGCTTCGCGCCGCCGTCCACGGTGAGCCACGGGTGCTGCGTGTGCAGGCCGAGGAAGCCGTGGTTGTGGAAGAAGCGCAGCAGCGTGACGGCGGGGAACTCCAGCATCAGCTCGGGCGGCGTGCTCCAGACCGCGCCGCTCATGGGCACGAGGTAGAGGCGGAGGAAGTCGTCGCCGTAGCCGCGCGCGCGGACGTAGTCGGCCACGGTCATCGCGGTGAACGCGGGGTCGGTGAGCGCGGCGACGGCCTCGGCGTTGAAGCGGTGGATTTGCCAGAGCATCCGCCAGAAGCGCGGGCGGAGGAGGTTGCGGCGCTGGGCAAAGAGGTGGTTCAGGCTGCTGCCGCTGAACTCGATGCCGCTGGGCCGGTGCTGGACGCTGAAGGACATCTGGGTCGGCTTCACGCGCACGCCCAGTTCACGGAAGAGGCGGGTGAGGTGCGGGTAGGTGACCTCGTTATAGACCATGAAGCCGGTGTCGAAGGCGACGTGGGAGGAGCCTTCGGGGACGGCGATGGTGTTGGTGTGGCCGCCGGGGTAATCCGCCTGCTCGAAGAGCGTGACGTCGAAGCGGGACTGGAGGAAGTGCGCGCAGCCCAAACCGGCGATGCCGGTGCCGATGATGGCGAGTTTCAGCATCGGGAGGAGGAATTGAACCACTGACTGGCACTAACTGACACTGATTGGAAAGCAGCTTGTCGGTGGAAAATGGCAGGTGGTTCCGGCTTGGCGTTGTTGTTTACCAGTGTTGTGTTCACCACTTGAGAAGCTCCCACTCGGCAGCCTTCTTCCAGTCGTCAACGCCAGTTGTGTATGAAGTCAACACCTTCACAATCTCATCGGCGGTGAAGCGGCGCTTGGCTCGAAAGTGATGGCGAATATCCGACTCCTGATACTCCAATTCAAAGCCAACTCGTCCGTCTCCGCTGGTTTGGATGTAGGTCAGTTTCGTCACCTCCACGACTAGAAATGCGCCGCCCTTCTTTGTATCCAGTGCCAACACGGCTTCCCGAATTACGGCCTCCGATGGGTTCTGGACTTTCTTGTCTCCGGAAATGTCCAAAGTGTAGTTCAAGGACTTGCTCGGTGTGGCGACACCGGTCTGTTTGCCGCAGCCAACGGCAACAGCGAGCAATGCAAGTGCGAGCGGCAACGCGCAGTGCATGACATTAACCTTTGACCAAGCCGCCCTTCGCAGCCGTCCCCTCCGCCAGCACCTCCAGCGGCACGGGGCGCAAATTCCAAATCAGCCCGGTCCACGAGAGCGCCTTGAGGCCGTAGTAGGTAAGGTCAATTTCCCACCAGTAGAAGCCCTGGCGTGTGGAATGCATGTAGTGGTGGTGGTTGTTGTGCCAGCCCTCGCCGAGCGTGAGGAGCGCCAGCAGGAGGCTGTTGCGGCTGGTGTCGCCGGTCGCGAATCGCTGCCGGCCAAAGACGTGCGCGAGGGAGTTGATGAAGCAGGTGCAGTGGAAGAGGACGACGGTGCTGATGAAACCCCAGATGAGGAGCTGCCCGCCGGAAGTGCCGAGGCCGGGATGCGCGCGCTCCAGCCACGCGCCCGCGCCGTAGAGCGTCGCGCCGAGAAGCAACGGGACGAGGGCGTCGAAGCGGTTGAGGAAGACGAGTTCAGGATACTTGGCGAAGTCGCGGATGCGGCTGTAGTCGGTGGGGAAATTGCGGGCGTTGGTGATCCAGCCCATGTGCGCCCACCAGAAACCGTGCTGTCGGGGCGAGTGGGTGTCCGCCTCCTCGTCCGAGTGCTGGTGATGGTGCCGGTGATGCGCCGCCCACCAGAGTGGACCGCGCTGGATGGCGGAGGAGCCGAGCGCCGCGAACAGGAACTGCATGAACCTCGAAGTCTGGAAGCTGCGGTGCGAGAAGTAGCGATGGTAAAACCCGGTGATGGCGAACATCCGCACGAAGTAGAGCGCGACGGCCACCGCCACCGCCGACCAGCTCCAGCCGGTCCAGATGACGCCCAGACAGATGGCGTGCAGAAAAACGAAAGCGAAGCTGCGGCCGAGGTCCACCTTGTCCGACTGGTCGTGCTCAGTGGCGAGATCCCCGTTGCCGTAGTCTGAATCGAACCATTGCACGACGGCGGTAAGGGAGGAGCGAAGTGAGATCATTCCAGCGGGGTTAGAGCGAAGCAAATATCAGGCAGCGGGTCAAACCGGCGATTGTAAAACCTTTGTAAATCAGGCTTTTTTGCCCTGCCTACAGGAAATCTTGGATTGACTTTGAGAGGGCATTCCTTACGCTCCAGCAAACGTGGGAACTGAGTAAATCGAGTAACCGCCACTGACTTTATGAAAAACCTCGGCCGCAATCCACTTGCTTCTTTCGGCAGCGTCCTGCTGGCCGCCCTCTGGCTGTTCGCGGCGGGTGCGCAAGCCGCCAGCCCAGGGGCGGCGCAAGTCAAGAAAGTCGTCGGCACCGTCACTTACACCGACGCCAAGGGCGGTGGTCCGCTGACCGAGGGCCAGATACTTTTCCAAGGTGCCACCATTACCACCGGTGCTGGCTCGTATGCGGACTTGTTCCTGGGCGTGAACGGTGACTCCCTTCGCGTCGAGGCGGACAGCACGATCGCCTTGAACAAGCTCGAATACACCAAGGCGGCGGAGGTGGTGGTCAACACCGAACTCGAGGTCAAGAAGGGCGCGACCGTCGCCAACGTCGTCAACAAGCTTTCCAAGGCTTCGAAATATGAGATCAAGACACCGGCAGGCGTCGCCGGCATCCGCGGCACTGTCCTGCGCGCGGGCACCACACGCATCGTGTGTCTGATCGGCAAGGTTGAGTTTCGTCCGATCGCTGGTGGCGGCATGCAACTCGTCATCGGCGGCACCGCCGTCACGCTGGGCGGCGGCGTGATCAAGGCAGCTTCCGTTGAGACGGCTGGACTGGCCCGCTCCGCCACCTCCCTGACAGCGAACACCGTGGCCAACGCGAACATGGTGGCCAATGTCGTCCAGCAGTTCACAGCCGCGCTCGCTGCCGAGGCCGCCACGGAAGCCGGCAAGGCTGGCGGCAATTCCACGACGACTGCCGCGCAAGCCGCCAAGGCGATCATGGCGGAACTCGTGCAGGCTGTTCAGGAAGCAGCCGCACAGGCACCTCCAGCTATCCGCGCCGCCGCGCAAGCCGCCGCCGCGAACCTCGTCAAGACCAGTGAAGCGGTGCAGGCCACGGCAGCCGCCAGTGCCGCCGCGTCGGCCACGGTGGCGAACGGTGGCACAGCGCAGCAAGCCCGGGCTGCGGCACAAGGAGCGGCGAACCAGTCCACCAGCAATCAGGCTGTCGCCAACACGGCCGCCAACAAAGTGACTTCCAGCACGATCAACAACGCCATCCAGACTCGCAATCAGGGCGGCGGAACTGCCGCGATCATCGAGTCCGTGGCTGAGAACACTCGTCCTGCTGGCCCCGGCCCCGGCCCCGGCCCTGGTCCCAAAGCCGGCACCAAGACCGGCGTGGACACGAAGGTCGGCGAGACGGTGATCTTTGTTTCGCCGGACACCTCTGGCACTCAGCCGAAGCAGTAAGGCTGCCGTAAGTCTTTCAACCCAGAGCGACCTTGTGTTGCCCTGGGTTTTTTGTTTAGCTCCGCGCACGCGTGACTGTCTCGAAGGCCAAGCTGATCCCTTACGCCATCGCCATCGGCGTCATCGCCTTCGTCAGCTTCCTGCAGTCCCTCCGGCACTGGTCGGCACGTGGTGGCAGCCTTGAAAGATTGGAGGGGATTTCCTACGACTGGCGGCAGAAGGAAGCCCTCAAGAAGCACCCGCCCTGTGCGACGAATCTCGGTTTCATTTCCATCTCGGACGATGATATCCGCAGGCTCGAGGACGGCATGGGCGGGGCCTTGGATTACCAATCCGGCCTCTATTGGCCGCGCCATGTCTATGGCCGGCTGGTGAGTGAGTTGAAAGCGGAGGGCGCGCGCCTGATCGCGTTCGACGTGTTGTTCAGCGGCCTGCGGGTGGATCATGCCCCGGTGAAGGTCGGCACGAACGCCGAACTCGTCCCCTCCGATGAATTCCTCTCCGACCAACTGCGGGCGGCGAACAACGCGGTGATCGCCACCAGCAAGGAGCTTCTCCCCCACCGCCTCTTCCGGGACAGTGTCCGGCGGCTGGGGGACATCTCGACGGACAAGGACGCCGACGGTGTGCTGCGCCGCGCCCATGCGTTTCGGACATTCCACACGCTTCACGGGGCCATGGAGCGACTGGCCGAAAAACATGACTTCGATCTGAGCCGCACGATCATCCGGCCAGGCAAGAGCATCACGCTCTCGGACGGGAAGCAGAGGCAGATGGAGATTCCGCTCCAGCCTGACAACACCTACGACGTGGGAGCATTCAAGTCACGGCTCCCGGACGAGCGAGGCGAGCCGCCAGGGGCCAACATGGGCAGGGCATATCGCGAAGTCACCGCATGGCACATGGGCATCGTGATGGCCGCCGCGGAACTCGGGCTGGACCTCGATCGGGCCAAGACCGACGCCGCCCGCGGGCTGCTCCTGATCCCCGGCACGAACGGAGTGGATCGGGCCATCCCCGTGGACAAGGGTGGATTCTTCTACGTGGACTGGAGCATCAAGCACGATGACTCGCGCCTGACAGTGGAAAACTTCACGGGAGTTCTCGCCAAGGAGCGGCTGCGGCGGCTGGGCACGCCCAAGGTGGACGACCAGAGGTGGAAGGGGAAAATTCTCATCGTCGGCTCCACCGCCACCGGCAACGACCTGACAGATCTCGGGGCAACTCCCATCCAGAGCGACGCATTCCTCGTCGGCAAGCATTGGAATATCGCGAACACCATCATCATGAATCGCTTCATCACGCGCAGCCCGCTCTGGCTGGAGCTGCTGGCGGTTGTTGTCATGGGCGTGCTTGCGGCGGCTCTAACTTGGAAGTTTCGCGCGCCCTGGCCGACGCTTGTGGGCCTTGGGATTGTCGCGGGCTACGTGTTGCTCGCCCGCCATCTATTCGTTGAGTATCGCTATTGGATTCCCATCGTGCTGCCCACGTTTGGGGCGATGCTGCTCAACCACGTTGCCCTGCTCACCTACAACATCGTCTTCGAGCAGCGGGAAAAACGCCGCGTCACGGGCGTCTTCGCCAAGCTCGTCTCCCCCAACGTCGTCAGCGTGCTTCTCAAGCAGGATGAGATCCGCCTCGAGGGCAAGCGCGAGCAAATCACCGTCTTCTTCGCCGACGTGCGCGGCTTCACCAAGCTCACCGACACGAACCAGACCCGCGCCGAGATTTACGTCCGAGACCACAAGCTCACCGGCAAGGCAGCGGAGGCCCACTTCGACCAGAACGCCAAGGACACGCTCGAAACGGTAAACCTCTACCTCGCAGCCATCGCCGACCAGGTCAAGAAGCACAACGGCACGCTCGACAAATACATCGGCGACTGCGTCATGGCATTCTGGGGCGCGCCCTCGCCGGACAAGCAGCACGCCCTCGCCTGTGTCCGCGCCGCCATGGACGCGCAGATCGCGATGCACGCCATCAACATCCGGCGCAAGGCGGAGAACGAGCGCCGCGAGGCCGAGAACGTCCGGCGTGTCGCCGCCGGCCAGGACCCGCTGGACCCGCTGGCCTTGCTGGACCTCGGCACCGGCATCAACACCGGCACCGCCATCGTGGGCATGATGGGCTCCGAGGCGCACATCATCAATTACACCGTCTTCGGCCGCGAGGTGAACCTCGCCAGCCGCCTCGAGGGCGTCTCCGGCCACAGCCGCATCATCATAGGCGAGTCCACCTTCCGTGAACTCGAGAAGTTCGACAATGAGCTGAGCGCGCTTTGCGTCGAGCAGGAGCCGGTGACACCGAAAGGCTTCGCCAACGCAGTCCGCATCTGGGAAGTGCCTTGGAAAAAATTCCTCCCGGCGGACACCGCGCAGCCAGCCACCCCCAAGCCCGAGGATCACTCCAGCCCGGCCAGTTAAGCCGGTTCCCCGCTGGTTTCAGCGGAATGGAAGTCAGGGGTGAAGGCCGCGCTGGAGGGGCGCATGAGGGTAGCCGGTGGGAAGCTCCGCCCTGGGAGCGCACCTACCGGTGCTGGCCCCAAGTGCCCCGCGCCCCGGCGGGGCGCATGAATCATCGTCCTTCCAACGTCGCCCCCATGCGCCCCCGGCCGGGGCGCCGTCACGTTCGGCTGGCTGACCGGTGGGTGCGCCTCTCCCTTTGGTCGAGTCTTCCCACCGGCTACCCTCACTGGCCCCTCTGGGGCAGGGAAGCGGGCCAGTTCAGTTCCCATTCCACTGGAAACAGCGAGGAACCATCACGGCTTGCGCAGCCGATAAAACTTCACCGTGCTCCCCGGCGTGACATCCGTCTCCAGCTCGCTCCCGGTCAGCGTCAGCGCGTTCGTCTCGTCACGCCACACCGGCACGAGCAGGTTCGTCGCGCTTTGCAGGATGTAGCTCGAGGACGCCAGCGGCCAGCGCATCCGGAACTGCGCCCCGTTGCGAAGGAGACCCAGTTGCGGCGGCCCGCCGCCGATGAACTGGTTGAACCGCGCCACCAGCACATCCTCCGCGCCACGGCTTGGCAACGAGCCGCCGCCGATGGAACTCGTGCCGCTGAAATAACCCGTGATGAAACTGTTCCCCGCCG
>JBEBFV010000332.1:0-7333 GCA_040081795.1 Limisphaerales bacterium | reverse complement strand
GAAGCGCGTCGCCGCCCGTCCTCGCGCCTTCGTCCTCGTCGCCGTCCTCGTCATCATCATGCTGCTCTCGATGCTTGTAGTCAGCCTGCTCTTCCGCTTCCAGGCGGAGGACACGGCCGCCAGCGCGAGCGTCGGCACCGAGCAGGCGTGGGCAGCGGCGATGAGTGGTGTTGAGGAAGCCTTGCGCGTCGCGGCCGCCGCCACGCCCGGCACGACGGACTGGCAGGAAAATCCCGCGGCCTTCCGCGACCGCCTCGTCTTCGATGATGGCGGGGAGCAGTGGTTCTTCACCGTCTTCTCTCCGGGTGGCGGCGAATCCCTGGGCGAGTTCCGCCACGGCCTCACCGACGAAGCCTCGAAGCTCAACATCAACGCCTCGCCCGACGCCAACATCGAGAAGCTCCCGCGCCTCACGCCCTCGCTCGTCGCCGCGCTGCGCGACTTCCTCGACGAGGATGACACGCCTCAACCCGAGGGCGCGGAGCAGGATTACTACAGCGGCCTTCCGCGCCCCTACACCATCCGCAACGGCCCGCTCGCATCGCTCGACGAGCTGCTGCTCGTGCGCGGCTTCACGCCGGAGCTGCTGCACGGCTCGGTCGCGGCCCGCGAGAGCGGTGGCGGCGAGGCTCCACCGAGTGCCGGCGATTCCAGGCACGCCCGCGGTCTGAGCCAGTTCCTCACCCTCTCCTCCTACGACCCCGACACGGCCGACGACGGCACCTACCGCATCAACTTCAACAGTCCCGAGGCCGTGCTGCCCGAAACCGCGCTGCCACCGGCCCTCACAAACTTCCTCGCCGCACTCCTCACCAACGGCGTCACGCTCTCGCACGCCGCCGACTTGCTCGAAGCCAGGCTCCCCGTAAAGGATTCCAAGGGCGTCGAAACTGAAATCACCTCGGGCGTCGGCAAGGCCGAGCTGGCGACGGTGCTCGACCTGCTCACCGCGTCCGCCGAGCTGCAGACCGACGGCCTCATCAACGTGAACACCGCCAGCATCGCCGTGCTCACGACACTGACCGGCGTGGACGACGCGCTCGCCGAGTCCATCGTCTCCGCGCGCCGCAGCATCAGCCCCGAGCGCCGCACGAGCATCGCGTGGCTGTATCTGGAGGGCGTGGTGGACGCCGCGAAGTTCAAGGAGCTGGCCCCGCTGCTGACTGCGCGCAGCTTTCAATTCACCTTCCAGGTCATCGGCTACGGGATGCCCTCCGGCCGCTTTCGCGTGCTCGAAGCCGGCATTGACGTCGCGCCCGGCACGCGGCGCATCACTTACCTGCGCGACGTGACCCGGCGCGGCCTGCCCTTCACCCTTGGCGGCGAGGAGCAGAGCGCTCCTGCGAAGTCAGCGAAGCGAATTGGAAAGGAGGCCCGCCGTGGCTGACCGCGACTCGCTGCCCGCTTTCCCGCTGAAAAAGTTTTCGCTCTCCCGCGAGCAGCGCTCGAAGCTGCCCGCACAAGCCACCGCGCTCGACATTGATGGCCGCTCACTGCGCGTCGTGCAGACGACCACGCGCGGCGGCCAGCCCGCCGTGAGCCGCGTGTGCGTCGCACCGCTCAACCTGCCCGCCGACACCGACCGCGCGGACGCCGCCGTTCTCGGAGCCGCCATCGCGAAGGCCCTCGACCAGCTCAAGCTCAAGCCCGGCCCCGTCGTCATGGGCATTCCGCGCGCGCAGGTGGTGCTCAAGACGCTGCTGCTCCCCGTCATCGCCGACGTGCGCGAGCTGGCCTCCGTCGTGCATCTGCAAGTCGGCCGCGACCTGCCGTTCCGCGTCGCCGACGCGGTGATTGATTTCCAAGTCCACCGGCAAATCACTCCGCCTCCGCCCAAGCCCGACGCGAACGCCAAGACCGGCGCGGAAGCCCCCGCCGCTCCGCTGCCGAAACTCGAAGTGCTCGTCGCCGTCGCGAAGCGTGACGTCGTCGCCTTCTACCAACGCGCCGCGGAAGCCGCCGGGGTGAAGCTCATCGCGCTCGGGTTGCTGCCGAGTGCGAGCGCGCGCTGTGTTCACGCCTGCAACGTCGTCGAGAGCGGCCAGGCTTACGGATTGATTTCGCTTCGGCCCGACGAGGTGGGCATTGACATCGTCGCCGACGGGGCCGTGCCGTTCAGTCGTGGCGCGAGCGTGAAACCGCCGACCGAGCCGGGCGCGGCGGAAGCCTTCATCAGCGCTGCGACCATCGAGGTCGTCCGCAGCCTGCATAGCTACAGCGGGCTGGGCGCGACTGGTTCGCTGGCCAAACTGTTCGTCGTGGGCGCGACCGGCCACGAGGCCGGCGTCGTCGCGGCATTGGCCACGCGCGTGAGCGCGCCGGTCGCGTTGCTGGACGCAGACGCGCTGGATCTGCCGCGAGATTCGCTCGACGCCGCGGCAGGCGCGACCGCCGGCATCGGGCTTGCGCTGGGCTTCGCGGATGCGGAAGGCCTGCCGTTCGACTTCCTCAACCCGAAGCGTCCCGCCGTGCAGCGCGACTTGCGGCGCATCAAGATTCTTGCCGGCCTCGCAACGGCCGCCGTGCTGTTTCTCATCGTCGCGGGCGTGCGCGGCTGGCTTGTCGGCAGGCGGCAGACCGTGCTGGATGCGTTGACCGCCGAGGCCGTCGCCGCAGAGAAGAACCGTCCCGCCTACCGGCAGATGACCGGACAGGCCGGAGTCGTGAACGAGTGGGTGCGTGGCGAGCGCGACTGGCTGCTGCACTACGCCTACCTCACCGCCGTGCTGCCGCGCAGCGAGGAAGTCTTCCTCACATCCCTGTCCGTGAGCGGGCAGGGGCTGATCCGCCTCGCGGTGCGCGCGAAGAGCGGTGCTGTGCTGGCGAAGCTGGAGAAGCAGTTGCGCGCCGCCGGCTACGAGGTGAAGCCGCTCGCCATCACGCCCGGCTCTGACCGCTCGGGCTACGAATTCCTCTCGACCGTCGAGCTGGTCGTCCCGGCGAAGCTCAAGATTGACCTGACGAAAGTCTCGCCGCCGGAACGCCCGGCGGACGACGCGTCGCTCGACCCGTCCGTGCGCAGAAAGGGGGGCGGATGAACCAGCGAGAGAAAATCCTCGCCAGCCTGGTGCTCGGCAGCGCGTGCCTTCTGGGCGGCGGTCTGGGCTTGCGCGCGTTCATCACCAAGCCGCTCACGGACCTCGACAAGCGCATCGCCACCGCACGCGAGCGCCTGGAGAAAATCAACACGGAGCGCCGCAACTACTTCGCCGCCGAGGACCGCTTGAAGAGCCTGGCCAAGCTCGTGTTTGCCGACACCGTGGACGAGGCGAGCGCGCGCTCCGGGGAGATGCTGACCAAGCAGATACTTCGCGCCGGCTTGAAGGAAGTGAGCTTCACCCGCCTGCCCGTCGGCCCTCGCAAGATGCGCGGCGCGAGTGAAATCGGCTGGAACGTGCAGGGCGAAGGCACGCTGCCGGGCGTTGTGAATCTGCTCTTCCTGCTCGAACAGTCGCCGCACCTGCTGCGCCTGGAGAACCTCGTCGTCTCCGGCGGCGACGCCCCCGGTCAGGTGCGCGTGCAGTTCCGCTGCCTGACGCTCGTGCTGGAGCCGACGCCTGAGGTGCCGCGCCAGCCGCTGCTCGCACGGGTGGAACTGGACTCTCCCGAGCGCCGCTCGTTCGACACCATCCCCGTGCGCGACATCTTGCGCCCCTACATCAAGCGCCCGCCGCCGCCACCCGTGAAGACTGCCCCGGGCAGTTCTCCGACGAGCACACCCGCCACGCCGCCCGGCCCGCCGGGACCGGAGACGTTCCGCATCGTGTCGCTCTCCGAGTGGCAGGGTCAGCCGGAAATCCATGTGCGCGACATGACCAACCAGAAGACCGAGCGCTACAAGCCCGGCGACACGCTCGCCGGCGGCACGATTGCGCTGGTGGACTACCGCGCGATGCCCCTGCCCGGCGCGAGCGGCCTGCAATCCTTCAGCCGCGTCATCGTGCGCGTGAAGGACGAGTTCTACGCCATCGAGCGCGGCCAGACGCTGGCGGACTTGCGAAAGCTCGAACCGGAAAAACTTCCCCCACAACTGGCCAGGCCAACCGTCAAAACCGACTGAACCAAAGCGCCGCCGCACTCCCTTTCCTATGAACCGCACGCACCCCACGCTCCTCGCCCTGGCGCTCGCCACCGGCACGTTCACCCTCGCGGCGCAGGACGCGCCCAAGGCCGCCCCCGCCACGAACGCCCCAGCGAAGTCCGTCACCGTGTCGCCGGGCACCGCCGCGCCCGCGTCCGCGACGACCGCTCCCACCGCCCGCAACATCCGCTTCCAGTTTGACGGCATCCCCTACGCCGATGTCATCGAGCGGTTTGCGCAGATGGCGAACAAGCCGCTCCTCGCCGGCACCAAGCCCGAGGGCACGCTCACTTACAACGACCCCAACGCCTACACCTACACCGAGGCGCTCGACACGCTCAACGTCATCCTCGCGATGAAGGGCGTCATGCTCGTCGAGAACGCGAACTACCTTCAGCTCGTGCCGTTCAAGGAGCTGCCCTCCACGCCGCTGAAACTCCTGCGCGGCACCGCCCCCGCCGGCGATGTGCGGCCCGGCGAGGTCGTCACCGCCGTGCTTGACTCCAAGAACGTGGATTCCAAGGAAATCACCGAGTCGCTGACTTCCATGCTGTCGAGCGCTGGCTCGATGGCGGTCCTCCCGCGCGGGCGCGGCATCATCATCACCGACCGGCTCGCGAACATTCAGCGCATCAAGTCGCTGCTTGCGACCATCGACATCGAGGCTCCTGCCGAGCGGATGATGAAAACCTTCGCGCTGCAAAACACCTCGGGCGCGATTGTCGCCGACCTCCTCAACCGCACCTTCGGCGTCGCCACCGCGCCCAGGCGGCAGGAGTTCAATCCCACGACCAAGACGATGGTCGCGGTCCTGCCCGACCCGAACGAATACATCACCGCCGTCTATGACGACGCCTCGCGCACGATGGTCCTCTTCGGCCCGCGCGAGCGTATCGCGCTGGCGGAGGAGCTCATCAGCAAGTTCGAGCAACGCGAAGGCCCTGCGGGCGATGTCCGCATTTACCAACTGCAAAACATCAAGGCCGAGGAACTGGCGGGCATCATCCGGCAGGCGATTCCGGGAGTGGCCGAGCCGAAGGAATCCTCCGCGACCTCCGCGACCAAGGCTCGCGTCATCGCCGACTCGAAGGACAACCGCCTCATCGTCGCCTCGCCCGTCGCGGCGCAGTTGGAGCAGATTGATTTGCTCATCAGCCGCGTGGACAAGGGCACCACCGGCCAGTTCGGCAACACCAACAACTTCGCCCTCCGCACGCAGACCGTGATGCTCACCAAGGTCTTCCGCCCGCGCGCGACCGAGCCGAAGGACTTCGCGCAGATTCTCACGCAGGCGCTCACCCGCCGCGAGCCGGGCACACGCACCGGCAGCACCACCGCGAGTGTCACGTTCGACGCGGCCAGCAAGAGCGTCATCATCACCGGCTCGCCCGGCGACTTGCAGACGGCGAGCGAGATTCTCACTCAGTTGGAGACGGGCACCTCGCAGCCGCAACCGATGCAGACACGCTTCATCGAGGTCGGCACCGCAGCGGACGCGAAGCGCCTGCTGCCGCTGGTGGATGAGCTTTATCGCAACCAAATGAGTGGCGCGGGCGCGCTGGATTCCGGCCCGCACGCGAAGCTGATGAGCGACGACAACGGCCGGCTCGTAGTCACGGCGAGCGAGCCGCACCTGCTGCGCATCGAGGAGCTGGTGAAGCAACTGCGCGGCAAGAACGGTGCCGTGCTCAACCGCCAGCTCTCCATCGTCGTGCTCAAGAACACGCGGATGGAAGCGGTCTTCCCCGGCTTCGAGAAGCTGCTGGCCGACCGGATGGCCGACCGCCGTTACGAAGGCCAGCCGAAGCCGTCCGTCGTCGCTGACAACGCGAACAACCGGATGCTCGTCACGGCGACGCCGGAGCAGTTGAAGGAGATTGAGCAGCTCGTGCAGGTGGTGGACCTCGCTCCGACGACCCAGCGCCGCGAGATGGTCGTGCTGCCCGTGCGCGCCAAGACGCCGACGGAAATCATCACGCTCGCCACGCAGCTCCTCGCGCAGATGGGCGGCCCCGGCACGGACCCGCAGATGGAGCCGAAGCTGATTCCCGACGCGAGCGGCAAGCAAATCATCGTGCTCGCCACGCAGAAGGATTTGAAGCGGGTGCAGGATTTGGTCACGCAGCTCGACACCGCCACGACGCAAAACCTCGCGCGCCAGTTCCGCACCGTGGAGTTGCACGCGCGCACCGCCACCGACCTGACGACGCTCGTCACGCAGCTTTACACCGAGCAGCTTCGGGGGCAGAGCGAGCCGCCCGGCGGCGCGGCCACGGTGATTGCCGACCCGAAGAACAACCGCATCATGGTCAGCGGCGCGGACGCGGAAATCACCCGCGTCGAGGCCATCATCCGCCAGCTCGACCCCGTCGGAAAAAAGCCCGCGCGCGAGGAGACACGCGTCATCCGGTTGCGTGCCGCACTTGCCGCTGAGATTTCCGGCCTCGTGGAAAAGAGCCTTAACGCGCAGGCCCAGACCGTGAAGGTGCTCGTGGACGCGCGCAGCAACAGCCTTGTCCTCAGCGGCGAGCCGGACGCGGTCGAGGCCGCATCGAAGGTCATCCAGCAGCTCGACACGCCCGGCGACGTGCAGCCGCGCGAGATGCGCGTGATGGAGTTGAAGCAGGGCGACGCTTCCGCCATCGCCGCGCTCGCCCAACCGCTCGTCACCGAATTGCTCAAGAGCCAGCGCGGGCCGGAGTTCACGCCGACGGTGAAAATCATCGCCGACGCCGCCTCGAACCGCCTCATTCTCAGCGGCCCGCGCAGCGAGCTGCTGGCCGTGAGCACCATCGTCGAGCAGCTCGACCAGGCCCCCGAGGGCGCGGGCGGCGCGCGGGTCTTCAAGCTCAACAACGCCACCGCGCTCAAGGTCGTCGGCGTCGTCTCGAATGCGATGGTGAAGTTCGACGCGCGCAACCAGCCCATCCGCCGCGTCACCGTCTCGGCGGACCCGGAGTCGAACAGCATCGTCGTGGCCGGCACGCGCGCGGACTTGAAGGACGCGGAGAACATCATCCAGCGACTCGACAACGAGGGCATTGACCCGTCGAACTTGGAGAAGCCCAAGGCGATGAAGCTCATCGAGGTGCGTGGGGATGCAGACACATTGGCCGCGCTGGCGACGAAGGTGTTCGTCGCGCAGAGCGGCGGTCGCGCGGTGACAAACCTCGTCAGCATCACACCCAACGGGAAACGCATCATCGTGCTCGCCCCCGACACGATGCTGCCGCAAATCGAATCGCTCATCGC
>JBEBFV010000331.1:0-7336 GCA_040081795.1 Limisphaerales bacterium | reverse complement strand
GGCTTGCACAACCTCCGCACGACGGCACGGGCGACCACCTGAAAATAACGCCAATTCATTCATACGCCTTTTCACCTATTACGCATAGAGTCTATTGAATCATTCCCCCCGGACAAGACCAACCATCAAACCATGAGAATCATCCGCTACCAGGATTCCGAAGGAAACATCGGCCATGCCGCGCTTCAGGCCGGCGGCGGTGCCTTGAAGCTCACCGGCGACATCTACAGCTCGCCGCAGCTCTCGCGGGACAAGGCCGACGTGGCCAGGCTGCTTGCGCCCATCGTTCCCACCAACATCCTCTGCATCGGGCTTAACTACCGCCGCCATGCGCAGGAGAGCGGTGTGGCTGCTCCCGACCGTCCGGTGCTTTTCGTCAAGGGCAACAACACCCTCCAGCATCCCGGCGGCCCCATTCTGCTGCCCCGGCACATGCGCAGCGATGAAGTGGATTACGAGTGTGAGCTGGCGGTGGTGATCGGGCGGTCCTGCAAGAATGTGCCGCGCGCGCGCGCGCTGGACCATGTGCTCGGCTACACCTGCTGCAATGATGTGAGCGCGCGCGACTGGCAGCTCCGCCTCGGTGGCGGCCAGTGGTGCCGTGGGAAGTTTTTCGACACCTTTGCCCCGCTCGGCCCCTGCCTCGTGACCAGCGATGAGATCGTGAACCCCAACGCCCTGCGCATCAGCACCGTGCTCAATGGCGAGACCGTGCAGGACTGGAACACGAACGACATGATCTTCGACGTGCCTGCGCTGATCGAGTTTCTCAGCGGCAGCACCACGCTGCTCCCCGGCACCGTCATTCTCACCGGCACGCCCCACGGCGTCGGCATGGCGCAGAAGCCACCGCGCTGGCTGCGGCCCGGCGATGTCGTCACCATTGAGATAGAGGGCATCGGCGCGCTGACCAATCCGGTCCAGGAAGAATCACCTTGAGAGAGCCCCCGAGACCGGGCAGAACCGACTGGGCTACCATGAAAAACACCGTGTCGCGCGGATTCCTCGTCGCAGTCTTTCAGCTCCTCCTCATGCTGGGGCCTGTCCTGCGTCCGGCCTCATCACACGCTGCTGACTTCCAAGGCTGGTCGGCCGAGAGTCCGCGTGCGGAAATTCGCCCGGAGTTTTCCAGCAATCCCAGCGGCAGCCTCGTCATCACCCACGATCAGCGCGAGGGGCTGGATGGCTGGTTTCAGAAGTCGTTTCCGGTGAGCGGCGGCGAGGTCTATCGCTTTCAAGTGCGGCGTAAAATCAGCCGCGTCGCGTTGCCGCGCCAGAGCTGCCTGGTGCGCATCTCATGGCAGGACGCGATGGGGAAGATGGTCTATCTCGATGGCCGGCCAGAGCACTCCGACCCGAGGCTGCCGGTGCCGAGCGCCGAGCCTGAGTATCCGACTGATGGCGCGACCGATGCACAGGGCTGGACAACGGTCGTCGGCATTTACAAAAGCCCCGTCAAGGCCGCGCGCGCCGTCATCGAGCTGCACCTGCAATGGGCACCCGGCGGACGCGTCGAGTGGAGCAGGGCGGAATTTGCGAGGAGCGAGCCGCCTCCCGCGCGCACGGTGCGGCTGGCCACGATTCACTACAAGCCGGCGGGCAAGTCGCCGCGTGAGAATTGTGAGGAATACGCGCCGCTCATCGCCGAAGCCGCGCAGCGGAAGGCGGACCTTGTCGTGCTCGGCGAAACGGTGCCCACGGCGCGCGTGAAGCTGAAGTCAGAGGTGGAACTCGCCGAGCCGATTCCGGGGCCGACAACGGACTATTTCGGCGGGCTGGCCGCGAAGCATGGGTTGCACATCGTGGTCAGCCTTTACGAGCGGGCCGGACATCTCGTTTATAACGCCGCAGTCCTGATTGGGCCGGATGGAAAGCTGATTGGCAAATATCGCAAGGTCTGCCTGCCGCCCGGCGAGGCCGCCAAAGGCATCGCACCCGGCCGGGATTACCCGGTCTTCGACACGGCGTTCGGAAAAGTCGGCATGATGGTCTGCTATGACGGCTTCTTCCCCGAGGTCGCCCGCGAGCTGACCAAGAACGGCGCGGAAGTCATTGCCTGGCCCGTTTGGGGCTGCAATCCGCTGCTCGCCGAGGCCCGTGCGTGCGAGAACCACGTCTATCTCATCAGCAGCACTTTCATGGGTGCGGACGATGGCTGGATGCGCTCTGCCGTCTTCGACCACAACGGCAAGCCCATCGCGCAGGCGACCAACTGGGGCACCGTCGCAATCGCCGAGGTCACCTTGAGCCAGCCCTACCACGGCCCTTACAACCTTGGCGACTTCCGCTCGATGGTCCCGCGCCATCGCCCGCCGGTCCCCGGTGAGGTTCCCGCGAGGACTGCGAGGTGACGGGGAACCGCCAGGCACCAGTCCATGTCTCCCGAGCGAACCATGAGCGCGATACGAAGTTTTCCTGACAAGTCACCCCAGATGCCCGGCCTGAAATACTGCCATGCTTGAACTGAGACCCGCTTGCGAGCACTGCGACCGCCCGCTGCCGCCAGATTGCACAGCCGCAATGATCTGCTCCTTTGAGTGCACGTTTTGCCGTCCGTGCGTGGTGAATGTCCTCGAAAATGTCTGCCCAAACTGCGGGGGCGGCTTTTGCGACAGGCCTGTCAGACCGAGAACCGACTGGAAAGCGGGTGACTATCTCGGCGCGTATCCCGCCACCACGGCGGCCCGGCATCGCCCCGTGGATACCCTTCGTCACAAGTCATTCGCGGATCCCATAAAGTCCATTCCGCCCGAGCAGAGATGAAGCTCTCATTTCACACGATGAGAACGCGGGGCACGCATCTCCACCAGCACTGCGACCACGGCACCGGCCGATGGGCATCGGCCATCCGTGGATGCGCGAACTCCTGTTCTGGCTCAAGAGTCAGAAGTTTGTCGATTGGATGTGAAATGAGCGCTTTCTCCTCGAACTCTGCGGCCATCATGCCCCTGTGATTCCATCAGGAGATTTCAAATTGAAGCCCCTCTCCTCCGTAATCTGCCTCTTGCTCGTCCTGCTCGCGCCTTGCGCGAAGTCAGCCGGTATGGCGAAGAGAAATGAGCTGGCTGCCACGTTGCGGTCGGCGCTGGCGAAGGAAGACCTCGCGGCTGTCCGCGCAGCCGTCGCGGCGGAACGACGCGCGCTGGGCGAGAAGGCGGGCGTGCCGGAAGTCGGGGACAAGCATGTCGCCATCCCGAAGAGCGGTCGCTGGCTGACGCCTGCCGAGGCGCAGGTTGGTTTCACGCCCCAGTTTGCCCAGTTGGAGAGGCTCATCTGGTGGCGCGTCGGCCTGGACCCGGCGAAGCTTGCACAGCCTTTGCGCGCGCCCGCGTCGGTGCTGTCGGGCTGCGTGGCCGTTTGCCGGGCCAAGCTCGATGGCGCGGAGCGTTCGCTCGCCATCGCGAAGGACGCGGCGGAGTTTCTCATGTGGGCGCAGGCGCAGGCGGGCAGCGGCGTGTATCCCTTTCCCGCGGCGCGCGGCACGTCGAGCGCACGCGCGATGGCGGTGGCGGCGGGATTCCTGGACAGGGCGGAAAAGGCGGGGAAGCTCGACCAAGTGGTGCGGAACGGCTGGGCCGTTGACGACCTCGGCGATGGCGGCCTGCAGTTCGACAACGGCGAGTGCGGCGTGGCGATGTTCGGGTTGTATGAGCTGACGCGGGACGCCAGGCATCTCAGCTCCGCGCGCAAGTCGGCGGACTGGGCCGCGTCGCGCCCGCTGTGCTCCAACTGGAATTACAACAGCTTCAGCGTGTATCTGCTGGCCAAGGCGTTCCAAGTCACCGGCGAGAAGCGCTACCTCGAAGCCGCGCGCAAGAAGGCGCTTATCGGGGTCATCCCCGGGCAGTTGACCGACGGGCCGCACGCCGGGCGCTGGCTCGACGCGCACAACGCCCGTCCCGCGTATCACTACATCATGCTGCGTGCGCTGGGCCAGCTCGCCTCCGCGATGCCGGAGGATGACACGGGCCGTGCCGAAGTCCTGCGAGCGCTCACGTCCGGCCTGCGCACACGCAATCAAGAAATCGTCACCCAAGGGCTGATGAACAAGGACAAAGCCATCGAAGCACTTCTGCTGGTGAGCCGCTGGTTCAGCGGAGAAAAGAGTTTGCTGCAGACATCCATCACGGTTGAGGCGCTCGAAGCTGCGGGCAGGCTTGTTTCGGAAGAGTCGCGCCGTGGCCAAGGCCCGCTGGGCCCGGGCGAATGGGGGCTGTTTCTTGAGGCGGTGAAAATGAAATCCCCGTAGCGCATTGGCCGCGCCATCCTTAGTCTCCAAACATCATCAAAAACGCACAGTGAAACACATCCTCCTCACCTATCTCGCCATTCTCGTGCTGCCGCTCGTCACATTCAGCGCCACACCTGCTCCACCTCCGAAGGCACCGAATGTTCCCAGCGACCTGTCGGCGAAAATCGAGGCGTTGCAGCCCGGCGTGAAGCTCACGCTGCTCGCGGAGCATCCGGCGCTGGTGACGCCCATCGGCATTGACGTGGATGCGAAGGGCAGCATCTACCTCGTGGCCTCGCACACGCACCATCGGCCACAGGGCTACGCGGGGCCGGAGCACGACGAGGTTCTCGTGTTCGACCTTGAGGGAAATCGCCGCCGCGTCTTCTACAACAAGACAGACAGGACGATGCATGTGAAGGTCGGCCCCGATGGCTGGCTCTACCTCGCGGAGCGCAGCCGAGTCCTGCGCGTGAAGGACACGAACAGCGATGGCGTGGGCGACGTGGAGGAAAACCTCGCGACGCTCGACACCGTGTCGGACTACCCGCACAACGGCCTCTCAGGCATGGCGTGGCATCCCGATGGCGGGCTGGTGTTTTCGCTTGGCGAGAACTTTGGCAAGGACTGGACCCTCACCTCGAAGGACGGCGTGAAGCTCACGGGCCGCGGCGAGGGCGGCGTCTTTCGCTGCAATGCCGACGGCACGAGGCTGCGCCGCATCGCGCGCGGCTTTTGGAATCCCTTCGGACTCTGGGTGCGCGAGGATGGCGAAATCTTTGCGGTGGAAAACGACCCCGGCAGCCGTCCACCGTGCCGTTTGCTCAACATCGTTGAAGGCGCGGATTACGGCTTTCAATGGGTCTATGGCAGCGCGCCGGTGCATCCCTTCGTCGCGTGGAATGGCGAGCTGCGCGGAACGCTGCCGATGATTCACCCCTCCGGCGAGGCGCCGTGTGCGCTGGTTCCGATGGGAGGCGGAGTGATGGTGCCTTCATGGAGCGAGCACCGCATTGATTACTTCCCGCTCGTGCGCAAGGGCGCGGGCTACACCTCGCAGCGCACCGAGCTGCTGCGCGGCGGCGAAAACTTCCGGCCCACCTGCATCGCGAAGGGACCGGACGGCGCGTTCTACATGACGGACTGGGTGTTCAGCTCCTATGAGCTCCACGGCCGCGGCCGCCTCTGGAAGCTGGAGATTGACCAGGGCAGGGCGACTTGGATCAAGAAGACAACGGACCCGCTCAACGCGGCGGCGCGTCTTGCCAAGGAACTGCGCGAAGGCAAAGCCAAGCTCAGCACGCAGCAGCTCTTCGAGCACGCGCGCGGCAGCGACGCGTATCTCTCCGATGCCGCGCTGACGGCACTCGCCCGTGCGAGCGCGAAGTGGACGCCCGCGTCCGTCCGCGCGCTGCCCGACAGGGATCGAGTGTGGGCGCTGGTCGCACTCCGTCGCGTGGACTTGAAGGAAGAGAAGTGGGTGGGCGCGCTGCTGCACGACCCCGACCCCGAGGTGCGATTTGAGTGCCTGCGCTGGATTGCCGATGCAGTCCTCACCCGCTTCGGCCCCGACGTGGAGAAAATGCTAGGCGGGCCAGAATTGGACTATCGCCTGTTCGAGGCCGTGCTCGCCACCTGGAACACGCTGCGCGGAAATCCCGGCGCTGGCGTGACCGACACGGCCGTGCTCATGGAGCGCGTCACAAACGCCGCGACGCCCGCGCGGCTGAAGGGCTTCGCGCTTCGCCTCGTGCCGGCCTCTCATCCGAAGCTGACGGTGCCGATGCTGCGCGATCTCCTCGCCGCCAACGACCCCGTGCTCTCGCTCGAATGCGTGCGCACACTCGTCGCGCGCACCGCCGACGATGCGCAGGCAGTGCTCGCCGGGGTCGCCGCCGATGAGGCGCGCGACGCGCAACTGCGCGCCGAAGCCGTCGTCGGCCTCTCCATGTCCAGCACGCCCGGACACCACGCGCTGCTCATCAAACTCGCCGCGCATGACAACGCCGCCGTGCGCAACGAGGCGCTCAGGGCCTTGCGTTTGTCTGCGCTCGATGATGCAGACAGGAAGGCCATCACCGAGACGGCGCGGCGTCACCCCGAGTCCGCCTCGCTTGCGACGGCGCTGCTCGTCCCCGCTTCCATCAACGCGCGCCGTCCCGCATCCGAGGACACGGCCGCATGGCTGAAGCGCCTCGCCGCGCTTCCCGGCAAACCGGATGCCGCCGCCGGACGCCGCATCTTCTTCCACCCACGCATGGCCATGTGCGCCACCTGCCACCGCCACAGCGGACGTGGAAATGTTGTCGGTCCCGACCTCAGCCTGGTCGCGCAGCAGGGCGACGAGAAGGCACTGCTCAAATCCATCCTCGAACCCAATCGGGAGGTCGCCCCGCAGTTCTTCCCCACGGTGGTCGAGCTCAAGGACGGCACCGAGTTCACCGGCATCATGCTGCGAGCGTGGAGCAAGGAGGTCTATCGCGACCTCACCGGCAAGGAGCGCACCTTCGAGATTGCTGACATCGTGCGGCGCACCGAAATGAAAACCTCCCTGATGCCCTCGGGCCTGCCCGAGTCGATCACAGACGAGGAGCTGCGCGACTTGATCGCCTTCTTGCGCGGTGTCACGTCAAGGTGATCCCTGACAGGCCGACAGCTTGATTCTCTTCAGCGACCCCAGCACCTGCTGGGTGCTGGCGCGCTCTTGCCACGCCATGACACCCATCGCTTGAAATCACCGCAGCGTGATCGACTTGTTCATGTGAGGGCCTATGGGGGTGTCCCCCTCACGGCACTCCGCCCCAAGGACCCAATGCGTGAGCTTTCGGACCGCGGCGACTAAACCGTTTCGCCGGGGACAAATGCTGGCATCAGCCGGATGGGGTTCGTGGATAGCGTGCCGGTTTCGGCCAGTTGCCGGGCCGCCAGGGAGATGCGGCGGGCGAATCTGACTGGATCGACGGCGTAGCGTGCGATGGAAGGGCTGGTGGCCTGAAGATACGTGTCGTCGTCACGCGAGATGACGGCCACATCCTGCGGGATGCGCCGGCCCCGGCGCATCAGGTGCATCATTACTGTCAGCACATGGGCCGGGCGCGCGACGAC
>JBEBFV010000330.1:0-7351 GCA_040081795.1 Limisphaerales bacterium | reverse complement strand
CCGCCCCCGTGCGTGATTTTCTCACCACCCCGCTCGGCGGCGCGGACACGAACACCGGCAGCCTCTTCACCGAGCCGCCCCGCGCGAAGGAGCCGATGCCCGAACCCCGTGCGCGCGATGCTCACGCTGCGGCACCCGGCGGGTCCGGCGGCAGCGAGACCAACGGCGGGCTGATGTTCATCGCCGCCATCAGCACTGGCATCTCGGCGCTGATCCTCGTCCTCGGCGTCTATGTCGCCGTCGTCTTCAAGACCCGACTGCAAGGCCTCGAAGCGGAGTTGAAGAAGGCACAGTTTGAACTCTCGAAGGCCAACGTGAACCTCTCGGCCATGATGCATCAGGTGGAGCAGCTTTCCCTCGCCGCCCCCGCCGCCGCGCCCAAGACCAGCCTGCCGGAGTGGAACCCCGAGCCGGCAAGGGCGCACACCACCAGCTTCAAGATGCACCGCTCGAAATGAGCGTCAGTGCGCGAGAAATCGTGCTTGCACGGTGACTGCGATGCTGGCTAACTACGCGCTCCTTTAACTGGAAAACACGATATTTATGTCACGCATTTGTGAACTGACCGGCAAGCGCCCGATGAAGGGCAGCAAGATTTGGCGCAGTGGTAAACCGAAGCGTGAGGGCGGCATCGGCACGCACATCACCGCCATCACCAAGCGGCGCTTCTTCCCGAACCTCCAGCGCGTCAAGGCCGTCGTGAACGGCGAGGTGCGCTACATCCGCGTGACCGCCGCCGCGATCAAGAAGGGCCTCGTGGTCAAGCCGATGAAGCGCACTTGGAAAAAGGAAACCGCCGCCAAGGCGGCCTGAGCTTTCGGGAAACAACCTTCCGTGAATGGCGTCCATCCGGACGCCATTTCCTTTCCCAGGTCCGCTCGCGCCTCTTAGCGGCCCTTCGCCCGCTGCATCACCTCGCGCTTCATGTCGCGCTCCGCATCGCGCTGCTTGATGTCCTCGCGCTTGTCGTAGGTGGCCTTGCCCTTGCCCACCGCGAGCGAGACCTTCACCCGGTGGTTCTTCCAGTAGAGAGAGAGGGGGACCAGCGTGTGGCCCTTGACGTTGGCAAATCCGGCGAGCTTGCGGACCTCGGACTTGTTCAGCAGCAGCTTGCGAGCGGCCTTGGGCACATGGTTCGCCCGGTTGCCGTGGCTGTATTCCTCGATGTGCATGTTGTGCAGCCAGACCTCTCCCTTCTCGACGCGCGCGAAGGCGTCGCTGATCTGCACGTGCCCGGCGCGGATGGATTTCACCTCGGTGCCGCGCAGGACGAGGCCAGCCTCGTATGTCTCCAGGACATGGTAGTCCCGGCGCGCCTTCGCGTTGGTCACGATTTCCGCCATAAACAAAACCAGCCAGAAGGCGGTAACCTCCTGGCCGGCACGCAAAATGGAAAGGCCGCCTTAGTGCTTGCGGCGCTTCTTGGGCGCCGGCTCCGCAGCCTCCGGGGTCGCGGGCGCATCCCAGTTCATCTTGCCCTCGATGATCTCCGACAGCGCGACATCCGCCGCGCCGAATGTCGGCGGAAGGACTAGGAGCGGACGGTTGCCGGAGTTGAGCTGGCGCACCCGGCGCGACACCAGATTGACCAAAATGTTGGGGTTGACGACCTTGTCAAGAGCCTTGCGAACGAGTTCAGGATTCATGTCTTCAGTAGCGCCCGAATTGAGCCGCGCAGCATACTGGCGGGCAGGGGGCAGGCAATAGAAATTTTCCCATATTTGGGAGCGCGGGTTTCGCGGAGTTTGGGGGGCCGCTGCCCGGCTTGCGGTCGGGCTTCCGGTGCCTACAGTTGCCGCCATGCGCAACCCCGTATCCGTCCTCACCCGGCGAAAGTTCGTCGCCCGGTCCACCGCTATGGCCGCCACTGGGGCCGCCGCAGGAAGACTGCTTCGCCCGGCGCTTCGCGCGGCAGCACCCACGATGGAATTCCGCCCTGGCTGGAGTGGATCCCCCGACCGAGTCTGGCTCGGAGCGGAGGTGTGGGCGAATCCGCTCCAGGACTGGCGCGTGGCAAACGGTCGTGCGGAGTGCGTCACCGCGGCGGCAGACCGGAACATCCACGTCCTCACACGCCAGCTCGCAGACCGGCCCGGTGACGTGCGGATGTCCGTGCGCGTCGGGCGCGTGGGTGGCGGGGCGCTGGCTGGCAAAGGCTCGTTCGGTTTCCGGCTCGGCATCCTCGGCACCCTGCGCGATTACCCGGAGCACCACGACTACCGCAACAACCTCTGGCCCGCGCCCGGCACCGGCTTCAACGCGGGTGTCACGGCGGACGGTGCGCTCTTTGTCGGCGCGCTCGCGGACGCGGCGAAGGTGAAGCTCGACCTCGCTCCGGAGGAAGTGGAGTTGCGTCTCGTCGCCGAACCGAAGGGCGACAGCTACGAAGTGACGCTCATCGCCCTCAACGCGAAGTCCGGCAAGCAACTCGCTCAGGCCACCGGCTCCGTGCCGGCTGGCCAGCTCATCGGCAACGTCGCGCTCGTGTGCAACTTCCCCGGCCCCGGCGGTGCGGTGGGCGCAAAGGGCAAGGCCAAGGCGAAGGAAAAAACCGCGCCCGCCGGCCCGAACCCCGGCCTCGGACAGTTCTGGTTCAGTGACTGGCGCATCAGCGGGAGCAAGGTCCTGGCGGACGAGTCGCGCACGTTCGGGCCGATTCTGTGGACGCAATACACCTTGAGCGGCGGCGTGCTGAAGCTTTCCGCGCAGATGCCGCCGCTGGGCGCGGAGGACGAGCCGACGGTTCGCCTGCAAGTCCAGCGCGGCGGCGCGTGGCAGACCATCGGCGAAGAGAAGATTCACCCGCAGGCGCGCACGGCCACCTTCCGCGTCGCAAAGTGGGATGACACAAAGGACGAAGCATATCGCGTCAGCTACAGGCTCAAGTCCAAGTCTGGCAGCACCGAGCATCACTGGCCCGGCACCATCCGTCGCGACCCGGTGGACAAGCCAGAACTCAGCGTCGCGGACCTCTCGTGCAACATACATTCCATCTTCCCGAACGTTCCCATCGTGCGCAGCACGGCGAAGCTGAACCCCGACCTGCTCGCGTTCACCGGCGATCAGTTTTACGAGAGCACCGGCGGCTACGGCGTGCAGCGCCAGCCGCTGGAGCCGGCGATTTTGGATTACCTCCGCAAGTGGTATTTCCACGGCTGGACTTGGCGGGAACTGATGCGCGACCGGCCCAGCGTTTCGATCCCCGACGACCACGATGTTTATCAGGGCAATCTCTGGGGCGAGGGCGGACTGGGCCGCGCGACCACGCAGGAATCCGGCGGCTACGACATGCCCGCCGACTGGGTCAACGTCGTCCATCGCACGCAGACCTCGCACCACCCGGACACCTACGATCCGACACCCGGCGCACGCGGGACGATGAACTGGTTTGGTGCGCTGACCTATGGACGCGTCAGCTTCGCGCTGCTGGCGGACCGGCAATACAAGTCCGGCCCCGAGGGCAAGGTGCCTCCCACCGGCAGCAATCGCGGCGACCATGTGAAGGACGAGAATTTCAACCCAAAGACCGCCGACGTGCCGGGCTTGCACCTGCTCGGCGCGAAGCAGGAGCAATTCCTCCGCGAGTGGGCGTTGGACTGGCGCGGCGCAGACCTCAAGGCCGTGATTTCGCAGACCATCTTCACTGCGATGGCAACGACGCACGGCGGCGTGGGCCGGCTCGTCGCCGACTACGACACGAACGCTTGGCCGCAGACGGCGCGCAACCGTGCGCTCCGCGAGCTGCGCCGCTGCTTTGCCTTCCACCTCGCCGGTGACCAGCACTTGCCCGCGCTGGTCCACTACGGCATCGAGGAGCATCGCGACGCCGGCGTGGCCTTCGCGGGCCCGGCGGTGAACGTGGGCTACCCGCGCTGGTGGGAGCCGAACGCGAAGACAAACGCGCGCAAGGAACGTCAGGGCCTGTTCGGGGATTTCCGCGACAGCTTCGGTCACCCACTCACAGTGCTAGCCGTGAACAACATGCCCGCCGAGCTGCCGAAGGGTTCGCTGGAGAACGTCCACGCCAAGACAAGCGGCCTCGGACTCGTGCGGTTCAACAAGCAGAAGCGCCAGATCACCATCGAGTGCTGGCCCTACCTTGCCGACGTGGCCAAACCCGGCACGCAGATGCCCGGCTGGCCGCAGACCATTGACGTGCTGGCGAACTATGCCCGTAAGCCCGCCGCGCATCTGCCCGCACTCAACGTGACCGGCGCGAAGGCTCCCGTCGTGCAAGTGCTCGACGAGGCGGGGAAGGAAGTGCTTTACGCGCTGCGCGTGTCGGCCAGAGGCTTCCGCCCGCCTGTCTTCGCGCCGGGAAAATACACCTTGCGCGTGAGCGAGCCTGAGACCGGGAAGGCCAGCGAACTCAAGGGAATCCTCGCATCAAGTGACCCGGGGCGGACTTTGGCAATCGCACTGTAAGCCGCGGAACGATGCCCGGCGGCACGTTTTGAATTGCGCTTCGACCGTGCGACTGGCAGCAACTCCCGCGACACCATGTCCGAGCCGAACGACTCCTCCCCGCGCCCCGGCCAGCTCGTGCCCACGCTCGGCCTGTTCACGACCGTGATGATCGTCGTGGGCGGCGTCATCGGCTCCGGGATCTTTCGCAAGTCCGGGGTGATGGCGGGCCAGCTCGGCTCCACGGAGCTGCTGCTCGCGGTGTGGGTGCTCGCGGGTGTCATCACGCTCTTTGGCGCGCTCACCAACGCGGAGATTTCCAGCTTCATCACCGAGACCG
The DNA here is from genome assembly GCA_040081795.1 of Limisphaerales bacterium. Lineage (GTDB taxonomy): Bacteria > Verrucomicrobiota > Verrucomicrobiia > Limisphaerales > SXTU01 > SXTU01. The sequence goes on along the minus strand of JBEBFV010000330.1, from coordinate 2,607 downwards.
GCGGGCAATATGTCTTCTTCGAGAGGATGTATGGGCCGTTCGTCGCCTGGCTCTTCGGCTGGGCGGTCTTCGCGGTGATTCAGACCGGCAGCATCGCGGCGCTGGCGTATGTGTTCGCCGAGTATTTCACCAAGCTCCAGCCGTTGCCGGAACTCAGCGGCACCGTGGCGGGCTGGTCGTTCCATGTCCCGTTCATCGGCGACATCGCGCCGTTCAAGGAGTTCGGAGTGAAGTGCCTCGCCGCATCCGTCATCGTCGTGCTGACCACGGTGAACTACCTCGGCGTCCGCTTCGGCGGCGCGGTGCAAAACATCTTCACCATCGCCAAGCTCGCCGGCATGGCCGCGCTGTTCCTTGCGGCGTTCCTCGTGCCCGGCGTGGGCGGCAGCGCTGCGAATCTCTCCACGTCGGTGCCTTCGATTCAAAAGCACGGGTTTGAGCTGGTCGTCGCCATAGCCGCCGCGTTGCAAGGCGCGTTCTGGGCCTACGACGGCTGGGTGAAGACGACGTTCTGCGCCGGCGAAGTCCGCGACCCGCAGCGCAACGTCCCGCGGGCGACTGTGCTGGGCATGTTCATCGTCACCGGCATCTACCTCGGGCTGAACCTCGCCTACTGCTGGGTGCTGCCGGCCGAACTGATGGCGCAGTCAAAGCTCGTCGCCGCCGATGTCGCCGAGCGCATCACCAGCGGCGGCGGCAAGTGGATTGCGGTCGTCGTGATGATTTCCACCTTCGGCGCGAACAACGCCACCGTGCTCGCCAGCGCGCGGGTCTACTTCACGATGGCCCGGCGCAACCTCTTCCCCGCGATGCTGGGCCAGGTTCACCCGCGCTTCCATACGCCCGCCGCGTCGCTCGTGGTGCAGGGGCTATGGAGCATCGCGCTCGTCTTCACCGGCACGTTCGACACGCTCACGGACACGCTCATCTTCGTGAGCTGGATTTTCTACGGCATGGGCGCGTATGGAGTCTTCGTGCTGCGCCGCAAGGAGCCGGACGCGCCGCGTCCCTACAAAGTGCCGGGCTATCCGTGGGTGCCAGGCATCTTCGTCGCGTTCTCGGCGGTGTTCCTCGTGCTGACCATCGTGAACGACGTGAACACCTACCGCGCTGCTATCGCCGCCGGGAAGCCGGGCCTGCTCAACTTCGCGCTCGGCACTGCGCTCGTGGTCATTGGCGTGCCGATTTACATCTTCTACCGGAGAAAGATGTCCCTCACGCCGCAACCCCGTGCCGGCGACTTGTAGACGCCAGCACGGGCGTCACTGATGCCACTCGCCGGTGAACGGCTTGTAGAACTGCTTCCACTCGCGCTCGAACCACACAGGTGACGACGGAAATCCCTCCTGCCCGAGCGCGTCCACGGCCACGACGTAGTATCGCCGTGCGTTCTTCCCCGCCTCCGGGTCGCTGAACGTCGTCGCGGCGAACGGCTCCGGCGTGAGGCGCGGGATGGGGTCCTTGTCGTAGCGGCCGTTCATGCGATACACGCGATAGCCACGCAGCGACTTCTCCGCGCTCGCCGTCCACTTCAGGTGGCACGTCGCGCCCTCCTCCTTCGAGAACAGCCACTGGACTGGTGCGGGAATCGTGAACTCGGCGGCGGAAGCACCGCTCTCCGCGCCCCGGTCTGTAACGGCATAGACGCGGTAGGCGAACATGGCGAAGCGATACGGCTTGCCCGTGGCGTCGAACTGCTCGGCGTTGAACTTGCGCTCGTAAAGCGGCGCGTCCCCGAGCGCTTGGGGCTTGCGCAGGTCAACCGTCGTGTCCGTGTAGGCGGGTTGCTTGACAGGTCCGTGAGTGAGGCGCTGGAAGGGCCCGACCTTCGTGATGGCCCCGACGCTCGGTTCCCCCAGGGGTTCGGTCTGACGTTTGAGGCGGCGAAGCTGGTCTTCCGTGGCGACTTCCACCGCCGCGCGCTCGATGTGGTAGCCGATGACGTTCGGCTCGGCCGACTTCTTCCAAGCCAGCTCGATGCGGTTCGCGGCCAGCACGGACACGACGATGTCCTCGACGAGGCGCGGCTTGCGGGGCACGGACGAGTAAGGGACGCCCTGCGCGTTGCGCGCGAGCCGGTCCGCAGGCGCGGTGTCGGCGGGCCGGTTGCCCACGCGCAAGGCCCACACCTGCTGCTCGGCCGGCCCCTGCGGCGGATGCGTGCGGTTCTCCAGCAGGAACGCGTTCAGCTCTGGCGCGAAGACAATGTTGCGCGCGCGGTTGCCAGAAGGGTCCGGCTCGCGCGCGGGGTTCAACTTGGTCCACTTGTTCGCGCCCGCGTCGAATGTCCACGTTTCCAGCCGCGACTTCGCGTTGTCCTCCGTGCCCTCGCTGACTTTCACCACGGCGATGACGACGCGGTTCACCGAGTCGTAAGCCAGCACCGCGTCGTTCTTGTCTGTGGGCGGGAGAAGCGCGGGCTTGAGGCTGGTCCAGCGATTGTCCGCGAGGCTGTAGGCCCACGTGTGCGGGTCGTTGTTCATCTGTGCGCCGAAGAGGATGTGCAACTTTCTCGCCGCGTCGTAGGCCATGTTGCCGCCGCTGCGGAACTCCGGCTGGGGCGAGGGTTTCTTGAACCGCCACTCGTTGGCGTGCGAGTCATACACC
>JBEBFV010000645.1:0-1844 GCA_040081795.1 Limisphaerales bacterium | reverse complement strand
GCCGAGTAGTCCACCGGCACGGTGAGGCGCATGGCGTGGTGGGGCGTGGGGTAGCTGTAATTTTGGAGGTGGCTGTTGACGAGGTCCACGTTGGGAACCTCGAAGTAGGTGTGGTCCACCGTGCGCAGGCGCGTGGTGCGCCAGTTGAGTTCCATCACCTCAGCGAGGCGGTTGTCGAGGAGCAGCCAGTCACCCTGCTTCAGCGGCTTGCCGAGCTGGATGGTGAGGCCGGCGATGAGGTTGGAAATCACCGGGCGCAGCGCCAGACCGGCGGCGAGGCTCAGGCCGCCGATGCTTGCGATGAGACCGGGGACGCGCACATCGAACACGAACTGCAGGATCAGCAGCACCGCTGCGGTGATGCCGACGAGCCGTGTGGCGTGCGTGAAAAAGCGCGGCACGACCATGTTGCGCTTCTTGGCAAAGTATCCTTCCCAGTAAAACCGGTTGAAGAGTGTCAACAGGAGGAGCGAGTCCATCATGAAGGTCGCCGCGATGACCACGCGATGGGTGTCCACCTTCAACTCCATGAAGTAGCAGGCCGCAAGCACTGCGTTCGCTATGCAGATGAGATGGTAGGGTGCCCCCATCCGCACAGCCCACCGCTGGCGCAACTGCCGTCCAAGAATCACCATCACGAACCAGACCGGCAGCCCGACGGCGATTACGTAGAAGAGATTGTTCATGCCTGTGTGGGCATCTTGGGAAAGCGCGTTTGCGACTGCAACTTGGAAATCGGCCCGCCAGCAGCAGGCGAGGGCGTCACTTCGCGAGGCTCAAGCACACCAGCTTGTCCTCGCTGCGGAGGTAGAGGCGCTTGTGCGAGAGGATGGGCGCGGCCCACGTCGGGTAGCCCAGCATCGGGGCCTGCCAGCGGGCGAGTTCCTCGGGTTGCTTCGCGTTGGGCTTGAAGATGCCGAGCAAACCCGCCTCACCCAGCACGAAGAGCTTGCCGTCCGCGAGAATCGCCGAGCCGCGCCCATAGACGGGGAACTGCGAGCCGTGCGGCGGATTCTTCTGCCAGCGCTCGTCGCGGCTCCATTTGACTCTCCCGGTCTTGAACTCCACGCAGCGGAACGTCGCGTCCGGCTCGTCGCGCCCGCTGAACGCGTGGAGATGGCCCTCGAGCAGGATGGGCGTGTTCCAGTGCAGCTCCAGCGCGGGCACCTTCCAACGGCCCGTCGCGGGGTCGCGGTCGGCCGTGTCGAAGGGATGCCGCGCCGGGTCGCGCCACACTTCGTCGAACGATTTGCCATCGGGCTTCACGCGTAGGAGCACCGCGCCGCTGCGGTAGTAGGCGGCGGAGATGAGCACGGTGTCGTCCTGCACCACCGGGTTCATTGCGTTGACGGAGTCGTTGGCCTGCGATTGAAACCAGCGGCTGAAGTTCACCGCGCCGTTGGTCGGGTTCACGGAGCAAAGCCCCTGGCGCATCAGGCAGAAGATGTGTCGCTGCCCGTGGATTGTCGCGGCCACCGGAGAGGCGTAGCTCGCGAGCTTCTCGAAGCCTGTCCATTCGTAGGGCGCTTCCGTGCGCCAGCCCAGCGTGGTGACGCCGGTCCAGTTTGCCTTGCCGACGCTTTGCCAGAGCGTCTTCCCGCTCTTCGCGTCGAAGGCGACCATGCCCGCGTTCGGCTGGCCGCCGACCATGACGATGAGTTTGTCGCCCTCCAGAATCGGCGTGGAGCCGACGCCAAAGAAGGCTTCCGGAACGTTGAAATCCTTTGCCGTCTCACGCTGCCAGAGGAGCTTGCCGGTGGCGAGTTCGAGGCAGAGCAGCCTGCCCTCCGCGCCGAACGTGTAGCAGCGGTCCGGCGTGAGCAGCGGCGAGCAACGCGGCCCGT
>JBEBFV010000329.1:0-7357 GCA_040081795.1 Limisphaerales bacterium | reverse complement strand
GATGAGTTCCTCGACGGTCCACGGCTGGGTGCGAATCTTCGACTTGGCGCGGAGGTCGGCGACTTCCTTCACGGAAATCATCCCGCCCTTGTTGCCGAAACTGTTGCGCACGTAGCTCGCAGCAGCCGCAATCCATTCGTCGTTGTTGCTCTCCATCGGGACCATGAGCGCCTCGTAGGTCTTGCCGTTGATGGGACCGGCGAGGCCTTTCAGCAGGATGTGGATGAGCGCCTCGCGCTGGCCGGCGACGCGCGGTGAACCGGCGAGCGAGGGCGCGAGCGTGGTGCCGGGCTTCGCGCCTTCGAGTTGCATCCCACGCCCGTCGAAGCCGTGGCAGGCGAAGCACAGTTCCTTGAAAATCATCTCGCCCTTGGTCAGCAGGTTCTTGTCAGCCCCGCTGAATTCCTTCGGCCACGAAGTCGGCGGCGCGAGCATCATCATGCCGAGCTGCTTGATGACCGGTGCGGCGTTGGTCGCGAGCAGGGAGCTTTGGAGCAGCGCACGGCTGTTGGTCAACCGCAGCGCGTTGGCGGAGAGAATGGCCTGCCACGCGAGGTCGCCGTCGGTGCTCTTGGCGAGCGCGGTGAAGTCGCCTTCAAAGGATGTGTCGCCGGCCTTGAGCAGCGTCTCGCTCGCGCGCAATGCTGCGATGCGGACTTGCGGGTGGGCGTCCTTCAGCTTCTCGCGGGCGAACGCGGCATCCAGCGCGCCGAGGCCGTCGAGGGTCCAGATGGCGTGCATCCGGGCGAGCGGGTTCGCGTGCGAACGGGCCACAGATTGAAGCGCGGGCGCGACCGACTTGTCATTGCGGACGATGAGCGTGCGTTGCGCGGTGTCGCGCCACCAGCCGTTGGGATGCGCGAGGTGCGCGACGAGGTCGGCGGATTTCTCTGCGTCCATCTTGGGCTGCGGGCCGGGCTTGAAACCGTCGTGGACGAGCCGCCAGATGCGGCCGCGGCCGATGTTTTTGTCGAGGCCGTATTGCTGGATGACCTTGCGGAGGTAGCTGCCTTCGCGGGTCCAGTTGCCCTCCTGAATGATGCCGCGATACATGTCCACGAGATACAGCGTGCCGTCGGGCGCGGTGTTCATGTTCACCACGCGGAAGTTCGGGTCGGTGCTGCGGATGAACTCGCCCTTCACGGACTCGTAAGGATTGCTCAGGCGCGTGATGCCGTCCTTCACCTCAATCTTCGTGCGGCGGATGAGGCGGCCCACCGGCTCGGAGAAAATCAGGTCGCCGCGCAAATCAGCTGGCAGACGGTCGCCACGGAAAACCTCCGCTCCGCACGTCGCCGTGAAGTGATTGAGCGTGCGCTCGACCGGACGCGCGCGCGGCGGGCCGCCCTGCACGTCGGGAATCGGCACGTCGGGCCAGACGATGGCGTAGTCGCCGACGAACTGGTCCTTCGTGTTCAGCGCGCCGTAGTAGATGTGCGTCTGGAAGTTCAGCGGGCCGCGCTCGCCGCCGGCGTTCACATACCAAGGCTTGCCCCAATCGTCCTGCGTGAGACCCCACTGGCCGCCGTTGCCGGGCGTTGATTCCTTCAACGGCTCCTTGTCGTAGCCCTGCCAGCGCAGACGCCACGAGTTGTAGGTCGTGTAAAGCCAGTTGTCCGTGCACCAGATGAGGCCCGACTGCTGGTGCTCCATGTTGCCGCCGCGCGGGCCGCCGGCATACCAGAGCTTCTTCTCGTCGGCCACGCCGTCGTCGTTCGTGTCGCGGTGAAGGTAAATATCCTGCGTGTCCGTCTCGTTGATGAGCAATTCGCCGGGCCCGAGCGGGAGAATCATGCGCGGCAGCACGAGCTTGTCGGCGAAGACGGCGTGCTTGTCGAATTTCCCATCGCCCTTGCTGGACCAATGCAGCGACACGCGGCTCTGGTTCGTGATTTCACCAGTGCCGTTGATGTCCTGCATGTAGGTGCGCATCTCGGCGACGAACATGCGGCCATTACCATCGAACACCGCGACGACCGGCTCCTTGATGTCCGGTTCGGCGAGGACGAGTTCGAGCCGGTAGCCGGGCGGGAGTTGGAACTTCTTGAGCTGCTCCTCGGGCGAGAGGGCGGGCACATCGGGCTGCTTGGGGAAATCCTCGGGCTTGTTTTGCGCGAGAGCGGAGACGGCGCAGGCAAGGAGCAGGGCAGAGAGGCAAAGTCGTTTCATAAACACAGGCCAAGGTTGACGCGGCGAGGGGGAAGGTATTCGGGAACGGGCCACCTTCCAAGGACGCACCGGAGAGCGAGGCGAAACAATTCCGGGATTGCAGCCGTCTATCCTGCCAACGAAAGTAAGCACACGTATGAAGCACGTTTTCCTGACCTTGCTCGCCGGTGTCACGCTCGTCCTCGCGGCGGAGAGGAAGAGCTTCCCGGAGCACTGGGGCCAGCCGCCACGGATCCAGACCCAAGACTACATTGATCTGCCGGGCGGTTTCGGCAAGGGCAGCTCCACGATGCGGAACTGGATCAATGCCAACTTGGAGAAGGACAAGCCCGCTGCCTCGCCTTCGGACAAGGCCATTTACTCGCAGAACTTCGAGAAGACCGACTTGGACAAGGTGCCGGACGGGATGCTGGTGCTGGACGGCGGTTTCGCCGTGAAGCAGGCCGCTGGCGGGCGCGTGCTGGAACTGCCAGGCGATCCGCTGGACACCTTCGGCGTGCTCTTCGGCCCAGCGGAGAAGGAAGGCGTCTGCGTGCAGGCGCGCATCCTCGGCACGGGCAAGGGTCGGCGCTTCCCGGTGCTCGCCGTGGGCCTCAGCGGCGTGGGCGGCTACAAGCTGCAGGTCACTCCGTCCAAGAAGGCGCTTGAGATCTACAAGGGCGAGGACGTGAAGGCGACGGTGGCGTTTGACTGGAAGTCCGGCGAGTGGGCGCAACTGAAATTCCAGGTTCGTAAGGTCAAGGACGGCGAATGGAAGGCCGAGGGCAAAGTCTGGCCGCAAGGCACGCCCGAGCCGGCCGCGTGGCAGATCACCTTCGCTGAAACCACCGAGCCGACGCCGGGACGCCCGTCCATCTGGGGCCTGCCCTTCTCCGGGACGGCGATTCAGTTCGATGACCTGACCGTGACGCCGGCGAAGTGATTTTTACCCGCGGATGACACGGACGCCGGCGAATTTATCCGTGTCATCCGCGTCATCTGCGGGCAACCTTTCCAAAATCATATGAAAGCTAAACTCCTCCTCGCGCTGGCCTTGACCAGCCTCCTCCTCACCTCCACCCACGCCGCGGACTACGCGCCCAAAGTCGGCCTCCAGACCTGGACCTCGCGCAACATGACCTTCGACGAGATGGTCGCGTTCGCCGAGAAGCATGGACTCAAGCACATCCAAGCCATCGGCAAGCACATTGACCCGATGGGCTCGATCGACGACGCGAAGAAGCGGAAGGCTGTCCTCGATGCGAAGGGCATGAGCTTCTACACCTTCGGCGTCGCCGGCACCTCGCCGGACAAGGAAGTGAACCGGAAGCTCTTCGTCTTCGCCAAGGCGATGGGCATCAAGGTCATCATCGTTGAGCCGAAGAACGACAAGGCGCTATGGGACGGCCTCGAGGAACTCGTGAAGGAATACGACATCAAGCTCGCCATCCACAACCACGGCAAGGACTCGGTCTATGGCACGCCGGAGAAAGTCTGGTCCGTGCTCAAGGATCGCGACGCGCGCATCGGCGTGTGCATGGACGTGGGTCACATCACCGGCGCGGGCTTCGACGCGGGCAAGGAGTTCGTCAACTATAAGGGCCGCGTGCATGACATCCACCTCAAGGACAAGAAGACCGAGAAGACCGCCGACGGCAAGGCCGTCATCATCGACGTGATGGTCGGCACCGGTGATGCGAATTACAAAGGGCTGCTCGCCGAGCTGAAGAAGGCCAAGTGGCCCGGCGTGATGGCCATCGAGACGGACAACGCGACCTTCGCGAAGGAGCCTTCCGAGTTCGTGGCCGGCGCAATCAAGTTCGTGAAGGAGAACGCGAAGTAGCAGCACCTTCATCCTTGGCTTGAGCAAGCGCGATGGTTCGACCTTCGCGCTTGCTCCGTTTCCAAGGGAGGCATTTCGGCAAGCGTCGCTCGGCAGAAGTCGCCGGAGCGGGAGGTCGCGCTGAATACCGGAAGTGGCACCGTCGTGCTCCGCGCATCTGCCTGATTCCATCAGTTCAGGTAGATGAACTCGTTAGATGCGAGCAGCGATTGGCAGAGCACCACCCACGCGGCCGGGCTGGCGGCGGAGTCGGACTTGAAGTCGGCGAGGAACTTCATCGCGCGCGCCAACTCCTTCGCGGCCGGCTGGCGGGCGTAGGCTTTCCGGTAAGCCAGGTCGATGCGCCGCGCGTCGTCGCTGGCGGATGCGAGCAGTCCGGCTGCGAACTTCTCCGCGGCCTTCCCCACCAGGTCGCTGTTCATCATCAGCAACGCCTGCGGGGCGACGACGGTGGCGTTGCGGTTTCCGTTGGGCACGGCGGGGTCGGGGAAGTCGAACTGCTCGAAGAGGTCATAGACGTTGTTGCGCACGACAGGCAGGTAGAGCGCGCGGCGCGGGCTGTCGTAGGTGGTCGCGTCTTTCGAGGTGTGGTTGAAGAAGAACTCGCGGTTCTTCACCGGGATGGTCTTGCCGCCCATCGTGCGGTCGAGCGAGCCGGCGACGAATAGGACGGAATCGCGGACTTCTTCCGCTTCAAGACGGCGGATGGAAAAATGGGACAAGAGACGGTTCTCTGGGTCCGCGATGGAGCGGCGCGCGTCCGCAGTGGGCTTGGTCGCGCGCTGATAAGCGGCGCTCGACATGATGAGCCGATGCATCGCCTTCACGCTCCAGCCCTCGGCGATGAAGCGGCGCGCGAGCCAGTCGAGCAGCTCCGGGTGCGAAGGCCGCTCACCGAGGATGCCAAAGTTGTCCGTGCTCGCGACCAGGCCCTGGCCGAAGTGCCACCGCCAGATGCGATTCACCATCACACGCGCGGTGAGCGGATGCTCCGCGCTGGCGAGCCAGCGCGCGAGTTCGAGCCGACCGCTCTGCTTCTCTGGCATCTCTGTGTGCAGGCTGGCGAGCTGCATCACCTGCGGGAAGCCGCGTGGGACGGGCTTGCCCAGCGTGAGGTGGCTGCCGCGAATGTGGACGGCCATCGTCTTCACGACGTTGGTCGAGTCGGTCACGCCCATGGTGCTGGGCATCTCGGGCGCGTCCTTCTCAAGTGTCGCGAGCGCCTCGCGGAGCTGCTTGAGTTCAGCGATGGTGCTGGTCGGATACTTGGTCTCCGGATTCTTCGGCACTTCCTTCGCTCCCTTGTCGGTGACGAGTGATTTGTTTGCCGTCGTGACGACGTTTGCGATGAGCGCCTTCTGCTCCGCGACGCGTTTCAGATGCGCCTCCACCACCGCGCGCTCGGCGGGCGTGGCGACTTCCGGCTCGTGCCACTTCGCGATGGTCTTGAGGTCATCCATCGTGCGCGTGCTCTTGAAGATGGCGGCCAGCGCGTAGTAATCCGCCGTGGGCACGGGGTCGAACTTGTGGTCGTGGCAGCGTGCGCAGCCGAAGGTCATGCCGAGGAAGGCCCGGCCCAGCGTCTCGATTTGCTCGTCAATCAAGTCCATCTCCAGCTTCACCTTGTCCGCCTCGGCCAGCAGCTTGGGGCCGATGCTCAGGAAGCCCAGCGCGGTCAACTGCTCGTGCCGCTGCGGCGTGCCGTCGGCGGGCAGCAGGTCGCCGGCGATTTGCTCTTGGACGAAGCGATTGAAGGGCTTGTCCGCGTTGAAGGAGTTCACCACGTAGTCGCGGTAGCGCCACGCGTTGCCGAAGGCGACGTTTTCATCGAGGCCGTTCGAGTCCGCGTAGCGCGCAACGTCGAGCCAATGCCGGCCCCAGCGCTCGCCGTAGGCGGTGGAGGCGAGGAGGCGGTCAATGAGTTTGGTGGTGGCCGCTTGGCGATTGGCGATAGAGGAACTCTCGCGGACGAACTCTTCAGTTTCCTCGGGCGTCGGCGGCAGGCCGGTGTGGTCGATGGTGGCGCGGCGGATGAAGGCGCGTGGGTCAGCGGGCGGGGCTGCGGTGAGTTTCTTCTCGGCGAGCTTGGCGTTGATGAAGGCGTCGAGGACTGAGGAGTGATTAGTGATTAGTGATTGAGTGCTTGGTCGGGAGGATGCCGCTGCGTGCGAGGGCTTCGGACTAATCACTTCCTTACTAATCACTTCTTCGGTCCGTAGCGGCTGGAACGCCCAGAAATTCCTTCCCTCCTCCACGCTGAGGCCGTGCTTCGCCGTGGACTGCGCGACGGCCTCCACACGCGGGTCGGGCGCGCCGAGCTTCACCCATTGCTCCAAGTCGCGGACTTGCTCGGGGGAAAGCGCGCTCTTCGGCGGCATTTGGAGGTCGCGGTTTTTGTAGCGGACAGCCTCAATGAGCCGGGACTTCTCCGGGTCGCCGGGGACGAGCGCGGGGCCGGCGTCGCCGCCCTTGAGCAAACCATCGCGCGTGTCGAGGGTGAGGCCGCCCTTGTTCTTCTTCGCCGCAGCGCTGTGGCATTCGTAACAACGCTCGGCCAGCACGGGCCGGATTTTCTTCTCGAAGAAATCGAGCTGCTCGCGAGGCAGTTCGGCGGCGCTCGCGAGGAGGCCAGAGCACCCGGCCAGGAGGGCCGGCAGGAGCCGCGCAGTCGCGTTTTGAATGTTGCGGACGGTGCTCATGGGGAGCGCGTTATTTCAGACTTGGGCGTGTCGGGGGTCATTCACGCAGGGCTGTTTCTTTGGGCTGTTTCTTTGGGCTTGGCGGCTGGCGGGACGCCTGCCATGTTCCGGCCAATACCGGATTCCCATGGCGAATCCGCAAAACCAAAAAGTCGTATGCCAAACCTTCCATTCGAAGAGCCCGAGCTGAAAGACCGGACGGGGGGCTGGACCTGGGTGCTGGTGGCAATCGGGGCGGCCGCGTTCATCGGTGTGTTCATCTTCTTCGCGACGCGCTGGTAGTCAGTGCCGCAGTCCTTCCAGGTTTCCAAGTCGACGGCTCGACCGTTCGGCGGGGCGTCCCCGTCTCCCCTCAGCTCTTCCGTGCCGGTGCCGTGCCAAAGGTGAACGGCTTTCCCCCAAGAATCTGGTCCGACGTGATGGTTGGGGAGACGTATTTCTCCAGGTGCTCGATGAACAGCTCCGTGCCGCGATAGTGGTCCACGAACGGCCAGCGAGCGGGGTTATACATCGAGTCCGTCATGTCGCGCATGAGGACGACGCGCTTCCCGTTCCTGGCCATCTGGCGAAGGCCGAAGGGCCGTCCCGCCACGCACATGTTCACGTGGACTCCCATGAGGATGACGTTTGAGATGCCGCGCTGCTCAAGCAGGTTCCAAATCTCCAC
>JBEBFV010000328.1:0-7360 GCA_040081795.1 Limisphaerales bacterium | reverse complement strand
GGTCACGAAGGAGGCGCTCGTCGAGCAGGTCTGGACCGCGCTGCGCACCTGTTACGACCCGGAAATCCCCGTCAACATCGCCGACCTCGGCCTCATCTACACCTGCGACCTCTCCGAGCTGGGCACCAACAGCTACAGGGTGGACGTGAAGATGACCCTCACCGCGCCCGGTTGCGGCATGGGCCCGGTGCTCGTGCAGGACGTGCAGAACAAGCTCCTCTGCCTCGAAGGCATTGACGATGTGAACGTGGAGCTGGTCTGGGACCCGCCGTGGAACCAGGGCCTGATGACCGAGGCGGCGAAGCTGCAACTGGGGCTGATGTGATATGAAGCAGGTGAGAAAGCGGGTAAGTGAGAAAGTGGGAAGCGTGCGAGTGCGGGGGCGGGGCTTTGCAAGCACACGCCGTTCTCCCTCACCCCGGCCCTCTCCCGCTGGGAGAGGGAGCGACGCCGTCCGCGTTCTGACTGCAACTGCGCCTCAGCACTTCGAGCGCTGGCTGCCTTTCTCCCTCTCCTGGAGGGAGAGGGCCGGGGTGAGGGGGAAGAGCCTGTTCCTTTCATCACGGCTTCATGCTGTCGTCACGCGCTCGCCCACTCTCTCACTTTCTCGCTTTCCCACTTTCCCACTTTCTTCGCTCTCTTCTCGATGACCACACCTTCTCCCAATTGGTCCGCGCTGCGAAAGGACTTCCCCATCCTCGACCAACAGGTCCACGGCCACCCGCTCGTTTACTTCGACAACGCCGCCACGTCGCAGAAGCCGCGCGCGGTGATTGACGCCCTCGTCCGCTACTACGAGCGCGACAACGCCAACGTCCACCGTGGCATCCACGAGTTGAGCAACCGCGCCACCGCCGGCTACGAGGCCGCGCGCGTCCGCACCGCCAAGTATCTCAACGCCCGCGACCCGCACGAAATCGTCTTCACGCGCGGCACCACCGAGGGCATCAACCTCGTCGCGCAGGCGTGGGGCAACCAGTTCATCAAGGCCGGCGACGTCATCCTCGCCACCGAGATGGAGCACCACAGCGACATCGTCCCCTGGCAGCTCCTGGCCGCACGCACCGGCGCGAAGGTCCGCTTCCTGCCCATCCGCGACGACGACCACACGCTCGACCTCGCGCGCCTCGACGAGTTCCTCACCCGCGACGTGAAGCTCTTCGCGATGACGCACATCTCGAACGCCCTCGGCGTCGTGAACCCTGTGGCGGAACTCTGCGCCCGTGCGCGCAAGCTCGGCGCGACCACGCTCGTGGATGGCGCGCAAAGCGCCGGCCACCTCCCCGTGGACGTGCAGGCCATCGGCTGCGATTTCTTCGCCTTCAGCGGCCACAAGATGTGCGGCCCCACCGGCAGCGGCGCGCTCTACGGCCGCCGGGAAGTTCTCGAAGCCACCCCGCCCTACATGGGCGGCGGCGAGATGATTGCCACCGTGGACTACGACCACAGCACCTGGAACACCATCCCGCACAAGTTCGAGGCCGGCACGCCCGACATCTCCGCGCCCATCGGCCTGCACGCGGCGATGGACTACCTCGACGCCATCGGGCGCGACAACATCTGGCGGCACGACCAGGAACTCGCGGAGCATTGCCACGACCGGCTCGCCTCGCTGAACGGCGTCCGGCTCTTCGGTCCCGCGAAGGGCCGCGCCGGCCTCGTGAGCTTCCTCCTGAACGACGTTCATGCGCACGACGTGGTGACCATCGCCGACCGCTACGGGGTGGCGTTGCGCGGCGGGCACCACTGCACCCAGCCGTTGATGAAGAAACTCGGCGTCCCCTCCACCGCCCGCGCCAGCTTCTACTTCTACAACACCAAGGCCGAGGTGGACCGCTTCATCGAGGTGGTGAAGGAGATACAGAAGTTCTTCGGGGCGTGACCCGAACCGTTTGGTGAGCAGCGGCTCTCTGTCAGCGGAATCTGTCTTTCAATGGCGTCGCGTAGGCGAGGACTAAGATGGCCCCATCGGCCATGCAAACTACCGTGGCGAGAAACCCAACTAACGGGGACGTGACGGACACCCCGTTGAGCAAGATGAAAAGCCACCACCCCACCTTGAAGATGGCGAACACAGCGCGGGCGGAGGCTGAGAATTGGTAGAGGCCGACGGCGGTCGCCAAAAAGATCAACACATTCAGCGAGTAGATGCCGGACGGCAGCGTGGATAGTGTGCCGTGGCCGTTCCGATTGAGAAGGGCGACGGTGTCCCAAGAGAGAAAGTGCAACTCGAATTCGGACACGAGCAGCGAGAGGAGGTAGGCGCTGTTGGCAACGATGACCAGTGCTCTGAACAGCCTGGCTGGGTCAGCAAGGATACCTTGCAGCGACAGTCCAGGTTCCGCTGTTGGCACTCCGGATGGCATGTTGGTCCCGATCTGGAAACTGTCGCTGCCACACTCGGGGCAGCGCACAACCGCCTCCTCAGTCTCCTTGCCGCAGGAAGCGCATGATTTCATAGCGACGGGTAGATGTAGCCTAACCAGGTTGGTAAATGTAATTCACTCTCAGCACCTGCTGCCTCTTCACGGGTGAGTTCACGCCGATGATTCTCCGCCTTCGGCCCGTCCTGTCAACTCGCTGGCACTGAACCCGGCGGTCGTGGGCACGCTCAGTTTTCTTGCCCCTCTCATTAGCACCGGGCTTCAGCCCGGTGTAACGGTCGGGCTACGGAGCAGCCGTTTCAACGGCTTCCACCCACGGCCAATCGGTGGTCACGGAGCAAACCGTTGAAACGGTTTGCGGCTCGCCTCCGTCTCCACACCCGGCTGAAGCCGGCTGTTAATGAGAGTGCTTCCGCTCATCCCCAGCCCACGCCTTCAGAACCGCTTCGAGCTTCACCGCAGTTGCTTCGGCCAGCGCGCCCAGCAGGCGAGTTGCGCTTTGCGGTCGGCGGCCTCGGCGTCAGTGGATTTGTGCAGGAGGCGCAGCGGGTAGCCGGGTTCCAGGGCGAGGACGGTGACGACTTCGCCCGCGACGGTGAAGACGGCTTTCCAGGCGCCGCAGCCGATGGTGCGGAGCGTGTCTCCACGACGGCGAATGCGACGGGTGCGGTGCGGTGTCGGGTCGAGGGCGAGCAGCTCGATGAGGCGCGGGCGGAAGTCCACTTGCCAGTCGGCCAGGAGCCACTCGGCTTGGGTCTGGGCCAGCGGCGCGAATTGCACGGCGAACTTCGGAGGCCCGGCCAGCGCGGCCTCGACGGCTTCGGTCCAGCCGCCGCCAGCATCGGGGAAGGCGTCGTAGGCGGGGATGTAGGGCTTGATGTCGAGGACGGGCGTGCCGTCCACGAGGTCGCACGGGCCGAGGATGAGCTTGCGGCCCTCGATGCCGAGAAGCTGCACGGCGGTGAGGCCGAGGGGATTGGGGCGATGTGGCGAGCGGGTGGCGAAGAGGCCGCGTCGCTGGGCAGGGCCGCGCGGCGGGAGGACGAGGGGCCGCCACGAGTCGTTGCGATGGAACCACCAGAGGAGCCAGATGCGGGAGAAACCGGTGAGGTCCTGGAGGGCTTGCCGATAGCCCGGCTCGGGGAGCAGCTCAAGGACGTTGCGTTCCGGCTGGTTCTCGGCGGGCTGGTGCAGGGCCTGAAACTTCACCTGCTTGTGCGTGGCGAGGAAGCCGATGGGGCGGAGGGTGAGCGAAGGTGGCAAGCGTTTGGCTCTCTATGCCAGAGCAAGGCGGCAGGCACAATCCGGTTTTGAAATACCGCGCCCACAACGGCCCGCGCCGCTCGCTGGCATCCATCCCCTCAACGAGGGCGGTGCGCTCCGTTCAGCTCAACCCCTTCACTTCCCAGCCCTTGCGATACGTGCGCCGCACAAACTGGTTCGCCTCCTTCACGTTCTTGAACGTCAGCGCCTTCGCATCCCACTCCAGCGTGGTCTGCGGGAAGCGCGACGCGATGCCGCCGAGCAGGATCGTCTCCGTGAGCGGGCCGGCGTAGTCGAAGTTCGCGGAAGTCTTCCCGTTCCCGCGCACCGCCTCGACGAACGAGTGCCAGTGGTTCACGGACTCAAGTTTCGGCAACTCGAAGCCCTGGTAATTCTCCTCCGGCAAGAGAATCGGCTTCGCGACGTGCGGCAACACCATGATGCCCTTGGTGCCGATGAAGATGGAGCCTTGATCGGGCTGCTTGACCTTGCCCAGCAGCGCGATGATGTCCGCCGGCGGGTGCTGGCTGCCGTCATACCACACGACCTTCACCGTCTTGCCGTCCGTGAACGGCGTGCCGGGGAAGACGTAGTGGACGATGGCGTCGTTGGCCCAGTTGTGCGCGTTGGGCTTCGGCCCCTCGCTGCGCACCGTGAGCGGTGCGGTGACGCCGAGCGCCTTGAAGACGGGGTCGTAGATGTGGCAGCCCATGTCGCCGAACGTGCCGGTGCCGAAGTCGAGCCGCTTGCGCCAGTTGCCGGGATGATAGTAACCGCCGCCGATGTAAGGCCGCTCGGAAACCACGCCGAGCCACGCGTCCCAGTTCAAGTTCGCGGGCACTGGGTCGTTGTTCTCCGGCCGCGGCGCGGGGTCACCCCACTTCTTGCTGCTCCACGTGTGGACCTCTTTGATTTTGCCGACCACGCCGCTCTGCACGAGCTGCACCGCGACGCGATACTCGTAGCTCGAATGCACCTGGATGCCCATCTGCGTCACGAGCTTCTTCTCGCGCGCCACCTCCGTCAGCCGGCGCGACTCATAGACATCGTGCGACAACGGCTTCTGGCCATAGACGTGCAAGCCGAGCTGCATCGCGCTCATGCCTTGCGGCGCGTGCATGTGGTCAGGCGTCGAGACGTTCACGCAATCGAGATTCTTGTGCTCCTTGTCCAGCATCTCGCGCCAGTCCTGATAAACCTTCAGCTCGGGAAACTTCTTCTTCGCCGCCTCCGCGCGCGCGGTATCCACCTCGGCGACCGCGACGAACTTCACCGACTTGTGGCCGGTGATGGCCCCCCAATCCGCGCCCGCCATGCCGCTCGCGCCAAAGCTGGCGTGACGAACCATTTCGTTGGGTGACGCCGCGAGCAAACCGCGCGTGACGAACGGCGCGGCAAAGGCGGCGGTGCCGAGCTGTTTGAGGAAGGAACGACGGGGCTGATGGATAATAGACTTCATGTGTTTGTGTCGGACAGTCAGATGCCACCGAAGGAGGGTGAATTCAGGCTCACTCACTCCGGCTCCGGACGCTCCACAAACAGTGACGAAATGTTCTGCAACACCCGCCCAAACATCGCCGGGTGCCGCGCGAGCAGGTGCAGGCCCACTTTCGCCGCCGCCGTGGGCACCAGCCAGTCCGGCACACCGAGGACGTGGCTGGCCGCCCACGTCGGGGACATGGAACGGTCATTGGCCGGGCGGCGACGGCGCTCGTAGGTGGCAATGAGGTCCGACGCGTTGCTCAAGAGCAGTTCCGCCAGCACCACCGCGTCGCCGATGCTCATGTTCGCGCCTTGGCCGCCAGCGGGGCTGACGGAATGCGCGGCGTCGCCCATGAGCAGCGCGCCGGGTGCGCCGTAGCGTTCAGCATGACCCCAAGGCCGCGCGACGCGGAAGAAGTCCTCTGGGAACTTCCGTCCGCCGACCACAGCGCGCATCGCTTCGTTCCCCGCGCAGAACTCCGCCCACGACTCGGCGATGCGTGGGTTCGCATCGAACGTCTTGCCAGAGATGAGCGCCATGCCGACGCCGATTCCCCCGGGCAACGAGCCGGCCCCGAACGCCAGAATGCCCGAGTCGGCGTGATGCCAGTTGGGCCAGAGATGAACGGTCCCTTGCGGCAAGGTAGTGGGCCACGCGTCCAGCGCGAGACAGAGGAACTCGACGGGGAACAGCCGCGTCGGCATCGCGATGCCCGCCGCCTCGCGCACGAGCGAGCGCACACCGTCATCGCCGACCGTCCAGTCCGCCAGCCATTCCTCCTCGCGCTTCGTGGCGAGGTCGCGCGTGCGCAGGCCGATGATGCGCCCGCTGTCCTTGTGCACCTGCGTCACCTCCACGCCGCGCCGCAGCTCGAAGCCGCCGAGCCGGAGCAACTCCTCGCGCGTCGCGTTCGGGTTCGTGAACATCGGCTGCACGCGCGCCGCCGCGAACACCTCCGGCGTGGCGAGCGGGAGGAACTGTTCGCCGTCATGCACGCGGATGCCCTGCAACGGCAGAAAGGCTGCGCGCTCCCAAGTCTCGCGCGGCGCGAGCGAGAGCAGGACTTGCTGCGTCGCCGGCCAGAGGATTTCCGGTCGCAGCCACATGGGCGGCGCGACGCTGCGTTCCAGAACCGCCACGCGTTTGCCTCCGCGCGCCAGCAATTGCGCCAGCACCCCGCCCCCGATGCCGCCGCCCGCGATGAGCACGTCGTAGCGCATGGCTGTTTCTGCGCTTGGGATGTGGCGTCGTCAACCTTGCACGACTGGAGGAACTCGGAGGCAGACCGACCAACTGCGACGTTGCCCCAGTAGGACAGCGCGTCCCGCCTGTCCATCCATTCAAATACCCCGCTTGAGCGGCTCGTGAAAGTCAGTGGGTCAGGCTGGAAGCACTGACCTACTATTTGCGCCGATTCGCGGGCACCTCAATCCACCGCCACCACCGCCTTAATGACGCCCGTCTCCGGCTTAGTCCAGCTCGGGAAGACGCCGATCATGTCCTCGAAGCCGGCCTGGTGCGTGATCCACGGGCCCGTGTTGATCTGGCCGTCCTCGATGAGGCGGATGATGCGGGTGAAGTCGCCGGGCAGGGCGTTGCGGCTGGCGCGGATGTCCAGCTCGCGCCGGTGCAGCGCCGGTGCCTGGAGGAAGCTGATCTCCGACTGCGTGATGCCGACATAGACGAGCCGGCCCTTGAAGGCGCAGTGGCTCAACGCGTGGCCCATGGACTTGTTGCTGCCCGTGGCGTCCACCACCACATCGGCGAGTTGGCCGTTGGTGAGTTCGGCGAGGCGTTTCAACTCCTCGCCGTCGCCCTTGGTGAGGATGGTGTCGGGCACGCCCATCGTGTCGCGCACGAAGGCGAGGCGCTGCTCGTTCATGTCCATGACGATGGTCCGCGCGCCGGAGAGCTTGGCGAATTCGACGACGGAGAGGCCAATCGGTCCCGCGCCGATGACGAGGACGGCCTCGCCGGGCTTCGGCTCGCCGCGGTTCACCGCGTGGCAGCCGATGGCGAGCGTCTCGACGAGCGCGAGCTGGTCGAAGGAAAGCTTCTTCGACGGGTGCATTTTCCGCGCGGGCAAAAGGATGCGCTCGGTCATGCCGCCGTCGCACATGACGCCGAGGGTCTTGTTGGTCTCGCAGCAGTTGGTGTGGCCGCGCCGGCAGGAGTAGCAGTGGCCGCAGTTGATGTAGGGCTCGACGGAGCAGCGGTCGCCGGGCGCGAC
>JBEBFV010000327.1:0-7360 GCA_040081795.1 Limisphaerales bacterium | reverse complement strand
TGGGAAACGTCAGCAGTTTGCAGCCACCTCGCGCAGAGGTGCGCCGAACCCCCTCACCCCAGCCCTCTCCCCCAATGGGGGAGAGGGTGCCCGAAGGGCGGGTGAGGGGGTTTCGCGCGCGTGGCTGCTCGACGCTGTTGTCATTGGCTGAAAGTTTGCCCCGACTCTGCCCGACTCGCTCACTTCGCGCACTTGTATTCTCCGGCGGCGAGCTTGCGTTTCACGGCGGCGAGCAGGTCGTCGGGGATGGGCTTGAAGGCTTCGCCGGGCGGCTGGGGCGGGAGCTTGGCGGGAGACAAGTCGTTCGCGAAGACGGCTTGCACGGCCTCGGCGGCGGTCTTGAGGGCATGGCGGTAGAGCGCGACGCGGACGGCGGAGTAGTCCATGCCCTTGCGGACGGGCAGCTCGCGCGGGAACAGGATCGGGCCGCTGTCCAGGCCCTCGTCCATGAAGTGCGCGGTCACGCCGACTGGCTCGTCGTTGTGGATGGCCCACTCGCAGCAGGTCGCGCCGCGATACTTGGGGAGGATGCCGGGATGGGCGTTGAGCACGCCGCGCGGGGCGGCGCGGAGCAGCTCCGGGCCGACGCGCCGGGGCGTGCCGCCGTTGAGCAGCAGGTCAATCTGCCGCGCGCGGATGTGGTCAAGGCACTGCGGGTCGTTGTGGTTGGGCACGTCCACGCAGGCGCAGCGGGCGAAGAGCGGCGCGGTGTCGCGCGGCGGGAACGCGCCCTGGGTGCGGTCGGCGAAGATGGCGCGGTCCTTGTCGGAAAAGTCCTTCGCGTCGAAGAGCAGCGTGAGCTGCAAGCCGGGCACCGCCGCCAGCTCGTCGAGGAGATACGGCAGCGTCGGATGCGAGCGGGAGGTGAGGATTCCGAGGTGGGGCATGTGTTGGGGAAGTGAAGCTTAAGTGCCTCGAAGAGTTATATGATCTTGAACAAAGACGTAAGCTCGGTGGTTGCGGACGATAAAGTTTCTCAAGAATGCTGTTGCTCCCACGTAAAGCAGTCTGTTTAACCACAAGGCCAAACCAAACGGTAAAACAACTGAAATAATCATCCGCTGCTCAGGCAGGAGAAGGTAGAGCGCGAGAAGTATGACAATTGCGACGCTGATGCCACGCAGCGTCGACGTGCCAACTGCAGAGCAAGACGCATAAAACAGCCAAACAACGATACTGGCCGGAATCGCCAAGACGCCCCACCACCCAAATGTCGTGATGGTGAAATAGGCAGATGCCACGAGGGCCGTGGGGCTGCCCAGAAAACACGCGTAGGCGAAAGTCTTCTCTAAATACGGTGCTTCTCCGGTTTGTTCTTCTATCACTCGGAGGGGCACATCAGTGTAAAATTTTCGTGCGAAAGGCCTATCGATGCCGAGTGAAATAGTCCCCTCAGTTGCCCGCCTCACGATTTCAGCATGCTCGGATTGCGTCATGGCCAAAGCGCAAGCTCGCTGATCTAAACAAACAGTGCAGAGGTCATCTGCCCGCCTTCTTCCTCGCCTCCGCGTCCCAGAGGGTGTCCTTGAGCCAGTGGCCCTCGGCGGTGCGCGTCCAGACGCGCGGGTCGCGGAAGCGGTCAGCCTCGCGGTCGAGCTGGCTGCGCTTCCAACCGGTGTATTCGAGCCAGCGCGGGATGTCGCTGGGGATGACGTGGTCGTATTCGCGGACCAGCTCGATGCCGTCGGCGCGCGGGATGACGCCGTCGCGGATGTCGCGGCAGGCGTGGTCGGTGGCGCGGCCGTAGCCGAACTTCACGAACTTCATGTAGTCGTGGATGCCGTTGTCGTGGATGTCGTTGAGGTTCGAGTCGCGGCGCCAGGTGCGGTCGAAGGGCTGGTCGTATAGATCGAAGCCGTAAAGCTCGACCATCTTCTTGAGGTGCTCGCTCTGCCGCCAGCCGAAGTAGTTCGAGATGAAGATGCCGCGCAGGCCGATGCGCTCGATCTCCTCGTCGGTGGGATACTTGGCCCAGAGGAAGTCCTGCGCGGTGAGGCCCTCCTTCCATTCGGGATGGCCCATCTTCGCGAGGCCGGCGTCGGTGAAGTCGAACCAGTCGTAGCCGCGGCACATGTGCTCGGTGCGATACTTGCGGGTGAACTCGACGAGGTCGTTGTAGGAGTGCATTCCGCCGAGGTTCATGAAGCCGTGCTCGCCGTAGTTGAAGAGCTTCACGCCGAACTTCGCCGCGACGAGGATCGGCAATGTCATGATGCCGATGTGCGTGTGCCAGTTCGGGTCGCCCATGACGGACATGCCGAGGCGGTTGAGCTTCTTGAGCACGTCCACCTCGGGCGTGAAATGGAGGAAGTCGCCCTTGAAGCACTCCTTCATGCGCTGGATGTTGCGCAGGCCGACGGCGGTGTGGTTGTTCTCGGCGTAGCAGACGAAGAGCACTTTCAGGCCATAGACCTTGGTGAAGAGGTGCGCCTGCCAGAAGCTGTCCTTGCCGCCGCTGACGCCGATGACGCAGTCGTAGGTGCTGCCGTCCTTGCAGCGATACTGGTCAATGAGGTCCTCGAACATGCGCTTGCGGCGGTCCCAGTTGACCTTCTGCTGCTCGTCGTAGGTGAGGCAGCCGCTGCACACGCCCTGGTCGTTGATGGTCAGGGGCGTGGCCGCGATGATGGGATACACGCAGCGCGTGCAATAGGTCATTGGTTTCACTTCACTCATGCGGGAACAAACTGAACGAACGAGGAAGTCGCGGCAAGACTGGAGGCGGGTTTGCCGCTCTCATTAGCACCGGGCTTCAGCCCGGTGAAACACGGCGGCAAGTGGCAGAGCCGTTTCAACGGCTTAGTCCTGCCTTGCTGCGGTCAGGCAGAAACCGTTGAAACGGTTTCCGCCTCGCCGTGCTACCACACCCGGCTGAAGCCGGGTGCTAATGAGAGGCGCGATCCGTCACGCAGTCGCCTTGGCCTTCGCCTTCGGAAACACCACTTCCGCATTCCGCCGGAGAATCAAATCAAACTCCGCGTCGCTCAGACCGCAATCCAGCAGCTTCGCCAGCGACCACGCGGGGGAGACGAGCTGGCCGTCCGAGCCGAAGAGAATCCGGTGCGCGCCGGTCTCGCGAATGAAGCGCGCGAGCTGCGTCTCCTCGGCCAGCGCGTGACTGGTGGAGAAGTCAAACCACACGTTCGGCAGCGCGCGGAGGCGGTGCGTGCGGCCCCAGTTGCCGTGCGCACCGACGAAGCGCACCGTCGGGAAATTCCGCGCCGCGCCTTCCAGGCCGGTGAGGTGCGCGAGCACGGGCAGGTCGCGCTTCGCTGCCTCGGCAAGCAAAGGTTCGTAAGCCGCGTGGTCGAGGCCGAGGCCGTAGTTGTCCTGAATCGTCTTCACGCCGACGAAGCGCGGATGCGCGGCGAGCCGCTCGATCTGCGCGAGGCTCGCCTGCGGCTGGAGCGGGTTCACCACGATGAGTCCGACGGCACGCGGGTCGGCGGCCAGCACGCGCTCGGTTTGGCGGTTGCCGGCGTCGAGGTCGTAGTTGATGGCCTCGATGGAGAAGACCAGCACGCGCTCGACGCCGAACTCCGTCCACGTCCGCTGTTGAGACGCGAAGTCGGTGGCCGGCTCGCCGAGGTTCCAATGGTCGGGATGCCAGTGCGTGTCGAACTTAGGCCACGATTTCAGCTTGGCCCAAAGCAGCTGGCGCAATGCGGCGGCGGGGGAAGGAGCTTGGGAAGTGGCGGTGAAGTTCAGGAGTTTATCGAGCGTGCCGCCGGAGATGGTGGCGCGATTCTCGGCGGACAACTCGGCTTCGACCAGAACCGCATGAGGCGATGCGGGAAGGTTGTGTGGCGTGTTGCTAGCGAAGAAGAGGCGGTGCGCGCCGATTCTTTCCGCCAGCCGCGCGATGGCACCGGTCGAGCAGGCGTTGCCAACGTCGAAGTAGAAGTTTGGGCACGCTCGCGCGGTGGCCTGCTCGTGGCCGTGCATTCGGTAGCGCCGACCAGCCACCCAGCGGATGAGCACGGGGGTTCTCAGCGCGCCCCAAGTGCGGCTCACAGCGGCAAGCTCCACGTCGTCGCGGATGCCGGCTTGCAGCACGACGTCGAGTTCCTCAGCGGCGCGACCGAGTTCAGCCATCCACGGCGAATCCCAAACTACGGGATAGTAGAACGGCGAGCTGAACATCGCGACGACGGTGATTCCCAGCTCTTTTTTAAGCCACGCGAGCTGCTGCGAGGGCGTGTCGTCGTAGCGCGCGGGATTGAGAATGCCGAGAGGAACGATGCGCTGCGGATGCTTTGCCGCGAGCTGGGCAACCTCGCGGTTGCCCGCCTTCACGTCGTAGTAGAGCGAGCGATAGGAGCCGACAAGCGCGGTGCTGACGCCGTTTTCGTCCAGAGAGTGGAGCAGATCATCCGCAGTGAAGGGCGACGCCTCACTCATCGCTTGGCCGACAAAGCAACCGCCGTCGAGGAGAGCTGGCATGGTCAGAGCGCCGGGTTGAACTCCGCCGCGAGCAGGCCCCAGCACGCGATGTCCACAAACGCGCCGTCCACGAGCAGCGCCTGCCGCTTGGTGCCCTCGTGCTTCCAGCCGAGCGCTTTCACCGCCGCGTTGAAGCCGGGATTGGGCGACTCCGCCCAGATGCGGTTCAACCCCATGCTGCCGAAGGCGTGTTTCGTGACCGCGCGGATGATCTCGCGCCCGTAGCCTTGTCCCCAGCAGCTCTTCTCGCCGATCATGATGCTAAGTTCCGCCGAGCGATGGACCCAGAGGATGGTGTTCAGCGCCACGTTGCCGATGTGCTCGCCGGTGTCGCGGCGGATGATGGCCAGCACCAGATCGCCACGTCCAGGGATGCTGGCGATGAACGCCTTGAGACTCTCGTAGTTGCTGGGAAACGCCTTCGGCCCGCGGAAGCGCAGCACGTCCGGATCGTTCAGCCACGCGAGATAACGCGCCGAGGCATCGGCTGGCTCCAGCGCGCGGAGCGTGAGGCGCTCAGTGGTGAGGAAGGCTGGTGCGAGCGCGGGCGCAGCTTTGGTGTCCATGCGGAATATTTAGCGGACGTTCGCGCCCGCGTCGCGCAGAAATTTCTTGGCCCGGCGGTAGGCGTTCTCAGTGAAGTTAAAAATGTTTCCCGCCGCGATGGCCGAGGCCGGCGTCTTCGCCAGCACCTCCGCGAAGTCTTCGAATACACCTGCGCCACCACAGGCGATGACCGGCACGTCGGCCCACTCGCAGACGCGGTTGACGATGTCCAAGTCGTAGCCGTTCGCCGTGCCGTCGCGGTCAATGGAGTTGAGAAAGATTTCCCCCGCGCCGCGCTGCTGGACTTCCGCAAGCCACTCGCGCAGCGGCTTGGCGAGGCGCTCTCGCCCGTTGTGCGAGTAACAGGCGTAGCTGCCGTCAGCCTCGCGCTTCACGTCGATCGCCACGACCATCGCCTGCGAGCCGTATTTCTCGGCGACCTGCGTGATGAGGTCCGGGTTCAGCACGACGCCGGTGTTGATGACGACCTTGTCCGCGCCGTTGGCGATGAAGGCGTCCACCGTCTCCAGATCGCGGATCCGGCCTCCGAAGGACAGCGGCATGAAGCAGTGCCGCGAGATGTCGCGCAGGATGGAGAGCACGTCGGAGCGCGAGGCGGTCTTGAGGTCGTCGCGCTTGAGGTCGTAGGAGCCGTCGCGCGTGATGTCCACATAGACCAATTCGTCCGCGTCCCAGTCGTTGAGCCGCTCAAGCTGCGCGGTGGGGTTGCCAAGCTGCTTGAACTGCGTGAACTCCTGGCTCCGCACGATCAGGCCGTTCTGGAGGAACAGGCACGGGATTAGGCGGCGTTTGAGCATGGGGAGGAACGTGCTGCGTGATTCGTGATGCGTGAGCTGCAACGAGAGCGGTCTGACTGAATCACGCAGCACGGAACACGGAGCACGCGATCTGTTCGGCAACTTGGGCGGACGGATATCATGGCGTTCGCAGTCACACCGCTTTCTGCCGCACATGCGAGTTGATGCTGCGCAGTTCGGGATGCTCGCGCATGAGCTTCAGAATGTCCGCGAGGCGGAAACGCGGATTTGCCGGGTGGAGGCGCTGAAAGATTTCGCTGACCAGCTTGAAGTCGTCCGGCGTGTCCACGGTGAGGCGGAGGTCGGCGTCTTCAGCCGAAAGCGAGCTGGTGACGTTGTGCAAGCGGAAGAGTTCCGGATGCGAGTAGATGTAGATGGAGACGTGCTCGCGGTCGGATGGGTTGTTGGTCAGCTCGGCGACGCGCGCGAGCACCTTGGTCGGGAAGACCTGCACGTCCATGCCGCGCGGGTGCGTGCGCTGAAGGACGTTCGCGCAGTAGTCCACATCTCTGCTGCGAAACTCGCGGATAACCTCGCTGACCAAGTCGGGATCCATCAGCGGGCAATCTCCGGTCAGCTCGACAATCAAGTCCGCCTGTGCGGACTGCGCGGAGCGGAGCACGCGATCCAGCACATCGTCCTCGCTGCCGCGAAAGCAGCCGACGCCCAGCCGCTTCGCCAAGTCCTCAATCGGCTGACAGCTCGGGTCCGCCGTGGTGGCGATGACAATGCCGTCGAGTTCCGGCACTTGGCGCAGGCGCTCGATCATGAGTTCGAGGAGCGGCTTGCCGCAGACGGGCAGGAGCACCTTGCCCGGCAGCCGGGAGGATTTCATGCGCGCTTCGATGGTGCAGACAATTTTCACGGTGGTTCTGGTCAGGCGGTTCGCTCGACAAATCGCTTCAGCAGGTTCAGCCCGGCGGCGTGGGACTTCTCCGGATGAAACTGCACGCCCATCACGTTGCCGCGCTCGACACCGGCGACGAACTCGCCGCCGTAGTCGCTCGTCAGCGCCACGTCCGCTGAATCCGCCGCCGCGAAATGAAAGCTGTGGACATAGTAGAAGCAGTCCTTCGCCCCCGCATCCCCGAGCAGCGAGTCCGCGCGGCGCGACACCGTGTCGTTCCAGCCGATGTGCGGCACGCGCAGGCCGGGCGTGTTGAAGCGCACCACGCGGCCGGGAATCAGGTTCAGCCCGGCGGTCAGCTCGTGCTCCTCGCCCTCGGTCGCGAGCAGTTGCATTCCGAGGCACACGCCCAGCAGCAGCCGGCCTTGCGCAACCAAACGGCGCACCGCGTCCTCGAAGCCGAGCGAGCGGAGCTGGTGCATCCCCTTGGGAAACGCGCCGACGCCGGGCAGCACGATGTGCGTGGCCTGCTCCAGCTCGGCGGGCGTGGCAGCGACGCACACGTCCGCGCCCACCTTCACAAACGCGTTGTGGAGCGACGCGATGTTGCCCATGCCGTATCCGATGATGGCGATCTTTGGCTTCAAACGAGTCGGCGCGTTTCCCAAGGGGATGCACCAGCTCCGCTCGCTCGGCTTCGAGGACG
>JBEBFV010000326.1:0-7361 GCA_040081795.1 Limisphaerales bacterium | reverse complement strand
AGCGGGGATTGCCCGCCCTTGGCGACCGCGCCGAGGCTTTTCTCGTAGATGGTCGTGAGGCCGCCCTCCTTGTTTCCGTAGCTCGGGTTGTTGTCGATCGAGCCGCCGTTGGCGCGCGCGTAGGCTTCCCACCAGTGGATGAGATCCACGATCTTCTGGCCTACGTCGCGCGACACGGCGCGGCGCGTGAGCAAGTGTTCCGCCCCGTAAATCTCCGGCGTCTCCGCGAGGACGCTGGTGCCGCCGTAGCGGACGAGCTCGTCGGAGGCGACGCCGAGCGCGGGGTTGGCGGTGATGCCGCTGTTGCCGTCGGAGCCGCCGCAGTTCTCGGCGAGAATGAGTTTGGAAATCGGCTGCGACGTGCGCCTCAGCGCGTTCGCGGCGGGGAGCAACTTCGCGACAGCAGCCGCAGCGGCCTCGACGGTTTTGCGGACGCCACCGGAGTTTTGGATGGTAAGGAAGGTCGGCGTCTGCTCGCCGGGGCGGGTCAAGTCGAGCTTGTGCGCCTCCGCGACGAGGTGGACTTGGTTCACCTCGCATCCAAGGCCGATCATCACGTAGCCAGCGATGTTCGGGTGCCGTGCGATGCCGGCGGTGACGCGTTGCAACAGCTCGTGCGGCGCGCCGGGCTGGATGCCGCAGCCGATCTTGTGCGTGAAGGGGACGACGCCATCAATGCCGGGGAAGTCGCGCGCGAAGTCCGGCCCGCGAAAGCGATCTGCCACGTAGCGCGAGACGCCGGCGGAGCAGTTCACGCTGGAGATGATGGCGATGTAGTTGCGTGTGCCGACCTTGCCGCCGGGGCGGCTGAAACCCTGGAACGAACGCATCGCAGACGCGGGATGATACGCCACGGGCCGGGCATCCACGCCGAACGCGTAGTCGCGGCCGAAGTCGCGCAGCTCGACGTTGTGCGTATGGACGTGCTCGCCGGGCAGGATGCGACCCTTCGCGAAGCCGATGGTCTGCCCGTATTTCGTGACGGGTGCGCCGTCGGCGATTTCAGCGACGGCGAGCTTGTGCCCGGGCGGGATGCCCTTGGCCATGACGAGGCGCAGCGAGCCGCTGACCAGTTCCACGCCCGGCTTGAGCGGGCGTTTCACCACCACCACGTTGTCTGCGGGATGGAGGCGCAGCGTCAGGTCTTCGAGTTTCAACATGGGGCGAAGGTAACAGCGGAGAGCGCCGCATCAAGCGTTGGCAACCCCGATCTCTCATTCGCATCGATTGTATTTTTCATTCCCCGCCGCTGACGCACCGCTATCCTTCGCCGCAGCCATGACACGTCAGCTTCTCCTCCTCTGCCTCGCGCTTGCCGTTGCGAACACTCGCGCCGCCGACGCCACGCAAGCCCTCCACGACTTCTTCGCCGCCGAGTGGGAATACACGATGCAGCGCAACCCCACGTGGGCGTCGCAGCTCGGCGACCGTCGGTGGAACGACCGTTGGGAAGACATCACGCCCGCCGCCATCGAGGCCGAGCATCGCCACAGCCAGGACGCGCTCGCGCGGCTGCGCAAGATTGACCGCAAGTCTCTTTCCCCCCGCGACCAGCTCAACTACGACCTCTTCGAGCATCGCCTCACGCAAGGCATCGAGGGCCACGCCTTCCGCTGGCATCTCGCGCCGCTCAACCAGCGCGGTGGACTCCAGACCGAGGACGAGCTTGCCGACAGCCTCCGCTTCGAGACGCTCAAGGACTTCGAAGACTGGCTCGCCCGCCTGCGCGCCCTGCCCCGCTACGCCGCGCAGACCACCGACCTCATGCGCGAGGGCATCCGCGCCCGAATCGTTCACGCCAAGGTCGTCATGCAGCGCGTGCCGGGACAAATCGAAAAGCAAATCGTCAGCGACCCGGAGAAAAGCCCGTTCTACAAGCCCTTCGCCAGCATCCCGAAAGAACTCTCCGCCGACCGCGAGGGTTTGCAGAATGAAGCCCGCGCCGTCATCACGCAGCAAGTTGTCCCCGCCTACCGCGCTTTTCACACCTTTTTCACCAACGAGTATCTCCCCACGTGCTTCGACGGAGTCGGGTGCTGGCAGATGCCCGACGGCGCGGCGCGCTATGCGTTTGAGGCGAAGAAGTTCACCACCACCTCGCTCACGCCGCGCGAGATTCATGAGCTGGGCTTGAAGGAAGTCGCCCGCATCCGCGCCGAGATGCTCGCCATCAAGGACAAGGTCGGATTCAAGGGCGACCTGCCCGCGTTCTTCCAGTTCCTTCGCACCGACGCGCAGTTCTACTACAAGACACCGCAGGAACTCCTCGTCGGCTACCACGCGATGTCGCGGCGCATTGACCCGCTGCTGGTGAAAGTCATCAAGACCCTCCCGCGCATGCCCTACGGCATCGAGGCCATCCCCAACAAAATCGCGCCAGACACAACGACCGCTTACTACCGCCAGCCCGCCGCCGACGGCTCGCGCGCCGGCACCTACTTCGTTAACCTCTACCGGCCCGAGACGCGCCCCAAGTGGGAGATGATGGCCCTCTCGCTGCACGAAGCCGTTCCCGGGCATCACCTGCAAATCGCGCTGGCGCAGGAGCAGGGCGAGCTGCCGAAGTTCCGGCGCTACGGCGGCTACACCGCGTTCATCGAGGGCTGGGGCCTTTACTCAGAATTTCTCGGCGAGGAACTCGGCCTCTACGCGGACCCTTACGACAAGTTCGGCCAGCTCACCTACGAGATGTGGCGCGCCGTCCGCCTCGTGGTGGACACAGGCATCCACTCGCTGAAGTGGGACCGGCAGCGCGCGATAGATTTCTTCAAGGCCAACGCGCCCAAGCAGGAGAACGACATCATCAACGAGATTGACCGCTACATCAGTTGGCCCGGCCAGGCCCTTGCCTACAAAGTGGGCGAACTCAAGCTCAAGGAACTGCGCGCCCGCGCCGCGAAGGAGCTCGGCTCCAAGTTTGACGTGCGCGAGTTCCACGACGTGATCCTGCGCAACGGCGCGGTGCCGCTGGAGGTTTTGGAACGGTTTGTGGACGAGTGGGTGAAGGAGCGGCAGCGTGATTCAAAGTAGGTCAGTGTGTCTCGCCTGACTTCTGGCTGATCAGATTCCGCTCAAGCGGGCCTTGAATGGGAGGACAGGCGGGACGCGCTGTCGCCACCATGCGATAGTCGAGTCCTTTCTTGCCCATCCAAGTGCTCGCTTCGAACTACTTGGCTCCAAGATTTCGCGTCAAAATGGCGGGCAAGTAAGACCGCAAGATTGGATTTTCTGGGGCCGGTTGAGGGACAGGCTCTGCGGCCGAGCCGCTGATGGCACAAATGAGCGCGACCAGCAGCGTTCGCAAAAAGCCAGACGAGGTGCTCATGGGGGAAACAGGGGCCAGCAAGCCCCGCCTAGCAAAACGGCCAATTGCCCGGGCCGTTGTCACCGTCTTCAGGGCACTTGCACAGAGCAGTCGCGTCAAAACTCGATCCGTCCAGGCTACGTCATCTCCGGCACATGAAAGTCCTCCGATGGCTTGAAGCGCGGCGCGCCGTCCGCCCCCTCGATATACTCGAAGACCTTGCCCTCGAAGTTGCGGATGACGACGCGGTCGGCATTGCGGCTCAGGACGTATTCGGGATTCACGGGCACCTTGCCGCCGCCGCCCGGAGCATCAATCACATACTGCGGAACCGCGTAGCCCGTGGTGTGGCCGCGCAGGGATTTCATTATCTCAATACCTCGCCGCACGCTCGCGCGCAGGTGAGCGCTGCCGGCGATGAGGTCGCACTGATAGATGTAGTAGGGGCGCACGCGGCAGATGAGGAGCTTCTGCACGAGCGCCTTCATCACGATGGGGTCGTCGTTGACGTGCTTGAGCAGGACGGACTGGTTGCCCAGCGGGATGCCGGCGTCGGCGAGGCGGGCGAGGGCGTCGCGAACCTCGGTGGTCAGCTCGCGCGGGTGGTTCGCATGGATGCTGATGAAGAGCGGGTGAAACTGCCGGAGCATCGCGCAGAGCGCGGGCGTGATGCGCTGCGGGAGGAAGAGCGGGATGCGCGTGCCGATGCGGAGAAACTCGACGTGCTTGATGGCGCGCAGGCGGGTGAGGAGGTATTCGAGCTTCTCGTCGCTGAGGAGCAACGGGTCGCCGCCGGAGAGGAGCACGTCGCGGATTTGCGGGTGCGTGGCGATGTAGTCAATCTGCCGGTCGAACTCGGGATGGAAGTCGTAGCCGCTCGCATTGCTCACGAGCCGCGAGCGCGTGCAGTAACGGCAGTAGGCGGCGCAGCGGTCGGTGACGAGGAACAGCACGCGGTCGGGGTAGCGATGGACGAGGCCCGGCACCGGCGAGTGCTCGTCCTCGCCGCAAGGGTCGCTGGTTTCCCACGGCGCGAGGTTCGTCTCATCGAGGCGCGGAATCATCTGCCAGCGGATGGGGCAGTTCTCGTCCTCGGGGTCAATGAGGTTGAAGAAGTGCGGCGTGATGGCCATCGCGAGCTTCGTGCGCGAGAGGATGGCCCCGGCGCGTTCCTTGCGCGTGAGCGTGGGCAGGAGCTGCTCCAGTTGCTCGACGGTGGTGACGCGATGCTTGAGCTGCCACTTCCAGTCGCTCCAATCCGCGCCGGGCACGTGCGCCCACGGGCCGCGTCCGGCAGGGTGGAATTCCTTGAGTTGTTGAAGTCGCTGGTCTGGCGGCGGCTCCCCGCCGCCCGCCTCTACGAAGTCCCGTGACATGATGGGGCGGACTATAAAACCGAAGTTCCGCGAGTCAAGTGGAGCACCCGCGCTGATTGACGTGGGGTGAACGACCAACGTAAGCGAACGCCGCAGTTTCTTGCATTGCACGTTTAGAAGAGGGACGCGGAGGACCGCCGAGCTGGCTGAAAATTTCCCGCCCTCGTTTTTCTCCGCGAATCTCTGCGCCCTCTGCGCCTTTGTGTTGAAGCCTCGTCCACGTTCCTCACCGTAGCGCTTCATCTCAGAAGCTTGCCCCGCAAGAATACCTCTCGCTCCCGGCTCTTTCCCTGCTATTCTCGGCAAGTCGCTTCGACGCAGCATGACACCCAAACTGTTTTCTGAACTCGGCCTGTCCCCTGAAATCCTCAAGGGCATAGACAAACTCGGCTTCGAGCAGGCCGCGCCCATCCAGGCTGCGGCCATCCCCATCTTGATGTCCGGCAAGGACGTGGTCGGCCAGTCGCAGACGGGGTCCGGCAAGACAGCGGCCTTCGCCATCCCCGCCATCGAGAAGACTGACCCCCAGGTCCGCGCCGTGCAGGTTCTCATTCTCTGCCCCACGCGCGAACTCGCCGTCCAGGTCTGCGAGGAGGTCCACAAGCTCGCGTTCTTCAAGCGCGGCATCCACGCGCTGCCCATCTACGGCGGGCAATCCTACGACCGCCAGCTCATGGGCCTGCGCCAGGGCGCGCAAATCATCATCGGCACGCCGGGCCGCGTCATGGACCACATGGAGCGCGGCACGCTCCGCCTCGATGCCCTCAAGATGCTCATCCTCGACGAGGCCGACGTGATGTTGAACATGGGTTTCCGCGATGACATCGAGCACATCCTCAAATCCACCCCGCCCGAGCGCCAGACGGTCTTCTTCAGCGCCACGATGCCGCGCCCGATCCGCGACCTGATTGAGAGGCACTCCAAGTCTCCGGAGAACGTCCGCGTCGAGCAGGCGGCCATGACCGTCCCGACCGTCGAGCAAATCTACTTCGAGGTGGACCGCCGCTGGAAAATCGAGGTGCTCACCCGGCTCATTGATGTCCACGACCTCAACCTCGGCATCGTCTTCTGCAACACCAAGCGCATGGTGGATGAACTGGTCGAGCACCTGAACACGCAGGGCTATTCCGCCGAGGGTTTGCACGGCGACATGAACCAGGCCCAGCGCGACCGCGTGATGAACAAGTTCCGCAAGTCCGGCCTCGAGTTCCTCGTCGCCACGGACGTGGCGGCGCGCGGCATTGACGTGGACGACATCCAGGCCGTCTTCAACTACGACCTCCCCTACGACGTGGAGGATTACGTCCACCGCATTGGCCGCACAGGCCGCGCGGGCCGCAGCGGCATGGCGTTCTCCTTCGTCGCGGGCCGCGAGCTGTTCCAAATCCGCAACATCGAGCGCTTCACCCGGATGCGCATCCAGCGCGGCCGAGTGCCCTCCGTCGAAGAGGTGGACGAGGCACGCGCCAACGTCCTCATCGGCAAGGTCCGCACCACCTTGCAGGTCGGCAAATTTCACCGACAGGACCACGCCGTCGAGCGCCTCCTCGAAGAAGGCTTCGACAGCACCGACATCATCTCCGCGATGCTACACCTCCTCGAAGGCGGCTCTCCCGGCGAGCCTGACAAGGTCGAAAAAGCCACCGCCATCACCCGTCCCGTCCCCGGTGTTCCTGTCCGCCCCGTCGCAATCGCGCCCGGTGCAAGTGCGTCACCGCCGCCGTCCGCAGCGCCCAAGCAACCCCTCCGCGCGCCGGTCAAACCCGCCGCCCCGGCCAGGGACGCGCTGCCGCGAGTGCTCCCCGCACCCAGGCACGAAGCGAAGCCGGTAGTGCCCGCGCCCGCTCGCATCGCTCCACCGGCTGACGCTCCGGCAGTGGCCGACCAGCTTGTCGCCCCAGCCAAAAAGCCGGCTCCCAAACCGGAGGCCCCTCCCGTCACCGAAGCCGCTCACATCGCCGACTCGCAGCCGGCTGCGCTCCCGCCCGCCATCGGAGATGACCGAAGCGTTGGAGAAGCCACTCAGCCGCCCGCAGCTGTGTTCGCTGAACCTGCGACTGCCACTCCTGAACCGGCAGCGCCCACCGCGAATCCATCGGATGAACCAAGCGTCGTCCCATCCCCTGCCCCGTCCGCCCATTCAACAGAACACCAGCCCGAATCCGCAGAGGACGCAGAGCTAAAACTTCCTTCCACCGCCGCCGACCTGCGCAAGCTCATCAACCAGCCGCGCAAGCCCGGCCCTCCCAAGAAATCCCTTCGCACCGAGCTCGACCGGCCCGCCGCGCGCCAGCCCGTCCGCCGCGACTACGACCAATACGAAGACCAGCCCGGCGAACGTCCCCAGCGCGACGACTCCGGTCCACGTTCCATCGCCCCCGGCTACCCAGCTCGTCGCCCCGCCAGCCGTGCCACGCCCGCCGAGATGACCCGTCTCTGGATGAGCGTCGGCGAGCAGCACGGAGTCGCCCCCGGCGATGTCGTCGGCTGCATCCTGGGCGAGACCGGTCTGCCAAGCGGCACCGTCGGCGTCGTGGACATCCGAGAGCGCCACACCTTCGTGGATGTCGCGGCCGACTCTGCCCACGCCATCATCTCCAAGCTCAACCGCACCGCCATCCGCGGCCAGCGGCTCAAGGTCAAACTCGCGTGAGCGAAGCCTCCCCTGTAGCGGCGGTCTG
>JBEBFV010000325.1:0-7366 GCA_040081795.1 Limisphaerales bacterium | reverse complement strand
CCTGGGGGCGGGGCTGGCGCGGGGGCGTGCCTACAGTGGCAAGCTCGCCGCCTCGCCGGGCACGCTGCTGGCGACGCCGCCCGGCCTGGTCTATCGCGCCGAGGCGGTGCCAGGCTTCTGGTTCATCCCGTGGAGCGACGTGCTGCCCCGCGTCGAGGCGGAGTTCACCAAGCTCGCCGCCGTGCGTGCCGCCCGCCCGGCTCCGGGCAATCACCGGGGCCGGCAACTGCTCCACACTTACGACTTGGATCAAGACGGGAAAGTGACTGGCGGTGAGTTCGCCGGTTTGTTCTCCGGTGAAAAGCTCGACGCGGACGCCAACGCATCCCGAATGCTTTCCATGCACTTCAACAACGCCGACAAGAACCGTGACGGTGGACTGGATGGCAACGAACTCAGCGCGGTGGGCGATTTGATTCGCGCGCGATCGGTGCCCTCGTCCGTGCAATTGCCACCGCGAATCGGCTTCGGTGGTCCGCCGACCGGCCCGGGCCAGCCTAGGTTGCCGGGCCAGCCCTTCCGTCCCCAGTCGCCGTTCACGCAGCAGTCCGACTTGAAGCAGTTTGACAAGAACCAGGACGGGCGGATTGACGAGGAGGAGGCCAAGGCGCTCCAACAACACCTGCAAGCGCAGCAAGCGCGGCCGCTCCAGCAATTGCCCCAAGGCCCGCCGCCGCCGGAAATCCTCGAGCGCTATGACAAGAACAAGAACGGCAAGATGGACCCCGACGAGATGCAGGAGTTCATGCGTGAGATGATGAGCGGCAAATCGCCCCGTCCGCGCGGGACCAACGCCCCGGCCGCCGTGCCCGTGCCCAAAACGCCGCCAGGCAAACCTTGATTCGTCCCGTCATGAAACTGTCCCTCATTGGCTCGCTACTGTTCGCAGCATTGCTGGCGTCCGCCGCTGAACTGCCCATCGCCGCGCTGAACTTTTACGGGCTGTCTGCCCGCTGGGCCAAGCGCCCCGTGGCCGACATAGAAGCCGATGCCGCACGCGGAGACGCGGTCGCGCAGTTCTATCTCGGTCAAGTGCTCCTCACCGGGCGCGGCGTGCCGCGCGATGCCGCGCGCGGACTGGCGCTGCTGCGGCAATCCGCCGCGCAGAACAACGCGGAGGCGATGGCGGAACTGGGCCGCCGCCAGCTCTTCGGCGAGGGGCTGGCGGAGAATTTCGACGAGGCCCTGCACCTGGCCCGCGCCGCCGCAAGCCTGAGCAATGGCGCCGGGTTGCACTTGCTCGGACAGTTGCAGGCTTCCGGCATTGGCCTGGCCGCCGATGCCACCGCCGCCTTCAAGTTGTTCGAGCAGGCCGCCGCCGCTGGCAGCCCGGAGGCCATGCGCACCATCGGCCGTGCCCACCTGAGCGGGCGGTTCGGCCTGAAGGAAGATGCCGCCGGGGCGAACCGTTGGTATCTACGAGCCGCCGAGGCGGGGCATCCGGCCGCGATGAATGCGTATGGCTACAGCCTGTTCACCGGCCGGGGCGTTCCAAAAGACACGAAGGCAGGCCTGATTTGGATTGTCCGCGCCGCCGCGAACGGCGAAGTGGGCGCACTCCGCATGCTCAGCGAGCAGGGACAGTTGGATGCCACCACCCAACTGGCTGGCTGGCGGGACGCTGCCCGAGCTGGCAATGCCGAGGCGCAATTCCGACTGGCCCGCCTCATCGCGACGGGCGAGTTGGAGCCACGCGACACCACCGAGACACCGCACCGCCTGCTCCACGCCGCCGCCGAGGGCGAGCACATCGAAGCCGCGCTGATGCTGGGCGACCGTTATCGCTGGGGCTACGGCGGGCCGCGCGACCTCGTCTCCGCCGCGCGGTGGTTCCTGCACGGCGCGTCGTTTGTCGGCCGGCCGGGAGACACGTCGGTGAAGCTGCGAATCAGCGGTGGCTCCAAGGATCCGGCTCTGCCCGGTGGGCTGAACAACTGGTTCGACGAGGGGGACTGGAAGGCACGTCGCACCAATCCCGACGACGCCATGCTCGTCGAGGTAATGGACCACTACTTGCGTGCCGCTGGAGTGCGCGACGCCGCCGCGATGAGGGTGCTCGCCGGCTTCTACCAACGCGGCCAGCACGTGCCAAAGGATCCGATGGAAGCCTGTGCGTGGCTGCTGCTGGCCCGGCAGACCAGTTCCGCTGTCGCCGCCGAGGCGGACGCCGGGCTGCAATTACTCTCCCCGGAACAGCAGCAACAAGCACGCGACCGCGTGCGCCAGCTCCTCAAGCGCACTCCTTGAAGCAGCCACCACTCCCATGAGCATCTCCACACCCAACGCGGCACTCGCGGCGTGAAAGCGCTGAACCAGCCCGCCAGCCGCCTCGTGCCGGATTGCCTCGAAGCGCCGGGCAGTGGAAGCGTCAGCTCGTCGACGATGGGGACGTGGAACAGCGCCTCCTGCCGCGCACACCACAGCCGGAGGTGTTTGTCCGGGTTGCTGACCGCGCTCGCCTGCGCCACCAGCGCATGGGGGGCCGGCGTGCCGAAGCCGGACGCGTGCTGGTTGGTGGAGCCTGTCGCCGAAGTGCGTGCCGCTGCTGAAAAGGGCGAGGCCGCCGCGCAGTATGCCTTGGGCGAGCGCCTGCTGCGCGGGCGCGATGGCAAGGTGGAGTTGGAGGAGGCTTATCGGTGGTTCAGTCGCGCTGGCACCGGCGGCGTGATCGAGGCGCAGCTCCGGATGGGGATGAAGCACGAGCGCGCGGTGGGCACGGGGTGTGACGTGGCCGAAGCCGCCCTGTGGTATGGGCTGGCGGCGGCCAAGGGCAGCCTTGCGGCGCAGTTCCGGCTGGCCTGCCTCAACTCACTGAATCGTCAGGCGGGCCGGTTGGACGCCGTCAGCACACTGCGCTGGGTGGAGCCGCTGGCCGAGCGCGGGCACGGGCCGGCGGTGTTGTTGCGGGCGACAGCGGTCGCGGCCCTGCGCGTGACCAATCAGCCCCCAACCAAGGTTGGCGCGTGGTTCCGCGCGGCGGCGGAGATCGGGTCCGCCGCCGAGCAGCGGCGCTACGCGGAGTGGCTGGTTCCAAGTGATCCAAAGGCGGCGTGGTATTGGTGGGAGGTGGCGCAACGGAACGGGGCCAAGGGGCCATCGCCCGCCCTGAGCAAGGTGCAAGGTTCGCTCGGCACGATTGATCGCCTTGGGGAGACGCTGCGCGCGAAGTTGTTTGAGCCAAAACCGCCGGGAGCCGTGCCGCTCGGGAATCTGGAACCATTGCACCACCTCGACGTGGAAGGGCAGCCCACTGAGGCGGCCCGCACGGAGCTGGCGCGGCTGCGGCAGGCGGCGGAACGAGGCGAGGCGGCGGCGCAGTTTCAGCTCGCGCTCGCACACCAGCTTGCCCCGGCGTTCACAAACCATCTTCGGGCACTCAGCGGTGGCGTGGTGAGTGTCAACGGCGTGCTGGGCAACGGGAGTTTCATGCAGCCGCATTTGGACGAGGCGGTGCGCTGGCATCTCGCCGCCGCCAAGCAGGGCTATGCGCCGGCGGTTGTCTGCCTGGCGTGGCTGGTCAACAGCGGCGTGGTCAACCACTCGATGAAGCCGGCGGAGGCGCTGGGGTGGATGAAATCGGCGGCGGAGACGGGGGATGCGGCTTCAGCGTATGGCTACGGGCTGCTCCATGTGCGCGGCCAGAAGCTTGGACCGGCCACCAGTTACAGCGTCCGGCTTCAGCTCGAATTGGAGACGGACGAGTGGCTGCGCAAGGCCGCTGGTCGGGGACATTTGCCCGCGCAGACGAATCTGGCCGAGCGCATTCACACGCGCGGCGGGGCGCAGCCCGAGGTGTTGAGCCTGCTGGTGGCGGCGGAGAAGCAGGGCGAACCGGGCGCGAAGGATCGGCTCGCGCGCTGGTTCGGCATCACCCGGAGCCTGGCCTTGGCACCTGCTGCGTCCGGGACGTCTCCGGCGCAGCCAACCTCGACGAACCTTCCACGGCTGGCGATCGTGTCGGTCGCGGAGAGTGTGAAACCCTTCGCGGACTTGCTGGCGGTGGAGTTGAGCCGCCGGCCGGGAATCACGCTGCTGGAGCGCGTGGAAGCGGACCGAATTTATCGCGAGCAGTCGGCATCCGCCGAGAACCGGGACACGCTCAAACTCGGCCAGTTGCTCGGCGCGCAGGGCGTGCTGCTGGTCGAGACGAACGCGGTGGAAGGGAAGACCTGGGCTGCCTTGCGGCTCGTAGCGGTGCAACCGGGCGTGACTTTGCACACGGCGCAGGTTCCGTGGCCGATTGAGGATCCTTCGGCGTGGTCGCAGCGGGTGACGCGGCAGGTTGAGCCGCTGTTGGGCAAGTTTGGCGTCGCGCGGGCAGCGGCGGTGCCGGTTTCTCTGCTGGGCCTGCGCATGGCGGTGGCCGCGCCCGGGGCGGCCGAGATTGAGCAGGGCCTCTCGCTGCTCGTCGCGCACCGGCTGGCGCAGGAACGCGAGTTGTTCGTGCTGGAGCGGCGCAGCATGGAGCGGTTGACGGCGGAGCAAGAGCTGGACGGGCTTAGGGGTGTCGCTTTCTGGAGCGGCGGCCATGTGGTGGAGGGGACGATTGACCGGGACACCGCAGAGCGCGACGCGCTGCGCGTGCTGGTGCGGCTCACTTCGCCGGGTGGCCAGCCAACCAACGTGGAAGTTACCGGCCCGCGCGCGAATCTGGCCCTTCTTGCCGACACGCTGGTGCGTCGCTTGCTGGAGACGTTGCGCCATCCACCGACGATCGTGTGGCGGCCTGAGGAGGAAGGCGTGCGCTTCCTGGAACAGGCGCTCTGGGCCCGCCGTTGGGGGTTGTGGCGCGAGGCAGTGGCGGCGGCGGAATCCGCGTGGGCGCTGGGCTTGCAAGGGCCGGATCAGGCGGCGCTTCGTCTGGATGTGCTGGCGGGCAGCATTCAGCCGGAGAAGCTGGTCTGGCCCGGCACGAAGGATCACGGCCCCATTCTCCGGCGTCCGCCCGATGCGGCGAACCTGGGATATGCGGAGCGCGCGCTGGCGGGTTTTCTGGCGCAGGGCCACAGCATGACTCACGACCAATTGTTGAAGGAACCCATCTGGCTCGCGCTCGGCCTGGCGGCGCTGAACCGCACCGGCCAGACATTGGCGGACTATTACCACGCTGCCGAATACCGCGTGGGTCTGGAGGATCGCCTCGCGCAGCTTCGGCAGACCGCGCGGGAGGCCGTCGGGTTTATGGAGCTGGTTCCGGGCGTGGCCGCTCATCGGCTGGCGTGGCAGGCCACGACGCACCGCAGCGTTCTCGGTGTCGGCTACGGCGAGGTCAACCTGCCGCTGACGCTGACCATGCACGGTCGCTACTGGCAGGAGAACGCGGACGGTGTCATCGCGATGCATCGCAAGCTGATTCCTTCTCCGGTGTTCCCGGTAGTGCGGGGCACTTTTTTGGAGGTGCGTCCCACGCCGTTGGTCACTTGGAAAACGTCCGAACGTTCCGACCTGCCTCGCCGCTGGCCGGCCTACCTTCAGCAACTGGTTGATTCCACGAACCGTGTCGAGCGCATCGAGGGCCTGGTGAGTCGGCTGATGCTGGCCGCCGGCAAGGAGGCCATCCTGCGGGAGACCCAGACCTTACTGGATGCTGCGTGGCAGCAGCGCGAGGCGTTGCTGGATGGTGAACTGGCGCCGCATTCGTGGGCGGGGTTGCTCGCCACCTGCAAGAGCCGGCAGTCGTGGGTCGGCACCGAGGCGCAG
Source organism: Limisphaerales bacterium (assembly GCA_040081795.1). GTDB lineage: Bacteria > Verrucomicrobiota > Verrucomicrobiia > Limisphaerales > SXTU01 > SXTU01. The sequence goes on along the minus strand of JBEBFV010000325.1, from coordinate 1,666 downwards.
ATTGCACGGGCCCAGACAGAGGACCAGGCGCGGCTGGAAGTGCCGGACCGGCGGATGCGTGAGTTCGCCGCTGGAAGGATGGCGGGCCGCGCGCAGGAATATCTGCGGACTGCCAAGCAGCATGATCCGTTCGTTTTCGGCAACGCCATCAACCTGCCCGCCTACTCGCCGGACCTGGCGCGCGATCTCCTGCCGCTGCTCAAAGAATATGATCGCCGGATGTTCGGCATCCATGAGGTGAACGGGGCGATCAAGCGGTTCACCGAGTTGGCCGCGTCGGCGACTAATTCACCCACCGCTCCACCCGCCGCGCCGCCGAGCTTGGTCACTCCCCCAGCCGTGGCGGATTCCAATGCGCGACCGGCGGCGAACGCCCTGCAAGTGACGCGCTTCTGGCTCGCTCCCGAGATGCGGCGGAGCGTGCAGGACCGGATCGGCGTGCCCGCGCCGGATCACAAGATCAGCGCCCGCTATCTTTCCATTCATCAGGCGCGCTGGCGCGAGGATCGCCTGTGGCTCGCGTGGAAGCATTACTCGTCGGACTATCTTGGCCGGGCCGGTGCGGGAAGCTGGGTGGAAACGTGCAGCCATCTCGCGCCGGTGAGCCTGCCTGACCTGCGGAGCGAGCCGACGCCGCCTGATCTGCCGGCCATGGTGGCATTAGAACTGGCTTCGCCGCTGCCCGCCCCGGCACTGCTCTTTGAAGTGCTGGCCGGGCAGGTCTATCTGTCCGGTTCCAACGCCGTCTATCGGGTGCGGGGCAAGGAGGTGGAGAAACTGTCCGTATCGGTCAATGGCTACGCCCGCCTGCACGCGGTCAACGGCCGGCTCGTGATCTGCGCGGCGGACACGATCCTCGCCTACGATCCGCAGCGCGACACGGTGGAGACGCTGGCCAGCTCGCGTCGTCGCCCGGCCACCAACCTCCTCGACGCGCGCAACAGCATCGGGCTGCCCGTGCCCGCTCCCGCCCCGCCGGGGTGCCTGCGCGTGGCGGTGGCTGGTGACGTGTTCGAGTATGACTTTGCGGGCCGGCAGTGGCGGGGGTTGCCGAATTTCAAGCTGCCCGTGTTTGCCGACGAGGTGCGGGTCCACGACGATGCGGTGGAATTTCACACGCCAGCGCACCGGCCAGTGGGGCTGGCGTGCCGGCTTCCTGCCAACTCCACGAACTGGCTGTTCACCGCCATGCGGCTGCCGCCGACGCCGCTCATCGGATTCATGGCGTCCATCGGTGCGAGCTTGCCCGGCCTGCCCGAATGGATGCCGGCGGATCCGGACATGTCGCCCGCCGTCATCGCGACCGCGTCCGGTTCCAACCTGGTCTGGGCCATCACGGGCATTCAGTTCGCCAACGAGGGCAATCGTGAATATGCCACCCTGCGCAGCACCAACGGCATCCACACACAGCTCGCGGCGTATCGGGCGGGCGTGAAACAGCCGGCAGTGATCCCGCTCTGGCTGGATTTGCCGGCGAACGCGCTGCATCGCACCAGCATCGGCCGCTTCACGGCGGGCGGCTTGATGCCCGGCGAGCAGCTTCTCAGCACGCCGCACGGCCTGGTCTATCTCGTTCCCGGCGTGCCGGGCTTCTGGCTGATGCCATGGAGCGACCTGCTCCCGCGCGTGGAGCCGGAGCTGGCCCGGCTCGCTGCCGCACAGAAAC
>JBEBFV010000324.1:0-7372 GCA_040081795.1 Limisphaerales bacterium | reverse complement strand
AGCATGACCTGCTCGCCATTGAGCCAGGTCCTGCCGACGTGCGAGGTCATGGGGTGGACCCGCTCCTCGAGAAGCATCAGGTCTTCCGGCTTTTCCGTCAGTCCCTGCCTCCGCCCTTGGCGCTCGCGACCGAGCGCTTTCCAGCCCGGCAGTGGGCTGTCCTACGAATGGTGCAGGAACGCGAGGAGGCGCTGGATGTGCTCGAACAAAATCCCGTCCTTGGTTTCTGCACCGCCAATCTGGCCCGGTTCCGAAACCTGTCCGGCAATCTCGGGCAACAGGCCGCCGAGTTGTCCCGCCGCCCGCAACGCGACGTGCTGGGCTGGCTTGGCTTCCCCGACTCCCAAGCGTGGGTGAATCTGTTCCGCAAAATCCTACCGGAGACCGTCACGGTTGAGCGCATGCTGGCGTTGCGCGAAGTCGCTGGTGACGAGGACATGGCCAAACGACTCGCCCATGTGCCCACCATCAACACCGGGGTGTTGGAACTGACCTGCCAGCCCCGGCTGTTGAGCCTCATCACGCCGACGCTGCTGGCCGAAATCGCCTCGGCCGAGGAGGAACGACTCCGTGGTGCGGCAGTTCACCTCCTGGCAGACCTCGTGGACACGCTCCGGCGCATGAACGAGCCGCCCCAGTTCGGTGGCATTCGCACACTGGCCGGCTTGCGGGAACGCGGTCAGGAAATCAATGCGGCTTACCAGCGCCACATGCTCATGCGGGAGCAGGTCTACCGGACCTTGCGGTTTCCGCCGCCGCCCATCGCTGGCACCGACCTCATCGTCCCGCTCACGAAGCCTGGCCAACTTCTTGAGGAAGGCCGCCGGCAGCATAACTGCGTGGGGAATTACGGCGAGCGTGTTGCGGCCGGCAAGGTGTTCATTTATCGAGTGCTTAAGCCGGATCGAGCGACTTTGTCTCTCCGACCTGCGGCCAACGGCGAATGGGAAATCGAGCAGTTGTTACGCGCCTGTAACAAGCCGGTTTCGTTGGCTACCGCGAATCTGGTGCAGCGCTGGCTAGCGCAGGAAAGCGTTTCGATTTGAACTCGTGCGTGAGCTTTCCCTCCGAAGAGTCAGGAATTGATGCACTGCCGAATGGTTCGCCAACTACCTGCCAACCTGCCTGTCCTCGATCCTCTTCGGAGAGGTCGGATGGGCGGGGTGGCTGTCGTGGTTCGTGGATTGCCCTTCGTTTAGGTATTTGCTGCCGACCAACCTCGACGTTGCCGCTTCAATGAGCAGCTTCGTGCCGTTGTCGAAACTGATGGCCGAGGAACGCCGCGCTACCCACGGCGATGTCGCAGATTTTGAGTTCGAGAATCTGCGCGGGCGTTGGGTATTCGCCGAGGCGTTTGAGAATCGGTTCGAGCGTCTTGCGGACAATCGGCTCGGTGAACGAGCGCGGTGTGTAGTGCGAACCGCTGCGGCGGCGTTCGTCCGTGGGTTGCAACACGAGTCCGCCCTTGGGCACAGGGCCGGGCGTCGCGCCCCGGTCAATGCGCTTCTCCATCGCGGCCAGCAGGTCATCAACGGACGCGGCGGCTTTTAGCTTCTTCTCGGCCTCGCCGTTAAGTTCCGTGTCGGCATTTTCCTTGAGCCACTTGGCGCGCTCGGCGGGCTTCACCGTCAGCAGAGTTTCCAGATTTACCACGGGTGACGCGGGAACACTGCCGTTCTTGCGTTTGCCTTTCAGCGCGATGCTCGTGCCAGCGGGGACTTCAATGGCGAAGCCCATGATCGTTTGATACACCGAGCCGATTTCCTGCACGTCGAGCGTGCGGTAGCTCAGGCGCTCGCCATCAAGGATGAACAGATTGTGGAGGACGCGGAAAATCGTCCCATCGCTGACAAGCGGCAGGCGAGGCTCGGCGAGGGTGCGGCCTTCCAGAAACTTGAAACGGTCCGGGTCGAACAGGTGGCCGTGGCGCGCGGGCATCTGCATCTGCGGATGTTTGCAGCCGTCATGCACGGCACGAAAGAGGGCAAGCAACTGCGCCCAGCCGGGTCGGCCGAGACGGCCCCCTCAAGCAGGTCCAAAATTTCGGGGGGCGCCTGAACTTGTCCTAAAGCCTTGCGCAAGTCCGCCCATTTCTTCAGCGGAACGGCGGATAGAAAATCGAGGACAATCGCACCGAAGGCAAATACATCGGATGCGAATGAGTAGTTTGGGTCATAGCCGTTCTCTGGTGTGAATGGTTCATTTGCAAACTGTGCTAAGTCGAGGCTCGCGTCGAGGAACTCCCGATATTTGGCGATGCCGAAGTCTGCCAGCCGAATCCGATCATCCTCCGTCCGCAAGAGATCGCCGGGTTTCAGGTCACGATGAACCACACCTCGTGAGTGCGCATACGCAAGAGCCTCAAGAATGCCGCGACCGAACAATTCATAGAAGCTATCCCAGTCCCGGATGTTATTCTTGTCGATGCTAACTGTTAGGTCATTGCCCCCCCAATCGAGCACAAGGAACGGCCTTCGAGTGGTAGGCTCCACTCCAAAATCCAACATAGGAATGATGCACCCGTGCTGTAGTTCACTTAGAATCCTACTTTCGCGCTCAAACGCCTCTTGGATGACTGCATCCTTGAACAGACCGAACTTGAACACTTTGACTGCGACAACTTTGCCGGGGCACAGTCCGTCCGTCGCCTTAAATACCTCAGAGATTCGACCGATCTTCACCGTCGGCGAGAGCAAGTAGCGATCGCATATAAGTTTTGGGAGACTCATGAGTTGTTAGTGTTTGCTTAGTGAAGAGTCAGCCTGTCACGGGCCAGAGGTAGGCGAGGCCAACGGGTTCGATGCGGAACGACGAGACTTCGTAGAACTTCCGCACGCGCTCCGGCTCGCGCTGCAAGTCGGTCTCGACATTGGCGAGCCACTTGTCCCAATAGCGGCGGTTAGACTCGAGCTGGCGCTTTTCCAAATCGAGGCTCAACAGCAACTGCGTCTGGTCGTAACGGCCGAGTTCGTTCAACACACGGCGTTTCTGGTCGTCGAGAACGCGGTGAATGGACTCCGCCTCATCCGCTCCGCGCTTGCTGAGTTTGGCTGCGGCCTCAGCCTTGGCTTCCTTCCCACGCTGTTCGAGATTCGGGAGCAATTCTTCGATGTCGCGCGCGAAGGAAGTTTGCAGACGCTTTGCGACAGCTTCGGGAACATTCGGATGCGTGCCGGGGCGCAGGCCGTCTTCGAGCAGTTCGAGTGTCTTGGCTTCGGCTTCACGGGCGTAAGGCGTGAGCGCGCCGCGTCGCGAGGCATGTTCCGCCCAACGGGCGGTGACGGTAAGAATCTCCTCGTGCAATCGGACCGCGCCCGCGCCGTAAAGCGAGAGACGACCGAGCAGGACGACGCGTGGAATGGCGTCGGAGGTGTGCGCGAGGCAGGCCCGCGAGAGGTCGTGATGAACGAAGCCTTGGGAGAGAAAGCGACCGAGCAGGCGTTGGACGACACGGTGCTGCAAGTGGAGTTGCACGATGTCGTCATCAATGCCCTCCGGGGCGTTGAAGACAACGGGCCGGATGGGCGACTCCTTGCGCCATTGAAAACCTCGTTGCCCATCAGTGGACGGAGCGCGAAGCGTGTCGAGCGTGTTCGCCCACGTCGGGTCAGCGCCGTGGCGGACATCGAGATTCGGGAATACGAAACGTGCAGGCGAATTGGCCGGGGCAGGAGCTTGCTTCAAGGGTTCAGCGTTGAGCAATTCAAGCGAGCACGAGAGCGTGTCGCGAAGCTGGTCCTGATCGAGGCCAATCCATTTGGAAGCGTCGTTGATGCGGTTGCGGAGCACGTCAATTTGCTCCTGCAACTTCTGGCGTTCGCGCGCGGTTTCCAATTCCTCCTCGGCGGTGGCGCGTTTCTCCTTGTCGAGGTCGGCGGCTTCGATTTCCGCAACAAGTTTGTCGGCTTCATCGTGGCGGATGCCGCTGCGGATGGTGTTGGACAATCGTTCCTCCAGCACAGCGGCGAGACTGCCGAGTTCGGTGCGGATGGTTTCGGTCTTCCGCACCAAGGCACGCAACACGCGGTCCTCCGGGCGCTGGGAATAAACGAAGTAATGGCAGAAAACTTCGGGCGCGGGCTGGAGCTTGCGGTCAATGCGTCCGTTGCGCTGCTCCAAGCGGCTCGGATTCCACGGCACATCGAAATGGAACAGATTGTGGCAGTGCGCTTGAAGGTTGATGCCCTCACGCGCGGCGTCAGTGGCAACAAGGATGCGAATGGGATGCTCGTGCGGCGGGAGATTGAAGGCGCGCTTGATGGCCTCGCGCTTTTCCGGCGGCGTCGGGCCGTGATAAACCTCGATGCGATGCTCGGCGAGGTCGGTGTCGGCGATGGCGGTGCGGAGCATTTCGACGAGATAGCGTTTGGTGTCGTCGTATTCAGTGAAGATTAGCAAGCGAAGGCCATTCCACTTCGCGCCGGGACACATGCGCTGACGAACCCAATCAAGGAGAAAGCGGATGCGAGCGTCGGGCTGGCTGCGCCCTTGGTCCGCGACTTTTTCCATTTCGGTGAGCAAAGCCTTTTCGCGGGCGATGTTGGCGCTCGTGGCTACGCCAGCGGTCGCGGTGGTGGCGTTCTCGACTTCCTGGGCAAGCATTGCCTCGTGATCCTCTTCTGACAATTGCGAACGGTCGTCGTCGCTATCCACTTTGTCGGCGAGCAAATCAAGTAGCGGCGTCGGTTGAGACGGCGGCGTGGCGGACACGTCGGCAGCCCAAAGGCGTTCCATCGTGCGTCGGTGAACGGCCAGGGTGCGCGCAAAGGCTTCGGTGGAAGACAGAAGGCGTTGCTGCAAGTGGGAAACCAGCAAGGCGGCCTCGGCCTGCTTTCGTTTGGTTGCACTCGCGAGCCGCAGTTGGCGGACTTGACGGTATTCGTCGAGCAGCCGCGAGAGTGCGAGTTCGGGCGCATCGGCGGGCAACCCCTTGATGTCCACCTGCACCGGCTTGCGTTCGGGAAAACCGCCGACGAGCTTGCGCAGATCATCCTTGAGCCGACGCACCATCACGTCGTTCAAGCTGCTCTTGAGCACCTTGACCCCACGCGTGAAGCGTTGCGGGTCGAGCAGTTCGAGCAACGCGCTGAAACTGTTGGAGTGGCCATTGTGGGGCGTCGCGGACAGAAAGAGACGATGCTCGAAACGCGGAGCGAGGTCGCGGATCGCGCGAGTGATGCGGGAATCAATGGCGTATTTCGCGCCGCTGGACGGGGCGGCGTGGTGTGCCTCGTCCAGAATCAGAAGCGAGCCGGGGCGAAAATTGTTGAGCCAGTCGCGAAGCGGCGCGGTGTAGGTTTCATCAATCAGCAGTTTGTGCGAGATGAGGAAACGCGGGAAAGTCGTCCACGCATTCACACCGTAGCCTCTTTCCTGTCGAACCCGGTCAATGTAGGCGCGGTCGAGGATCTCGAATGTCAGCCCGAACCGGGCTTCGAGTTCATCCTTCCACTGCCCCAACATCGACGGCGGACACGCCACAACGATTTCGCGGACGCGGCGGCGCAAGAGAAGTTCACTCGCGATGAGCGCGGCTTCGATGGTTTTGCCAAGGCCAACATCGTCGGCGATGAAGAGGTTGACGCGGGGCAAGAGCAAAGCTTTGCGGAGTGGCTCAAGCTGGTAGGCATCAATGCGGATGCCGGCACGGAATGGGGCTTGAAAGATTTTAGGGTCGGTGGCGGTGACGCAATTCCAACGCAGAGTGTGAATGTAGGCGCTAAAATGTCGCGCTTGGTCGAAGCCGCGTTTGCCGATGGAAGCCCACGCCTCGCGGTCAAGAATCTCGGCATCAAGTTCGAGTTCCCAAACGACTTCAAGCGGCTGTCCCTGGGCGTCGTCGTCGAGACACGCCATGCGGACGAGTGTGCCGTGACGCCCAATCGGAACGTGCTCAGTGGACTCGACCAACCAAGTCCGGGTGCGAACACGAACGACCTGGCCCTGAGATGGGGCTTGGTGGCCGTTCCGTGTGTTGCCAGCAATGGCGGGTTGTGCGGTCGTTGCGCTCATCAGTTTTTTCGCGTCGCCCGAAAGAACGAATGTGCGCCAAGGCCAGATGTCCGGTTCGTCACCATGCAATACGAGATACGAGACGCTATCAAGTTGGTTCAACTCTGACAACCGCCGGGCGGATTCGGACCCGCTACACGCGGTTTGACTCAAGTCGCATCACCGTTTGACAACCGCTTCACCGGGCTTCAGGACGTTTCCGCCACTGCTATGGCTCAGTTCGCCGCCGAACTCTACTGCTGCGCCGCCTTGAATTGCCGCGCTGTTACGGACGCCTCACCGCCTTTTCCCTCCCCTTCGCAACTTCTGCTCGTTCAACCCCTTCATCGTCAGCATCACCCGGGCAACCTCAATGACCTCTGGCGTCAGCGGTTTTGGCGACAGCAGGTCCACGAACCGGCCTTGGAACTGGTCCATCGGTAAGCCTTCCCATTCGGTCAGGCCGAAAAATCCACCAGCGTCCGTCCTGATGATCTTGAAAACCTTCCGCTGCGTCGTTCCGGCCGCCTCTCCCATCACCATGACTACTTCGTGCCGGTCCATCGCTTCAGAGGGACGTTCATCGGGGTCCAGCTTCTCGCCCTCAGCAGCCATCTTCATCCACGACTCCAGGATCATCACGGCGGCTGGGGCTTGGTAGGCGATGCAGATGAGGCGGGCGGTGTCGGCAAAATCGTCTTTGGAACGGTCGTCCTGCAACGAGGCTGGCGTGAAAAACAGCGGCCCCTTCTTCGTGACGGCCAGCAAGGTCGGTGGAATTTGGCGTCCAGCGCGCAGGCTGAACCCGGCAAAGTCCTCCGCCATCACCATCAGATCGTCGAGGTTCTGCGGATTCGATGGTGGACGTGGTTTCACGGGGCGATTCTGTCGATCATCGCAGCAACCTCAAGCCTATCGACGGCGAGGAAATCCGCTGTGGAACACCTGATAACCCCACCGTTCAACTCCGTCTCGGGCGTGCAAAGATGAAATCGACGTCCGGCCACGGAGCCAGCCGCCGGTCATCGTTCGTCAAGTGTTGCCAGCCTCGCACGGCTGCCTGTGCCCGGATGAAGTAGTCCGGCAAAACTGGCTGGTCCTTCTTGCTCTTTGGAAAGCGTCCAAACGCCTGGCCAGCACGCCAAGCATCCTCCATGAGCAAATCCACGGGCACAAAACCCTGCAACGCTTCCAGAACCGCCTCGTGTGTGCGGTTTCCAGCCGCGAGCTCGGCGTAGGTCACAGCCGAAACGGCGAGTTGATCCACGGCAGCCGCACGCTCCAACGCTGAGGCACAGGCCAAGTGGTGCTCGTGCGCGGGATCGAGCCAAGCAACGATGATGGAGGTGTCGACCAGAATCACGGCCGGGTGCGTTTGAGC
>JBEBFV010000323.1:0-7450 GCA_040081795.1 Limisphaerales bacterium | reverse complement strand
TTGCGGGCTTCGAAGATGAATTGCTTCATCTTGGGGTTCCAGCGACGGGTCTGGTGGCCGAAATGCACGCCTGCTTCCAACAGTTCTTTGATGCCGATTGTCATGTGCTTGATCGTTCCGGTTGGTTGTCAGCCGTCGCCGCCGTGATTGGCGCGCCGGCCATCCCGCAGAACTCGGGATTTCAGTTGATGTTACGGTGGCCGCCGCTGCCCACACGGGCACTGGCTGTTTGGTTTAAGGCCGTTGCTCCCCGCCGTTCCTGGCGGAAAGAGGGCGCACCGTAGCAGCCAGCAGCGTCGTGGCAACGCTATTTTCCGGCGAAAGAGATTGCGCGGAACCCGGCGGCGGCGGCAAATCGGGCGCATTGAAGGCGAAGCGAAAGAGCGGTCAGCAAGCGAGCGTGGAGGTCATCATCCTCGCGGGCGGACTGAGCTCACGGATGGGCCGGGACAAGGCGCGGCTCCTGCTGGGCGGACGCACGTTGCTGGCGTGGGTGCGCGCGGCGGCACGGGCGACCGGCTGGCGTGTGCGCGTGGTCCGGCGCGATCTTCTGCCGCGCTGCGGGCCATTGGGCGGTGTGTGGACGGCGTTCCGGCGCAGCCGCGCGGAGCGGTTGGTGTTCCTCTCGTGCGACATGCCGTTCGTGACGGCGGCGCTGATCCGCGCGGTCGCGGAGCGGAAGGGCAGGGGAGTCTTCGCGCACACGGAGGAGGGAGCTGGCTTCCCCTTCGCGATGGACCGGGCGTGTCTCCCGCTGGTGGAGCAGGCGCTGGCGGAGAGACGTTTCTCGCTGCAAGCGCTTGCGCGCAGTGTGGGCGCGCGGGAACTGCGGTTGCCCCGGCAGCGCGCGGAAGAACTGCGGAACTTAAACACGGCGGAAGACTTCGCTCGCGCACAAGCCGCGCTTCGCGCAAAGGCGCTTGCCCGTCCGCGCGACGCTCGTTAGCGTGCGCGGCATGGAACCGAGCGATAATTCTCCGCCGCCGTCGCCTCCGCAGACACCGGTCACACCGCCCCCGTTGACATCGCCTCCTCCGCCGTTGGCCTCTGCACCGCCGCCACAGTTTTACCCGGCGGCGAAGACGCAGCCCCGGCGGAGTCGCGCGTGGGTCTGGGTTCTGTTGGTCGTCGTGCTGGGCGGGATGGGCTTGTGGCTCATGGGGACGATCAGTTTCCACGGCTCGCACTCGACGAAGGCGCGGCTGGACGGGAAGTTTTACGAGGAGCACTCGATGACGGACAAGGACACGGACAACAAAATCGTGGCGATAGACATCAACGGCATCATCACCAGCCACGACCTCGACGGCTCGGGCGACCTGGTTCAGCGCGTGAAGGACGAGCTGGAGCTGGCCGAGAAGGATTCACACGTGAAGGCAGTCATCCTAAAGATTGATTCACCGGGCGGCGAAGTGCTGGCGTCCGACGAGATTTACCGGGCCATCCATGAGTTTCAGGACAAGACCGGCAAGCCCGTCATCGCGCAGATGGGCAGCCTCGCGGCGTCGGGCGGCTACTACGTCAGCGCGCCGTGCCGTTGGATTGTGGCCAACGAGCTGACCCTCACCGGCAGCATCGGGGTGATCATGTCGGGGATGAACTTCCGCGGCCTCATGGACAAGGTCGGCATCCAGCCGCAGGTCTATAAGAGCGGGAAGTTCAAGGACATGATGAGCAGCACGCGCCGGCCCGAGGACGTGCCTGCGGGCGAGCGCGAGATGGTGCAGGCGCTGATTGACGAGACTTACGGGACGTTCAAGGGCGTCGTGCGCAGGGGCCGCGAGGCGTCCCGCGTGGCGAACAAAAAGGCGGGGCTGGACAAAGAAAGCACAGAGCTGGCGGGCGATTGGGAGTCGTATGCGGACGGGCGGATTTTCTCCGGCAAAGAGGCGAAGCGCCTGGGCTTCGTGGACGAGCTGGGCAACTTCGATGTCGCCGTGAAGCGCGCCAAGAAACTCGCGGGCATCACCGAGGCGAACATTGTGAAGTATCAGCCGCCCTTCGCGTTCGGGAACATCTTTCGGCTGCTCGGCAAGACCGACGCCCACGCGGTGAAGGTGGACCTCGGCTTCGACTTCCCGCGATTGCAGGCGGGCCGGATGTATTTCCTGTCGTTCAACGTCGTGCAATAGGGTTTGCCGCGAGAGGGCGCAAAGAGCGCAAAGGCGAAGCACGGCAATGCGCAAAGCCCCGGCCTTTGAAGGTTGAGCGTTGGAAGTTGGACGTTGAAAGTTTCGGCTCTGCGTTCTCTGTGTTCTTTCGCGGCTAATCGAACTCCCATGAAAAACCTCACCGTCATCACCCACCCGCTCATCCAGCAAAACCTCACGCGCCTCCGCGACAAGGCCACGCAGCCGGAGGAGTTCCGCCGTGCGCTCGGCGAGGTCGCCGCGCTCATGGTGTATGAGGCCACGCGCACGTTCGCCACGGAACGGGTGACCGTGCAGACGCCGCTGGAGAAGACGCGCGGAGTGAAGCTGCGACGCGAGGTGCTGCTCGTGCCCGTGCTGCGCGCGGGGCTGGGGATGCTCGACCCGATCCTGCGCGTCATCCCGCACGCGCGCGTGGGCTTCATCGGCCTCAAGCGCAACGAGCACACGCTGGAGGCCGCGACGTATCACAAGAGCCTGCCCGAGGACTTGAGCGGCTTCGAAATCATCCTCATGGACCCGATGCTGGCAACCGGCGGCAGCGCGGTGTCCGCGCTGGACTTGATGGCGGAGCGCAAGGCGAAGCACGTCCGGCTCGTGAACCTGCTCGCCGCGCCGGAGGGCATCAAGTTCGTTCACCAGCACTATCCCGACGTCCCGATCTTCACCGCTGCGCTGGATCGCAAGCTGAACCACAAAGGCTACATCGTTCCCGGCCTCGGCGACGCGGGCGACCGTCTTTTCGGCGTGTGACCACGCGCTGAATTGCTCCGGCCATTCTTCCGCTTGCCAACTTTTCGCACGCTGCCTAGCGTGCAAACCCCATGCCCTCCGACAACCTGTTGATGATCGCCGCCAGCGCGCGTGACGCCAACATGCTCTACGCGGCGGGCATCTTCGCGGACGACGCGTTCATCTATCTGCGGCTGCGCGGCCGCTGCCATCTCATCGTGAGCGACGCGGAGTTGGGCCGCGCGCGCAAGCTCGCGGGGCATTGCCGCATCCTCTCGGCCACGCGCATCGCCGAGCGGCTGCACAAGGCCGGACGCAAGCGCGTGACGCTCGCCCATGTCGCGGCGGCTCTCCTGAGTGAGAAGGGACTGCGCAAGGTCGCCGTGCCGGAGGACTTTTCGCTCGGCTTCGCCCGGCAATTGCGCGAGGCGGGCGTGCGGGTCAAGCCGGTGAAGGGCGATTTTTTTCCGCAGCGCGAGCTGAAGTCCGCCGCCGAGGTGAAGAAGATCAACGCGGCGCTGTTGATGGCGGAGGTTGGCATGTCCGAGGGCATCCAGGCCCTGAAGAACGCGAAGGTCGCGCGCGACCGCCGGCTGATGTGGCGCGGCCTGCCGCTCACGGCGGACCGGCTGCGCGCGGTGATTGACGCTGCGGTGGTGCAGGCGGGCGGCGTATCGGCGCGGACGATTGTCGCGGGCGGCAAGCAAGGCTGCGATCCGAACCACGCGGGCCACGGCGTCTTGCGCGCCAACCAGCCCATCCTGCTCGACATCTGCCCGCGCTCGCAGAAGACGGGTTTCCACGCCGACATCACGCGCACGGTGGTGAAGGGCCGCGCCTCCGAGGGTGTGCGCAAGATGTATCGCGCGGTGGAGGCGGCGCAGGACTTGGGGCTGAGTCTGGTGAGCCACGGAGCGGAGGGCAGGGCGGTGCATCGGGCAATTCTCGCTTCTCTCAAGCAGGCCGGCTTCGAGACAGCGCGTCGCGACGGGCACATGGAAGGCTTCGTCCACACCGCCGGGCACGGAGTTGGTCTGGAGCTGCACGAGGCGCCGCACATGAACGGGAACTCGCGTGATCTGCTGCGTGCGGGGCAGGTGGTGACCGTCGAGCCGGGGCTGTATTATCCGGACATCGGCGGTGTGCGTCTGGAGGACGTGGCATTGGTCACGCGCAACGGCGCGCGCAACCTCACGAAGTCCGAGAAGACGCTGGAGTTGTGACAGCGCGGGCACAGTGGGCCAGTTCGGAGCGGAGTTTTCCCAATCGTCAGTTGCCTTCCTCGCGGAACCGCCTATAAATCCGCCGCCGGAATTCCACTTGGCGGCTGGCACATCTCCGGCTGAACTGAACGCGCCGTGGGCGAAGGTGTCAAAGCCAGCGGCAGCAACGGACGACTGAACAATAAACGATTCATGAAAAACTTCGCGCAAATGGGCAAGCGGTTCTTCCTCTTTATCGCGGTGAACCTGCTAGTGATGATCACGCTCGGGATTGTCCTGAGCGTGGTGCTGCACTTCTTCCCGCAAATTGGCGGACGCCGGGGCACCAGCGGCTGGCTGGGCTACATGGCGGTGTTCAGCCTCGTCTTCGGCATTGGCGGCGCGTTCATCTCGCTGGCGATCTCGCGGATGATGGCCAAGTGGATGATGGGCGTGCGGGTGATTGACCCGAACACCAACGACCCCGAGGCGCGCGAGCTGGTGCGGATGGTTCATGGCTTTGCGAAGCGCGCCGGTCTGCCCGCAATGCCCGAGGTCGGCGTCTATGAGTCGGCTGACGTGAACGCCTTCGCCACCGGCCCAAGCAAATCCCGCTCGCTCGTGGCCGTCTCCAGCGGCCTGCTCCACCAGATGAACCGCACCGAGACCGAGGGCGTCATCGCGCACGAGGTCGCGCACATCGCCAACGGCGACATGGTCACGATGACCCTCGTGCAGGGCATCATCAACGCCTTCGTCATCTTCCTCTCCCGCGTGCTGGCCTTCCTCGCGTCGCAGGCGCTGCGCGGCAACCGTAGCGACGACGACCGCCCCAGCATCGGGAGCTCGATCATGGAGATGGTCTTCGTCATCGTCTTTGAAATCCTCTTCACCCTGCTCGGCAGCATCGTGGTTGCGTGGTTCTCGCGCAAACGCGAGTTCCGCGCCGACGCTGGCGGGATGCTTCTTGCCGGCAAGCCGCAGATGGTCGGCGCATTGCGCGCGTTGCAGCGCATCTACGATCCGCAAGTGGCCGCCCATGCCGCTGGCTCCGGCTACCAGGCATTGCAGATCTCCGGCAAGTCCGGCGGCTTCTTGGCCCTCTTCTCCACACACCCGCCCCTTGAGGAGCGCATCGCGCATCTGGAAAGCCTCGGCCGGTGAGCCGCGTGCGATGCGTGACAGGGAATTTTCCTTGCCGCAATCGTCACCGCTAACGAACTCTCTCTCCTCAACATGGCCGCGCGTAAACCAAAGGCGAAAGCGACGAAGCAGCGCGCGGTTGTTTCCCGTAAACCCGACCGTAAGCCCGCGCCCGCTCCGTCCAAGCCGCGCCGCGCCTTCAACGCCTTCCGCCCGCGCCCACGTCCTGCCGCGCCCCGGCCGTTATCCGTCGCCACCGACCTGCCAGAGGCCAGCGTCGGCGGCGTGAGCGTGCGTCGCGTGGAAGGCCCCACGCCCGCCGAATCCGCCGAACGCGCCCGCACGCCCTACGATGGCGAGAGCGCCATCAAGCTCTACCTCCGCGAGATCGGCCAGGTTCCCTTGCTGACCATCCAGCAGGAGATTGATCTCGCCGCGAAGATTCAGAAGGGTGACAAGGCCGCGCGCGAGTTAATGATCAAGGCCAACCTTCGCCTCGTCGTGAAGATCGCCCACGACTACGACTGGCTCGGCATGCCGCTCCTCGACCTCATCAACGAGGGCAACATCGGCCTGATGAAAGCCGTCGAGCGTTTCGACCCGAAGAAAGGCGGCAAGCTCTCCACCTACGGCGCATGGTGGATCAAACAATCCATCAAGCGCGCCCTCGCCAACCAGGGGAAGACCATCCGCCTCCCCGTTCATCTCGTGGACAAGATCTCCAAGATGCGCAAGGTCGCGATGATGCTTCACGAAGCCTTCGGTCGCGAGCCAACCGACGACGAGATCGCCGAGGAGATGGGCATGACCGGCGCCCGCGTCTCCCAGCTTCGCACAGCCGCCATCCGCCCAGCCTCACTCGACGCCCCTGTTGGCGACGAGGGCGACTCGCACCTCTTCGGCGAGATCATCGAGGACGAGCACGCCGAGAACCCCTACGAGGAGCTTGAGGAGAAGACCGTCAACACCATGCTGCGCGACATGATCAAGACCCTTCCCCCGCGCGAGGCCACCATCCTCACCTTCCGCTTCGGCCTCGACGGCGGGAACGAGCGCACGCTGGAGGAGGTCGGCCAGAAATTCGGCGTCACCCGCGAGCGTGTCCGCCAGATTCAAAACATCGCCCTCCACAAGATGCGCCGAATGATCGAACGCCGCGAGAAGCAGACCACCTAGCCTGAACTTCGATCGTTGAGATTGAACGCAATGCCGCAAAGCCGCAAAGACGCAGAGCCACATGGCAAGCCGGCTTTGTTGATTCCGCTCCGACCCACACAATGCCCCGACGAAGTTCAGCTTGGGGTCCCCGACCAATTCCCTCTTCCCTGCGTCGTTGCGCCTTTGCGTCCTAGCGTTCACTTCGGTTTCTAGGTTTATCCTTCCATGAGCAAGAAAGTCACCGCACACGACATCGCCGCCGCCATCCGCAACGTCCCGGACTTCCCCAAGCCCGGCATCCAGTTCAAGGACATCACCCCCGTCCTCGCCGACGGCCGCCTCTTCGCCGGCACAATTGATCTCCTCTGCGAGAGCTACAAGCCCGGCGACGTGGACGCCGTCGTGGGCATAGACGCGCGCGGCTTCATCTTCGCGGCCGCTGCGGCGGTGCGCCTGGGCGCGGGCTTTGTGCCCGTGCGCAAGAAAGGCAAGCTCCCCTACGACACGCACGAGCAGAGCTACGACCTCGAATACGGCTCCAACACCGTCGCCATCCACGTGGACGCCGTGAAGCCCGGCGAGCGCGTCCTCCTCGTGGACGACCTCCTCGCCACCGGCGGCACAGCCTCGGCGGCGATTCATCTGCTGGAGAAAATCGGCGCGAAGATTTTGGAAGTCCACTTCCTCATCGAGCTTCAGTTCCTCGACGGCCGCAGCAAGCTCAAGGGCTACCCCGTCAAGTCGCTCGTGACTTACTGAGGCGCTGCCGCTGGAAAGAATCTGACTTGCCCTGGTTGGTGCTGCTTTCCCTTCCCCACTCTCGCTGCGGAGTTCCTGCGGGAAAATGCGGCTTTACACTCCCCGTGCAGTCTCCTACGCTACCACCTTCATTATCGAAAAACGAAAGTATGGAAGCACAGACTAAGAAGAAAATCCTGACGGACCACCAACTCCACGCGAAGGACACCGGTTCCGCCGACGTTCAAATCGCCTTGCTAACGGAGCGCATCACTCACCTGACCGGCCACCTTCAGGGCAATAACAAGGACCACCTGTCTCTTATAC
>JBEBFV010000023.1:0-26124 GCA_040081795.1 Limisphaerales bacterium | reverse complement strand
TCAGTAGTCAGTGGGACGCGGCACGCAGTTGCCACGACTGAATACTGAACACTGGTTACTGAATACTTCCCAGCGACGTGCGGTTCACTTCGCCGCGAACACCAGCCCTTCGCCGTTCGCGCTCACCTTCACGCGGTCGCCGGGCTTGAACTCGCCTTCGAGGAGCTTGGTCGCGAGCGGGTCGAGCAGCAGGTCTTGCACGGCGCGCTTGAGCGGACGCGCGCCGAACTGCGGGTCGTAGCCTTCCTTCGCGAGCACCTTCCGCGCGGACTTGTCCACGTCGAGCGTGAGGTGTTGCTGCGCGAGGCGCTTCTCCAGGCGCGAGAGCTGGATGTCCACGACCTGCGCCAGCTCGGCCTCGTCGAGGCTGTGGAAGATGATCGTGCTGTCCACGCGGTTGAGGAACTCAGGGCGGAAGTGCCGTTTCAGCTCCGCCATGACCTTGTCATCCATCGCCGTGCGCGCGCCGATGCTCGTCTTTCCGTCGAGGAAATACTCTTGGATGATGGGCGAGCCGATGTTGCTGGTCATGATGATGACCGTGTTCTTGAAATCCACGGTGCGGCCCTGGCCATCGGTGAGGCGGCCGTCGTCGAGGACTTGCAGCAGCACGTTGAACACGTCGTGGTGCGCCTTCTCAATCTCATCGAAGAGCACGACGGAGTAAGGCCGGCGGCGAATGGCCTCGCTGAGTTGCCCGCCTTCCTCGTAGCCCACGTAGCCGGGCGGCGCGCCGACCAGCCGCGCGACGGTGTGTTTCTCCATGTATTCCGACATGTCGATGCGCACCATCGCCTGCTCGTCGTCGAAGAGAAAATCCGCAAGCGCTCGGGCCAGCTCGGTTTTGCCCACGCCCGTCGGGCCGAGGAAGATGAACGAGCCAACGGGACGGTTCGGGTCGCCAAGGCCGGAGCGCGCGCGGCGCACGGCGTTGGCCACGGCCTTCACCGCCTCGCGCTGGCCGACCACGCGCGCGGCGAGACGCTCCTCCATTTTCACGAGCTTCTGCCGCTCGCCTTCGAGCATCTTGGTGACGGGAATGCCAGTCCACGCCGCGACAACCTTCGCGATGTCCTCCTCGGTGACTTCCTGCCGCAGCAACGGATTGCGCGTCGAGTCGGCGGACTGCTTCGCCACGGACACGAGCTTCTTCTCCAGCTCCGGCAGTTTGCCATATTGAATCTCCGCCGACTTCTGCAAGTTGCCCTTGCGCTGCGCCTGCTCCAGCTCCGTCTTCGCCGCGTCAATCTGCGACTGAATCACGCTCACGGCGTTGGTGGCGGCCTTCTCGTTCTGCCACTGCGCGGTGAGCGCGCCGGAGCGTTCCTTCAAGTTCGCGAGTTCGACCTCGAGTTTCTTGAGCCGCTGTTTGCTGGCATCGTCCTTCTCCTTCGCGAGCGACGTGCGCTCGATTTCGAGCTGGAGAATCGCGCGGTCGAGCTTGTCAATGTCCGTGGGCTTGGAATCCAGTTCCATCTTGAGCCGCGAAGCCGATTCGTCCACGAGGTCCACCGCCTTGTCCGGCAGGAAGCGGTCGGCAATGTAGCGATGGCTCAAGGTCGCCGCCGCCACGAGTGCCGTGTCCTGGATGCGCACGCCGTGGTGCACCTCGTAGCGCTCCTTCAGCCCGCGCAAAATCGCGATGGTGTTCTCAACGCTCGGCTCCGCGACGAACACCGGCTGGAAGCGCCGCTCCAGCGCCGGGTCCTTCTCGATGTGCTTGCGATACTCGTCGAGCGTCGTCGCGCCCACGCAGCGCAGTTCGCCGCGCGCGAGCTGGGGCTTGAGCATGTTCGCGGCGTCGGCGGAACCCTCGGCCTTGCCCGCGCCAACGATGGTGTGCAGCTCGTCAATGAAGAGGATGATGCGGCCCTCGGCGGCGGTGACTTCCTTGAGGAACGCCTTGAGCCGCTCCTCGAACTCGCCGCGAAACTTTGCGCCCGCGACCATCGCCGAAAGGTCCATCGCCACGACGCGCTTGTTCTTGAGCGACTCCGGCACGTCGCCGTCCACGATGCGTTTGGCAAGTCCCTCGACGATGGCGGTCTTGCCCACGCCCGGCTCGCCGATGAGCACGGGGTTGTTCTTCGTGCGGCGCGTGAGCACCTGCATCACGCGACGGATTTCGTCATCGCGCCCGATGACCGGGTCAATCTTCCCCTGCCGCGCGAGGGCGGTGAGGTCCTTGCCGTATTTCTCAAGCGTCTGAAATTTCTCCTCCGGGTTTTGGTCGGTCACTCGCTGGTTGCCGCGCAAGTCCACGAGCGCCTTGAGCACCGCGTCACGCGTGAGCTTGTGCGTCTTGAACAACTTCTTTAGCGACTCGCCGCCCTCTGCCAGCACGCCGAGGAGCAGGTGTTCGGTGGAAACGAAATCATCCTTGAGCTTGCGCGCCTCGGCCTCGGCTGCGTCGAAGGCCTTCTTGAGATTCTGCCCGAGGTAAACGTCGCTGGAGCTGGTGCCCTCCACTTTGTGCCGGCGCGTCAACTCCTTCTCCAAGTCCGCCTTCAGCGCGGGCAGGGCGACGCCAAGTTTCTGGACCACGAGCGGCACGAGGCTCTCCGGTTGCTCGATGAGCGCGATCATCAGGTGCTCGCCGTCGAGTTCCTGATGGCTATAGCCGTGTGCGAGGCGCTGCGCGTCCTGCAACGCCTGCTGCGCCTTGGTGGTAAAGCGTTCCATGTTCATGCCTGTGACATTGCAGCCGTAGTGCCAGCGGAGGAAGGGCGGGATTTGGCTGGAACAAAGCGGGGTTTGTCTCCCCCCGGCCGGGCCGCGCAAGTCACAACTGAGCCGTGTTGGCCCGGAGCGCGGCCTTCAGGCCACTTCACTGTGCGGCTGCCAAAGGCGTGCTTGGAGCATTCGTGGTCACTGCATCGAAGCAGCCTGAAGGCCGCGCCCCGGTCCTCAGAAATCCGTGTTCGCGTCCTTCAAGTCCAGCTCCTTGATCCACGTGTTGCGGTAGCGCACGTCGTGGCCTTCGCATTGGAGCTTGAGGCCCTGCGGCGTGTCAGTGATGCCCTGGCCCTTGTCGTTGCCACCGTCCACGCCGGAGTTCGCGCCGCCCCAGACCTGGTTGATCGCGATGTTCGTGTGGACCTTCTGGCCGTTGAAATACATCGAGACCACCGCCTTCTCGGTGCGCTTGCCGTCCTTGAACCGCGCGGCGCGGAAGACGATGTCGTAGCTGTTCCACTTCCCGAGGCCGGCGAAGGCGTGATACGGCGACTCCGTCTCGTTGATGACCGCACCCATGCCGTGCTTGGTTTTGTCGCCCTCCATGATCTGAATCTCGTAGCGGTTCTGGAGATACACGCCGCTGTTGCCGCGCGGGTTCATCACGAGGAACTCGATGTGCAGGCGAAAGTCGCGGTAGGCCTTCTTCGTGACGATGTCCGCCGTGCCGTATTTGCCGCCGAGCGCCACGGGGTCGTCGGTCTGCACCACGGTTTTACCCTTGTCCACCGGGTCCTCCACGATCTTCCACTTGATCGGCAGCGACGACGCGAACCGGGGTCCCTGCCAGTAAGTCCATTTCTCGTCGAGCATCTTGCGGGAGCCGTCAATGATGACCTCCGCGCCGGCAGCGGGCTTGGCTCCGAGACCGATGGCTGAGTCTGCCGCGAAAGCTGACGCGGCGGCGAGGGCGAGGGAAGCGAGGAGGGCGAGGTGACGGGTGTGTGAGTTCATGGAGAGCGTTGTGCTGCCGGTTTATGCCACGGATGCGGTGCCGGTGTAAATCCCGGCGCTGGCGCAAGCGGCGCGTCCGTCATTTACACTGGGCCTGCCGAGCCGCATGATGGCTCCGCCAACGGGGAAACTTTTATGCCGCTGGCGAGTCAACCGCAGAAGAAAACCAAACATCATGGGCGACAAATCCCCTAAAGCGACGCAGAAGAAGTCCACACAGAAGCAGACCAAGGCCACCAGCGCAGGCCAGAAGAAGCAGCAGGCCGTGGCTGCCAAGCAGGCGGGCAAGAAGAAGTAGCCGCCCCTGAACCGTCCCTCCCGATGTGAAAACCGGGAGGGACAGGTTTAACGCAAACCACTTTCCCGACGCATTTTCTTCCCATGGCCAAGCCGCTCAAACTCCAACAAGGCCAGGTCTGGAAACAAGGCGGCCGCTTCCTGCGCATCACGCGGCTGGAGCGGCTGGCGGTCGAATACAAGTCCACGCCCAGCCCGGCCATCAAGAGCAGCCTGGTCCATCAAGCCACCAAGAAGGAGTTCTGCCGGATGATCAAGGGCGCGGTCCTCTTGCCGCCGCTTGCCGCCCCGGGGCCGAGGCATGTCGGTCCAGAGTGACGGGCGAGCAATTCTCTCGGCAGTCCGACCATCCCGGGTGCTGGGTCGGCCATGCTGAAACCCATGCGCTCCGCATGGATCCCTTCCGCCTCCATCAGGGTGTCCCCCTGTCCGTCCTCAGCTCACCTTCGGAACTCGGGCGTATCACCGTGATTCGTCAAGCGCCAGGCACTCTACGCTTCAGACCACTTCACCCGCCGGCTCCGCCTGCCTGGGCCGCATTTGCTTCTCGCGCTTGAGCGTGTCCTCGGCCCAGCGGAGGTAACGCTGCGTCTGGCGGTCGTGGGGGATGAGCTTGAGCGCCTGCTGGAAGGACTTCGTGGCTGCGGCGAGATCTCCAAGGCGCACCTGACAAAGACCCATGCCCTGCCACGCGGCGAAGTGCTCGGGGTTCAGCAGCACCGCCTTGCGGCAGTCGGAGAGGGATTGTTCCACCTGGCCGAGCTGCCAGAGCAGCGTGGCCCGACGGTTCCAGCCCTCGGCGAAGAACGGGTGCGTGCGCGTGAGCCGCGTGAGGTGGTTCAGCGCGCCCTGGATGTTTTTTCGCTCGATGGAGTTGCCCGCCACTTGCAGCAGGAGCGCCGCCTCCTCACCTTCCGCCGCCACCCAGATGTCGAACAACGCGCTGATGGCCACGGTGCGGACGGAGGCTGAGTCGGATTGCAGCGCCTTGAGGAGCTGCTCGCGCCCGCCGTGGACCACGAGGTTTTCGGCGGCGGCGATGCGCTCCTTCTCGGTGCCGCTGAGGAGCTGACGGTAGAGCCGCTCGCGGTTCCACTCGCTGCGAATGGCGTGGGGCCACGCGTAGAAGAGGGCGAGGAACAACGCGAGGAACGCGTAGAGCCTCACGCAAAGGGGGCTGAAGAAACGGCGCACGGTCACAACCTATCAGTCCGCCCCTCGCTGGCAAGCCTGCGGCGCATCCGGCAAAGCCCGCAGGCAAATGTTGCCCAGACCGGCCCGCGACGAGGCTCGACGCTCCCGGTGCCGAGCCGTAGCTTGCCCGCGTCGGCGACATTCCATGTCCACCGCACCACAGCCAGCACTTGGTTCCACTCCGCAGCCGCCCGTTTCCACAGGCGCAGCATCGGCGTTGCCCGAACTCCTCGCCCCCGCTGGCGACTGGGAGTGCGCCAAGGCCGCCGTCGAGAACGGCGCGGACGCCATCTACTTCGGCCTCGACCGCTTCAACGCCCGGATGCGCGCGAAGAATTTTACCGAAGCCGACCTCCCGGCACTCATGGAGTTTCTGCACCGGCGCGGCGTGAAGGGCTATGTCACTTTCAACACGCTCGTCTTCACCGACGAACTCGCCGCCGCCGAAGAATACCTGCGCAGCATCATCGCCGCCGGAGTGGATGCAGCCATCGTGCAGGACGTGGGCATCGCGCGGCTCATCCGTCGCCTCTCGCCGGACTTCCCCATCCATGCCAGCACGCAGATGACGATCACCAGCGCTGCAGGCGTGGCCTTCGCGCGCGAGCTGGGCTGCAACCTCGTCGTCCTCGCGCGCGAGTGCTCTATTCGGGAGATTGCGGCCATTCGCGAGGAGAGCTGTCAGCGGTCAGCAATCAGCAGTCAGCAAGAAGCCACGAGCGGCCGATCACTTCAGGCTGAAAGCTGTTCGCTGACCGCTGACCGCTCACTTCCCCTCGAAGTCTTCGTCCACGGCGCGCTCTGCGTCGCCTACTCTGGGCAATGCCTCACCAGCGAAGCACTCGGCGGACGCAGCGCGAATCGCGGCGAGTGCGCGCAGGCCTGCCGGATGCCTTACGAGCTAGTCTCCGACGGTCAAAAGGTCGAGCTGGGCGGGCGCAACTACCTCCTCTCCCCGCAAGACCTCGCCGGCATCGAAGTCCTGCCCGACCTGGCCCGCGCCGGCGTCGCCTCGCTCAAGATCGAGGGCCGCCTCAAGTCGCCGGAATATGTCGCCAGCATCACGCGCATCTACCGGCAGGCGTTGGACAAGCTACGGAGTGGTGGAGTGGTGGAGTGGTGGAGTGTTGGCGAAGGCCGCAATACTCCATCACTCCATCACTCCAATACTCCGCCGGTCTCAGGTTCCAGCTACGAGCTGGAAATGGCCTTCTCCCGCGGACTCTTCACCGGCTGGTTCGGCGGCGTGGACAACCAGAAACTTGTCCACGCCCGCTTCGGCAAGAAGCGCGGCGCGTTCGTCGGCGAAGTCACGCGTGTCGCGGGCGCCCGCGTCCACGTCCGGCTCGGCGGCCCGCTCAAAGCGGGCGACGGCATCGTCTTCGACCCCGGCCACGGCGGCGACGACGAGGAAGGCGGGCGGGTGTTTGAAATGCGGAACGCGGAGCGCGGAGCGCGGAATGACGAGGCGGTGCTGACCTTCATGCCCGGCGCGGTGGACTTTGCCCGCGTCCACGCCGGGGACAAGTTATGGAAGACGAGCGACGCCGAACTCGAGAAGCGCGTCCGCGCCACCTTCGCCGGCGACGCCCCACGTTTCCAGCGACCGCTTTCTCTTGAGGTTCACGGCCGCGCCGACGCGCCGCTCACTCTCATCGCTCGCGACGAGCAGGGTCACGTCGCGCAGGTCCAGTCCAACACATCGCTCGCCGCTGCCGAGAAGCAGCCGCTCACCACCGAACGCCTCACCGAGCAGTTCGGACGCCTCGGTGGCACGCCCTTCAAACTCGGCGAACTGCGCAACCACCTCGAAGGCGCAGTCATCGTGCCCGTGAGCGAGTTGAACCGGCTCCGCCGCGAAGTCGCCGCCGAGCTTGAACGGCAGCGCGCCTTGCCAAGGCGGTGGAGTTTGACCGCATCCGGCTCCGTAGTCGCAGGCTTCAGCCTGCGAATCGGTGGCTTGGAAAAACCTGCGGCCCACCTTCAGGGCACGATCACAGCGCAACCTAAAGGTTGCGGCCACGAGCATGAGGCCAGCGAACTCCTTGTCCTCGTCCGCTCCCAGGCGCAGCTCGAAGTCGCTCTCCGCTGCGGCGTCACCACCGTTTACTGCGAGTTCGAGGACCCGAAGCGATACCGCGAGGCGGTGGCGACCTGCCACACGGCGAGCGGTAGCCAGTCGGCAACTGGCAGCCAGCCGCCGGCAATCTTTGTCTCTCCTCCACGCATCACGAAGTCCGGCGAGGAATGGATTCTCAAGCAAGTCCGCTCCTGCAATGCCGACGGCTATCTAGTCCGCAATTACGACCACCTGAACTTCTTCGCCGGCTGCCGCCGCGTCGGCGACTTCTCGCTCAACGTCGCGAACCCGCTGACGGCGGAGCACTTCATGACCCGCTTCGGTCTGGATCGGCTCACGGCCAGCTATGACCTGAACATCAGCCAGCTTGAGTCGCTGCTGCGCGCCGCGCCGCCGGCGTGGTTTGAGGTCACGATTCACCAGCACATGCCCATGTTTCACATGGAGCATTGCGTCTTCTGCGCCTTCCTCTCGAAGGGCAAGGATTTCCGCGACTGCGGCCGCCCTTGCGATCACCACGACGTGCGCGTGCGCGACCGCGTTGGGCAGGAGCACCCGCTCAAGGCCGACGCTGGCTGCCGCAACACCGTCTTCAACGCCCGCGCGCAGACCGGTGCGGAGTTTGTCGGGCGCTTGCAGGCCCTCGGCGTGCGCCACTTCCGCATTGAGTTCGTGAACGAGTCCCCCGACGAGGTCGCCACCACCATCGCGCGTTATCGCGCCCTGCTCCGCGGCGAACTCACCGGCGAGCAGCTCTGGCGGGATTTGAAGCTACACCACCAGCTCGGCGTCACGCGCGGCCAGATGGAAGGGTGAACCTCCGTTTGACACTCCAAAGCTCCGTCACTACGTTCGCCGCAGAACTCAGATGAGCACCGCCACCATCGCCGAACCCGTCATCAGCCTCACGCCCAGCGCCGCCGAGCAGGTGAAGACCATGCTCGCGAACGAGAAGGACAGCGCCGGCAAGCTCCTGCGTGTGTATGTCGAGAAGGGCGGCTGCTCCGGGATGCAATACGGCATGGTCTTCGATGAGAAGCGCGACGGCGACACGGCTGACGAGTTCCACGGCGTGGGCGTGCTCACCGACGCCATCAGCGCCGACCTGCTGCGCGGCTGCGTCATTGACTTCAAGGACGAGTTGACCGGCGGCGGGTTCAAGATTTCCAATCCCAACGCCAAGCAAAGCTGCGGCTGCGGGAAGTCCTTTGAGGCCTAGCCCGGGCTGATCAACCGACGCAGGCCGAAACCAGCCCTTCCGTGCGATGCGGAAGGGCGCTTTTGTTTTCGACACGGAGCAGCGACATCCCTTTCGAGCGAAGAAGAGGGTCCCCCAAAGATTTGAGACGGACAAAGATTGGAAAGTGCTTCTTCATCTTTGTCCGTCCCGAATCTTTGGGTTTCCATCCCGAGCTTTGAACCTTGAACTTTGAACCTGGAACTTTGAACTTCGGGAAATGAGCCAGCCCTTCCGCGTCGCGTTTATCGGCGTTGACCATCCGCACGGCGCGGCGTGGCGCGAGTCGCTGCTGCATCTCGCGGGTGAAGTCGTCATCACGGCCATCGTGCCGGAGTTCCCCGGCACGCTCGCGAGCTTGGAGGAATGCCTCGCGTCCGCGCCCCGCTTCAACAGCATCGCCGAATTGCTCTCGCAGGGCGCTCACCTCTTCGATGGCGCGGTCATCTGCCTGCCCAACGACCGGACGCCCGCCGCGCTGGAACAGCTCGCCGCCGCCGGCAAGCATGTCCTCACCGAGAAGCCCTGCGGGTTGAACGCCACCGCTGCGCGCCCGGTGCTGGAGCAGGTTCGCCAGTCCGGCGTCGCGTTCCAGACCGGCTACGTGTGGCGCTACGACGAAGGCTCGCAGCGGCTCAAGGCGATGATTGCCGAGGGCCGCTTCGGCAAGCTCATCAGCGTCGAGATGACGTGCGTGACCAGCGATGCCAACCGGCGCGGGCCTTCGCACTTTCTCTTCGACCCACAGTTGAGCGGCGGCGGTTTCTTCAACTGGCTCGGCTGCCATTACCTCGACCTGCTCACCTACGTGACCGGGCAGTCCGTGGCGACCGTGACCGCGCGCACGGGCGTGTTCGGCGAGACGAAACTCAGCGTCGAGGACGGCGGCTCGGCCATCTTCGACATGTCGGGCGGCGGGCTGGCGACGTTCACCGGCGGCTACTGGCTGCCGCGCTGGGCGAGCGAGTGGCGTTGGGCAGTGCGCGGCAGCCAGCGCTGGGTGAACTGGGATCCGAACCGCGCAGGCACCAGCGGCGTGCTGGAGATTCACGGCCCGCAGCCGCAGTTCCACGCGATGGAGGAAGTGTTTTCCATGCCCCAGGACAAGTCCCCCGGCTATTGCGGCTATCGCGGCCGCGAGCTGATCCGCGACTGGCTGGCCGTCGCACGCGGCGAGCGCAAGGAGTGCCGCAACACGCCCGCCTCCGCACTCGCCACGCTGGAGCTGATGGACGCGATGTATCGTTCGAGCGCGGAGGGCCGGCGCATCGCGTGCGGGCCTGTGGCTTCAACGAAGTAAATCGCGGCCATGCTGCAGGCTGCACCGGCGGCGGCTTCGACCGGGCAAGGATTTTAGGGAAGAGATTGAAGACACGCTCACCCGGCGCAATCTGACTAGCGTGCCAGCAGACAAACAAGACTTTGACCCACGGCAGAGACGCCGCAGTTGCCCGGCTTGGCTTCTCGTTTCCTTCTTGCTCACGCTGCCGGGGCTTGCGGCAGAGCCGGTGCGAACCGTCAGCTTCGTCAATGACGTCGTCCCCGTGCTCACGAAAGCCGGCTGCAACGCGGGCGCGTGCCACGCGAAGGCTGGCCAGGGGCAGAATGGGTTTCAACTCTCGCTGCTCGGGTTCGAGCCGCAGGAGGACTACGAGCATCTGGTCAAGGAAGGGCGTGGGCGGCGAGTGTTCGCGGCATCACCCGAGCAAAGCCTGTTGCTGATGAAGGCGTCCGGTCGCGTGCCGCACGGCGGCGGGATGCGGCTGGACCCGGCGTCGGAAGGCTATCGGCTGCTTCGCGCATGGCTTCATCAGGGCACGCCGTTTGACCAGGCCACCGCGCCCAAGCTCGTCTCCCTCGACGTGCAGCCGCCGCGCAAGACGCTCAAGACCAAAAGCGAGCAGCAGCTCAAGGTCACCGCCCGCTACGCCGACGGCCGCACCCGTGATGTCACCGCGCTCGCGCTCTACGAGGCCAACGACCGCGCGATGGCGGAGGCCTCCGAGTCCGGGCGCGTGAAGATCGCGGACATCCCCGGCAATGTCGCTGTGATGGTGCGCTATCAAGGGCTGGCGGCGGTGTGCAACGTCTCCGTCCCGCTGGGTGCGCCGGTGAAACATCTGCCGCCGAGCAAGGGCTTCATTGACCAGCTCGTCTTCGCGAACTTGAAACTCATCGGCATCCCGCCCTCGCCGGTGTGCGACGACGCCACGTTCATTCGCCGCGTCTCGCTGGACATCGCAGGTCGCCTGCCGACGGTGAAGGAGGCTGAGACTTTCCTCGCCAGCAAAGACCCCGCGAAGCGCGACCAACTCGTGGACACGCTGCTCAACAGCCCGGACTACGCGGACTTCTTCGCCAACAAGTGGACGGCGCTGCTCAAGAACAAGCGCGACGCCGCCAGCGACATCACGGCGAACTTCGCCTTCCACTCATGGGTGCGGGACAGCCTGCTGGCGAACAAGCCTTACGACCAACTCGTGCGCCAGCTCCTCGCCGCCACCGGCACCATCGAGGGCAATCCGCCCGTCGCCTGGTATAAGCGCGTGAAGCAGCCCACCGAGCAGCTCGAGGACGTGGCGCAGCTTTTCCTCGGCGTGCGGATGCAGTGCGCGCAATGCCATCACCATCCCTTCGAGCGCTGGAGCCAGCACGATTACTACAGCATGTCGGCGTTCTTCAGCCAGATTGGCCGCAAGCCCACGGCCACGGCGGGCGAGGACGTCATCTTCCACAAGCGCGGCATGGCACAGACGGAAAACAAGAAAACCAAACTCCCCGTAAAGCCCGCCGGCCTCGGCGACCCCACGCTCGACATCCCGCCCGACGAAGACCCGCGCCTGCGCCTCGCCGACTGGATGGGCAACAAGAGCAACCCGTTCTTCGCGAAGTCGCTGGTGAACCGCTACTGGAAGCACTTCTTCAAACGCGGCCTCATCGAGCCGGAGGACGACATCCGCGATACGAACCCGCCGTCGAACCCCGAGCTGCTCGACGCGCTGGCGAAGCATTTCGTGGAGAGCGGCTTCGACCTCAAGGCCGTCGTGCGCGTCATCGCGCAGTCGTCCACGTATCAACTGAGCGCCACGCCGAACCAGCACAACGGCGTGGACCGGCAGAACTTCTCGCACTTCTACCCGCGCCGTCTCCAGGCCGAGGTGCTGCTCGATTCCATTGACCAGTTCACCGGCGCGCGCACGGACTTCGCGGACCTGCCGCTCGGCACCCGCGCCATCGCGCTGCCGGACAACAGCTACAATCGCGGCTCCGCGTTCCTGAAAGTGTTCGGCCGGCCCGAGGGCGCGAGCGTTTGCGAGTGCGAACGCGCCTCCTCCGCGAGCCTCGCGCAAAGCCTGCACCTGATGAACGCCGCCGACGTGAAGGCCAAGCTCGCCACCAGCGGCGGTCGTGCCGAGCGGCTGGCGAAGGCGGACAAGCCCGAGCCGGCAAAGATCCGCGAGCTGTATCTCGCCGCCTTCGCGCGCGAGCCGCAGTCGCACGAGCAAACGGTCGCGGAAGAGTATCTCGCCCGACCCCGCGAGGACGCCGTCGGCAAGCCGCTGCCACCCGAGCAGTCCCGGCGCATCGCCTACGAAGACCTCCTCTGGGCGCTCATCAACACGAAGGAATTCCTCTACAACCACTAATCATGTCGCCCAAGTCAGCCGTCCGTGTCTTTGCCGGAGTCGCGTGCCTCGCGCTCGCCGGCTCCGCCTTCGCCCAGTCAGTCATCCTCCCCACGCCGCGCCTGCTCACCACCATGCCGATGGGCGCGCAGGTGGGCGCCACGGTCGAGGTCGCCATCACGGGAGAAAACCTCGAAGACGTAAGCGAACTCCAGTTCTCCACGCCCAAGCTCACGGCCAAGCCCAAGCTCGGAAGCGACGGCAAACCCGAGGCGAACAAGTTCCTCGTCACCGCTGCGGCGGACGCGCCGACCGGCGTGCATGACGCGCGCTTCGTGTCACGGCTGGGCGTCTCCTCGGCGCGGGCGTTCACCGTCAGCCAGCTCGCGGAAGTCACGCGCACCACGCCGAACACCTCGCTCGAAACGGCCCTCGTGCTGAAGCCCAACTCCGTCTGCAACGCAGTGATGACCGCGCGGGCCGTGGACTTTTATTCCTTTGAGGGAGCGAAGGGCCAGCGCGTCGTCGTCGAGTGCGCGACGGCGGGCATTGATTCCAAGCTCACGCCCGTGCTCATCGTCGCCGACGCCGAAGGCCGCGACCTCGTGGTCAACCGCACGAGCGGTCTGCTGGACTTTGCGCCGCCGGCGGACGGCAAGTATTTCGTCAAGGTGCATGGCCTCACCTTCAAGGGCGGGCCGGAGAACTTCTACCGGCTGGCCTTGCAGGACGTGGCGACGGGTGCGCCCATCCCGCGTCACGCTCGGACGCGCTCGGTGAGTTCCTTCTCGTGGTCCCAGGCGGCGGACTTCGGCATCGCAAAAGCCGCCGAGGCCGAGCCGAACAACGAGCACGCCAAGGCGCAGAAAATCACTTTGCCCTGCGACATCAGCGGCGGCTTCTTCCCGGCGGCGGACGTGGACACGTTCGAGTTCAGCGCGAAGAAGGGTGAGGTATGGTGGGTCGAGGTCGCGTCCGAGCGGCTGGGCTTGCCGACGGACCCGTTCGTGCTCGTGCAGCGCGTGGAGAAGGACGGCGACAAAGAGAAGCTCACCGACGTGGCCGAGTTGACCGACATCCCGCCGCCAATGAAGCCTTCGTCCAACGGCTACTCCTACGACGGCCCGCCCTACGACGCCGGGTCCGCCGATGTGCTCGGCAAACTCGAAATCAAGGAGGACGGTCTCTACCGCCTCCAGCTCCGCGACCTCTTCGGCGGCACGCGCAACGATGCGGCGAACATCTACCGGCTCGTCATCCGGCCAGCCGCTCCGGACTTCGCGCTCGCGGCGTGGGCGATTCATTTCGAGCTGCGCAACGGCGACCGCAACGCGCAGTCCAAGCCCATCGCGCTGCGGCCCGGCGGCACGATGGCGTTCGACGTGGTCGTCATCCGGCGCGACGGCTTCGCGGGCGACATCGAGCTGGGCATGGAAAACTTGCCGACGGGCGTGACGGCAGCCGCGTTGAAGATTTTGGCGGGCCAGTCGCAAGGGAAGCTGCTCATCACCGCGTCCGAGAAAGCCCCGCGCTCAGCGGGTGTGGCGCAGATTGTTGGCCGTGCGCAAATCAACGGCGCGACCGTGACTCGGCCCGTGCAGCTCGCCTCGATGTCGTGGCCGGTGCGCGATGCCAGCGGTGAGATTCCCAAGCCGCGCCTGCTCGCCGATGTGCCCATCTCCGTCACGGACGCCGAGGGCGCGCCCATCACCATCGCACCGCGCGAGAACAAAGTTTGGGAAGTAAAGCTCGGCGAGAAGCTCACCATCCCGCTCGCGCTCACGTGGCGCGGCGAGTTCTCCGGCACGACGCTCAAGCTCAAGGCCGACGGCGCGGGCTTCACGGCGGCGAAGACTCCTGATGTCGCGCTCAAGGCGGCGACGGCGGAATTCGTCCTCGACCTCGCGACGCTCAAGCCCACGCCCGGCGAGCACACCATCGCGCTCTACAGTGGCTACGTGTCGAAGTATCGGCACAACCCGGCAGCGGTGATTCTCGCCGAGGCCGCGCAGAAGAAAGCGGACGCGGAAGCCGCCGCGGTCGCCGCCGAAGCCAAGAAGCTCGCCGCTGAAGTCACGGCCGCGCCGGCCGAGAAGCGCGCTGCCGTCGAGACCGCCGCGAAGGCTGCCGAGGGAAAACTAAAATCCGCTGAGGCCGCGAAGGCCGACGCCGCCAAGCGCATGAAAGCCGCCACCGACGCCGCCGCGCCCAAGGACATCGCCGACATCGTGGTGTCCGAGCCAATCCGAGTGCGCGTGTTGCCAGCCGACAAGAAGTAGCCGACCCGCACTGTGTCATCTCCCAACGCATGCCCTGCCATCGCGCGCTGCCCCGGGCCGTTCGCCCGGCGGGAGTTCATGCGCGTCGGGCTCGCGGGTTTTGCCAGCTTGAGTTTGCCGAGTTTGTTCCGCTTGAGGGCGGCGGGCGCGGCCCAGCCCAACCGGCCCAAGACCGCTGTCATCATGGTCTGGAAGCCGGGCGGCTGCTCGCACCTCGACACCTACGACCCAAAGCCCGCCGCTGCCAGCGAGTATCGCGGCCCGTTCGGCACCATCGCGACGAATGTGCCGGGCACGCGGCTCACCGAGCTGTTGCCGATGCAGGCGAAGCTTGCCGACAAGTTCACCCTCATCCGCAGCATGAAGCAGACGGCGGGCGGACATCCCGCCGGCTCGATGCAGTTTCTCTCCGGCGACCTCGACACGCGCGACAAACCCAGGCCGCGCCTGCCCGACTGGATGTCCGTTGCTCACTACCTGCGCGCGCAAGAAGGCCGGCGGACGAACCCGCTGCCCAATTACATCGGGGTAAGTCCCACGCTCGATTACACTGGGCCGGCCTACCTCGGCGATGCCCACTCGGCCTTCACCATCGCCGATGACCCGAGCCAGCCGCGCTTCGAGGTGCCGAACCTCGGGCTGGGCGGCCCGGCGGAGTCGCGGCGTTTGAGCAACCGCGCTGCGCTGCGCCAGAACCTCGACACGCTGGAGCGGTCCTTCGACAAGGCGGGCGAGTTGGGCGCGCTGGACCAGTTCGAGTCGCAAGCGCTGTCGCTGCTCACGAACCCTCAGACTCGCGACGCCTTCGACCTCAGCAAGGAAGACGACCGCACGCGCGACCGCTACGGGCGGAACCGTTGGGGCCAGCAACTCCTGCTCGCGCGGCGGCTCGTGGAGGCTGGCGTGGAAATCGTCACCAGCCAGTTGACCGGCCCGCTCTGTGGTCGGACGGGTGTCTGGGATGACCACGCGGTGGACCATCACATCTTCGACGTGCTGCGCTTCCGCATGGGCAACTACGACCAAGCGGTCTCGGCGCTCATCGAGGACATTTACGCGCGCGGCCTCGACCAGCGCGTGCTCGTGGTGGTCACCGGCGAGTTTGGCCGGACGCCGAAGATCAGCTTCGACCGCAGCACGGGCGGCGGCGATGGCAGCGGGCCGGCCGGCACTTTGCAGCCCGGGCGCGATCACTGGCCGCAGGCCTTCACGAACCTCTGGGCCGGCGGCGGTTTCAAGATGGGCGGCGTGATTGGCGCGTCCGACAAGCGCGGCGAGGAGGTCGTGGAGCGGCCATGCTTCCCGGCGGATTTTCTGGCAACGGTTTACCACCACCTCGGCCTCGACTGGCAGAACGCCACGATCAAGGACTTCAGCGGGCGCCCCACGCACATCGTGAGCGGGGGCAGTCTCATCACCGAATTAACCGGCTAGCCCGCCGTCTCTTTACCAAGCGTTCAACAAATCAAAGCCATGACCTCGTCCAACAAATCTCCCATCGTGCGCTGCACCGGACCGATGAGCCGGCGCGGGTTCATGAACGTCGGGCTTGCCGGCTTCGGCACCCTGAGCCTGCCGGGCCTGCTGCGCCTGCGCGCGGAGAACGCGGGCAAGCCGCAGAAGGAGAAGACCGCCGTCATCATGGTCTGGCTCATCGGCGGCTTGTCGCACGTGGACACTTACGATCCGAAACCCGAGATCGGCAGCGAGTATCGCGGGCCGTTCAAGGTCATCCCCACAAACGTCCCCGGCACGCAGATCACGGAACTGCTCCCGCTGCACGCGAAGATCGCCGACAAGTTCACCCTCATCCGCTCGATGACGCATCGCGCAGGCGGCCACCCGGCTGGTCATCTGCGGATGTTGTCCGGCGATGCTGATGACCGCGACAAGACCGCGCCGCGTTACCCAGACTGGATGTGCGTGACGAATTACCTGCGCTCGAAGCAGCCCGGTCGCACCAGTCCGCTGCCCAATTACTGCGCCATCAATTCCATTGAAGGCGGCTACGCCGGGCCGGCTTATCTGGGCAACGCCTACTCGCCCTTCGCCATCAACGGCGACCCGAGCCGCCCTGACTTCCAAGTGCCAAACATCGGCCTCGCCAATGCAGCCGAGTCCCGCCGCCTCAGTGACCGCACTGCGCTGCGCCAAAACCTTGACACGCTGGAACGCTCCTTCGACAAGGAAGGCGAGCTGGGCGCGCTGGATCAGTTCGAGGGCCAGGCCGTGACCTTGCTCACCAACCCGAAGACGCGCGACGCCTTCGACCTCGCGAAGGAGGACACTCGCACGCGCGACCGCTACGGGCGCAACCGTTGGGGCCAGCAACTCCTCCTCGCGCGCCGGCTCGTCGAGTCGGGCGTTGAGATCATCCACAGCAATCTGGATGGCCCGCTCTGCGGCACCGCCGGCAACAACTGGGATGACCACGCCGTGAACGCCCACGTCTTCAACGGCCTGCGCTACCGCTGCTGGGCCTACGACCAGGCCGTGACCGCGCTCATCGAGGACATCCACGCGCGCGGCCTCGCCAAGCGCGTGATGGTCGTCGTGACCGGCGAGTTTGGCCGCACGCCGAAGATCAATTACGACCGCAGCACTGGCGCGCATCCCGCGAGCGGAGCTGCCGGCACCTTGCAGCCGGGCCGCGATCACTGGCCGCGCTGCTTCACGAACCTCTGGGCCGGCGGCGGCGTCACCGGCGGCGGAGTCATCGGCGCGAGCGACAAGCGCGGCGAAGATCCTGCGGAGCGCCCGACCAGCCCCGGTGATTTCCTGGCGACGCTCTATAACCACCTCGGTGTTGACTGGGAAAACACCACGATCAACGACCTCACAGGGCGGCCCAACTCGATCGTAAACGAGGGCCGGCCCATCATGGAGCTCTTCAGCTAACGGGGTTTCCAAAAACGGTGGCGGCGCTCTGTCAGCGCCGTCCGGGACCGTGGGTTGTCAGGGGAATCGGCGGTCACAGACCGCCGCCACGGCGGCTGAACGAGCCTGATCTCCCCGCTTCACCAAAGCGTATACCCGCCATCAATGACCAGCGCCGCGCCGGTCATGTAGCGCGACGCATCACTCGCCAGATAAACGGCCAGCGGGCCAAGGTCCTCGGGCTGGCCGAAATCTCCCGCCGGTATCTGCTCGCGAAATTTCGCGATGACTTCCGGGTGCTCGCTGGCCCAGCGGACGTTCGGCGCGGTCATGAAGCCGCCGGGACAAATCGCGTTCGCGGTGACTCCGTGCGGTGCCCAGTCCGCCGCAGCGGCGCGGGTGAGTTGGATCACGGCGGCCTTCGCGGTCTCGTAGCTGCGCCCGCCGATGCCGCGATTGGCGATCATGCCCGAGATGGACGCGACGTTGATGACGCGCCCGCCCCGCCCGCGCGCGACCATCGCGCCGCCGATGACCTTCATGCAGACAAATGCGCTGGTCAGGTTCAGGTCGAGGATCTGCCGCCACTGCTCCAAGGACTGCTCCTCCAGCGGCACGTTGATGCGCCGACCGCCAACGTTGTTGATGAGGATGTCGAACGGCCCGTGTTCGACCAGCGCGCGGCGGCAGATCGCCTCGCATTCCTCCACGTTGCCAACGTCGCCAACCAACGGGATCGCTGCGCGGCCGAGCTTCCGGATGTCCGCCGCCGTCGCTTCGAGGCTCTCCCTGTCCCGGCCCACCAGCACCACATCCGCGCCGGCATCGGCGATGGCCAGCGCCATCTCGCGCCCCAGCCCGCGGCTGCCGCCGGTGATGAACAGGCGTTTTCCATCGAGACGGAAGCGGTCGAGGATGTTCATGGTATTGCTGGGATGGTGAAGGCAGGCGCGCTGGCGCGGCGAGGAGATTTTCGGCCAGACCGCAGTTGACATCGCCGCGCGCGGATTCGCAGAGTCGTCCATGCCTGACGCCTGCACCAACACCCTGATCGCGTGATTTCCATGTCCTCTCGATTTCTGTTTGCCCTCATCGTCGCGACCTTCACCTGCGCGTCGCCGCTCATCGTGGCTGCCG
This sequence comes from Limisphaerales bacterium, assembly GCA_040081795.1. Taxonomy (GTDB): domain Bacteria; phylum Verrucomicrobiota; class Verrucomicrobiia; order Limisphaerales; family SXTU01; genus SXTU01. The sequence goes on along the minus strand of JBEBFV010000023.1, from coordinate 7,707 downwards.
CCGCGCCGGACCCCATCACCATCGCCCCCACCGACTGGCCGTGGTGGCGCGGGCCGCAGCGCAACGGTGTGGCCGACGCAACCCAGAAACCACCGCTCAAGTGGAGCGCGACCGAGAACGTCCTCTGGAAGGCCCCGGTGCCGGGACGCGGCCACGGCTCGCCGATCGTCGTGGGCACGCAGGTGTTCCTCGCTGCTGCGGAGGCACCGGAAGGAATTCAGTCCGTGCTGTGCGTTGACCGCGCGACGGGAAAGCAGCTTTGGCAGAAGGAAGTTCATCGCGGCGCGTTTCCCAAGGGTAACGACAAAAGCTCCTTCGCCTCCTCCACTCCCGCCTGCGACGGCCAGCGCGTCTTCATCAACTTCCTTCACAACGGCGCGGTTTACACCACGGCCCTCAGCCGCGACGGGAAGCAGCTTTGGCAGACCAAGGTCACCGATTACATCCTGCACCAGGGCTTCCCCACCTCGCCCGCCGTGTATCAGTCGCTCGTGATCGTCTCGGCGGACAACAAGGGCACGGGCAAGATCGCCGGCCTCGATCGCGCCACTGGCAAGATCGTTTGGCAGCACGAGCGGCCCAAGTTCCCGAACTACGCCTCGCCCATCATCCTCAAGGTGAACGGGCGCGATCAGCTTCTCCTCAGCGGCTGCGACCTCGTCACCAGCCTCGACCCTCTCACCGGCAAGGTGCTCTGGGAAACCAAAGGCTCGACCACCGAATGCGTCACCTCTCCCGTGACCGATGGCCACGCCATCATCGTCAGCGGCGGCTATCCGAAGAACCACGTGGCGGCGTTTCGGGGCGATGGAACAGGCAGCCTTGCGTGGGAAAACAGCAGCCGCGTGTATGTGCCCTCGATGCTGTTTCACCAAGGGCATCTCTTCGCCGTGCAGGACGCCGGGGTCGCCGCGTGTTGGAACTTCGAGACGGGCGTCGAGGTCTGGAAGGGCCGGCTTGGCGGCGCCTTCAGCGCATCGCCCGTGCTGGTCGGCGAGCGGGTCTTCGCGGTGAATGAGGCGGGCCGCACCTTCATCTTCAAGGCCACGCCGGCGGCGTTCGAGCTGATCGGCGAGAACCAGCTCGGCGATGAAGTCATGGCCACGCCGACGATCTGCGGCAGCCGAATCTACATGAGGGTCGCCGTGCGCAAGGACGGCCAGCGGCAGGAGTGGCTCTATTGCATCGGCAGCAAGGAGTGACGGCTTGCCCGCCGCCGTCGCCCTGGTGCAAGCGGAGCGAATCGGCTGCGCCAACCGCACCGCGTAATACCTTGAAGACAACTACCGAGGCCGAATCCAATCTCACCCGATGACCATCGCTGAAATCCTTTCGCGCAAGGGCCTGCTCACACCCGAGCAGCTTGCGGATGCGCAGGTCCTCCAGCAGGCGGAGGGGCTGCGACTCGATCGCGCCGTGGTGCAGAAGGGCTGGCTGACCGAACTGCAGTTGCTCGAGGTGTTCGCCGAGCAATTTCACCTGCCGCTCGTCAGCCTCGAAGACCGGACGTTCGACGGCGAACTGCTGCGGTCGTTGCCGCCACGTGTGGTTTACCGGCAGCGGCTCGTCCCGGTCGGCCGCGTGGATGGCATCTTGCAAGTGGCGACGAGCGATCCGTTTGATCTCTACGCCTTCGATGACTTGCGCCTGCTCACCGGGCTGAACATCCAGCCGGTGCTCGCCACGCGTGAAGACATTGAGAAGGTCATCAAGACCCATTACGGCCTCGGCGGCGACACGCTCGATGAAATGGTCGGCGAGGACGACGCGCCCGCCGCCTTGGTCGAGGGCAGCGAGGATCTGCTCGAAGCCGCGCAGGAGGCCAGCGTCATCAAGCTCGTCAACGAGATCATCCTCGAAGCCGTCAACGAGCGGGCGAGCGACATTCACGTCGAGCCTTACGAGCACCACATGGCCATCCGCTACCGCATTGACGGCGTGTTGCAGGATGCGCCCGTGCCGCCGCAGATGCACCGCTTCGCCGCAGCTATCATCAGCCGCATCAAGATTCTCGCGAACCTCAACATCGCCGAGCGCCGCATCCCGCAGGACGGCCGCATCAAGTTCAACGTCGGTGGCCGGCAGATTGACGTGCGCGTGAGCGTCATTCCGATGCTCTTCGGCGAGGGCGTCGTCATGCGACTGCTCGACAAGGCCAACGTGCTCTTCACCCTGCCGCAGCTCGGCATGGACGAGCATTCCTTCGGGCTGTTCAAGGGGCTCATTGACCGGCCGCACGGCATCTTCCTCGTCACCGGCCCGACCGGCGCGGGCAAGACCACCACGCTTTACGCCGCGCTGAATGCCATCGTCGGCCCCGGGCTGAAGGTGCTCACGGTAGAGGACCCGGTGGAATACAACCTGACCGGCGTGAACCAGATTCCGGTCAACGCCGCCGTGGGCATGACCTTCGAGAAGGGACTGCGCGCGATTCTGCGTCACGACCCGGACGTGGTGATGATCGGTGAAATCCGAGATCTCGAAACCGCCAGCGCCGCCATTCAGGCCGCGCTCACCGGCCATCTCGTGCTCTCGACGCTGCACACGAACGACGCCGCGTCCGCGCCGATGCGGCTCATTGACATGGGCGTGGAGCCGTTCCTCATCAGCAGCACGATGATCGGCTCGATGGCCCAGCGCCTCGTGCGCCGCATCTGCTCCAAGTGCAAGGCCGACTACGAGCCGGACCGTGCCCACCTCCCGCGCGATCTTGTGCTCGCGCCCGGCGACAAGCTCTGGCGCGGCGCCGGTTGCCCGAACTGCCGCAACACCGGCTATCGCGGCCGCAGCGGCCTCTACGAACTCATGGTGATGAGCGACGCCATCTCCGAGAAGATCATCGAACGCGCGCCGCAGCACCAGATCGTGGCCGTCGCCAAGCAAGGCGGCCTGCGCCTGCTACGCGAGGACGGCTGGGACAAAGTCCGCCAAGGCGTCACCACGCCGGATGAAGTGGTGTTGTGCACGGCTGGGTGATTTTTTAGCCACAGATGAACACAGATGGGACACAAATGGGGAGTGGGGCAGGAGCCGAGGCGATTCGGATGCTGCGTAGCAGCCAAACACCAGTAGCCGTGGGTGAAGCGAGCGGCAGCGAGCGCAACCCACGGTTCCCCGGCGGAGGGACACCACCGCGTAGCGGTGGCACACTTGCGCGGCCAGTATTCGGTTAGGGGCTATCTGTGATGCGACTTCAACACCCACTCACTGCCACGCTTCTGGGACTGCTGGCCGTTGGCTGCGCCACCAACCATGAAGCACGGCTTCAGCCGCAGGAACAGAGCACCCAGCGAGGCCGTTTCTTGCTGTCGGCTCCCAACGACGTGCCCGGTTCGTTCTACGAGCTTGGCGTTTACGTTGTCGGCAAAGGCGACACGTTGGACAGCATTGCGCGACAGTTTCAGGTTCCATCGGGAGACATCGTAGCCGTCAATCCCGGCCTGAACTCGAAGCGACTTGTGATAGGGCAGAGACTAAGGGCTTATGAACGGAGGAGAGAGTGAGCATGCCCTTGCAGTCTAACCCTGCGCCTGAACCTCTCTGTTTTTGTTCAACCGCTACGCGGTTGCGGCCTGTTGTGTTGTGTTCCGTGGGTTCCGTTCGCGGGGCGAACTTCACCCACGGCTACTGTTGTCTGGCCCCGCTGGGGCCGCGACTCAACTTTCCGTTCCCATCTGTGTCTTATTTGTGTCCATCTGTGGCTAAAAAATGACCCAGTTCACCTACACCGCGATGACCGAGGCAGGCGAGCGCGTCTCCGGCGCGCTCGAAGCTGAGAGCGAGGCGGCGGCGATGCGGGCCTTGGAGGACAAACGGCTTTTCCCTGTCACCGTGCTGGGCGGCGCGACGGCAGACGGCGGCAAGCCTGCGCGGCGGAAGGTGCGGTCGCGCGATCTCGGCACTCTTTACGCCCAGCTCGCGGACCTGCTCGGCTCCGGCGTGCCGTTGCTCCGCGCGCTGGACTCGCTCATCCGCTCGACGCCCGCCGCCGGCCTGCGCGAGCTGCTCAAGGAAATCCGCGCGTCCGTCTCCGAGGGCAAGACGCTTACTGATTCGCTCCGGCCTTACCCCGAGATTTTCCCCACGCTCCACATCGCGATGATTCAGGCCGGCGAGCGCGCGGCTTTTTTGGAGGACGTGCTGCGGAACTTGGCCGGCTTCCTCGAACGCTACGAGGAGCTGCGCAGCAAGGTGATGGGCGCGCTGATTTACCCGGCGTTGCTCACGGCGCTCGGGTCGCTCGTGATGATCGGCGCGCTGGTGTTCTTCGTGCCGCGTTTCGAGCCGCTGCTGGCCGCCGCGAAGAAGCCGCTGCCCACGGAGATTCTTTTCGCCGCGAGCAAGCTGGTGCGCGGCTGGTGGTGGCTGCTGCTCATCGGCGGCACGGGCGCGGGCTTCTTCCTGTGGTTGAACCTCCAGACCGACGCCGCGCGGCGGAAGGTGGAGGGCTGGCAGTTGAAAATCCCCGTGGTCGGCAACGCGCTGCGGCTGCTGGCCATCACGCGCTTCTGCCGCATCCTGGGCACGATGCTCGCCAACGGCGTGCCGCTGCTCGCCGCGCTGAAGATCGCCCAGAACGCCACCGGCTCGACAATCCTCGCCGAGCGCATCGCCGAGGCCACGGAGTCCGTGCGCGACGGCAAGCGCCTGTCCGAACCGCTGGCGAAGGGCGATTTCTTCCCCGACCAAATCCTCGCGATGATCGCCGTGGCCGAGGAATCCAACAAGCTGGACAAGGTGCTCGTGCAGATCTCCGACACGGTCGAGCGCCGCACGAACCGCTCGGTGGACCAGGCCGTGCGGCTCATCGAGCCGCTCATCCTGTGCATCGTGGCGGCGGGCATCGGTTTCCTCGCGCTGGGCCTGCTGCTGCCCATCTTCACGATGGCCAGCTCGCTGGGGTCAAAGTAGTGCGGCGGAAGCCCGGAGATTGGCAGGAAGATTTTGGGCAGGAAAATGCCGAGCCGGGAGTTTTGAAAATGTTCATGCCCAGAATCTTCCTGCCCCTCGGAAGCCCCCGTCCGCATCTGCTTTCCGGCAGGGACGTGGGCGTCCGCGCCTCTGGCAAAAATATTCCCTCCAATCCGAACTTACGTTGAATCTTGCCTCACTCCTCCCGTCGCACTTTGGCAAACATGATGTTGAAAAACAAACTGCTCAAGTCACGGCTGCCGCGTCACGCGGCGGGATTCACGCTCATCGAAGTGCTGCTGGTCATTGTTATCATCCTGATGCTGGCGGGCGCCTTGGTGGTGTTCGTCCTCCCCCAGCAAAAGGGCGCGGAGAAGAACACGACCAAGCTCATGCTCGCGCAGGTAGCCACCGCGCTGGACACCTACCGCCTCAACCTCGGCCACTACCCGAACGAGCAGGAGGGCGGCATCGACGCGCTCATGAAGAAGCCGACGTTCGAGAACGAGCGCATGGGCGAGAAGTGGCAGGGGCCTTACCTCAAGCCCGGCACCGTGCTCGATGATCCCTGGGGCAACAAGCTGCGCTACGAGCTGATCGCCGCCGGCAGCGACGGGGATGCCGCCAACACCACGGCGCTGCCCTACAAGCTTTTCTCCGTCGGCCCCGACGGCCAGCCCGACACCGACGACGACATCAAGCACGGCGCAGAGGCCCCCGGCACAGAGAACAGCGGACGTTGATCCTCATGACCCTGCACGCTCGCAAGTCCCCCAGGCACGGCTTCACGCTCGTCGAGCAGTTGCTGACCGTGACGCTCGTCCTGCTGCTGCTCGGCGCGGTGGTTTACAACTTCGCTTCGTTCAACCGCGGAGCGCAACTCGACGAGGGCGCCACGCAGGTCGAGGCGTTGTTTCGCTTCGCGCGCGCACACGCCGCCAACACCGGCAAGCAGGTGCGAATCCAGTTCCCCGAAGCGGAGACAGGCGACAGCGCCGAGGCGTTGCAGGCGGAGGCTCCCGGCGCCACCGTGCGCGTGACGTGGGAGGCCAACCCTGTCGGCGCTCCCGGCGTGTTTCAGGATCTCTCCGAAGCGGCCAGCTACGTGCAGAGCATCAGCGACCTCGTCAGCATCCAGCAGGTCCAGGCCGGCGGTGCGGGCGCGGAGCCAGCCCCCGAGGCCGTCGCTCCCGGCGCGGCGGATGGCGCATCGGAAGCACCCGTGGCGGAAACTTCGCGCAGTCCGTTCTCGGTTGTGACCTTTTACCCGGACGGCACCGGCGACTCGGTGGAAGTGGTGCTGGCCTCGCGCAGCGAGGAGGACGCCCGGCGTTTCACCGTTCGCGTGGTCGGCCTCACCGGCTCGATCCGCCGCCAATTGGTCAGTGACGCTTCCGCCCTCGAAACCGCGCCTCCCGCTCCGGCCACGGAGGCCGCTGCGGAGGCCGGAAAATGAGGCTCCGCCCGGTCCCTTCAACTTCTCCTCGCCGGGGGACCGCTCTGCTGGAAGTCATCCTCGCCCTCGCGCTCTTCGTCGTTGCCGCCGCCATCGTCACCAGCGGTATGAACGCCTCGTCGGGAAGCCTTGACCGCCAGCGCCTCAACACCCACGCCGGAAACCTCGCCGCCACCGCGCTCGCGGAAATCCAGCTCGGCATCCGCTCGACCGCCGAGGTTGGCGAACAGCCCTTCGCCGCGCCGTTTGACAAGTGGACCGTGGAGTTGAGCGTCATGCCGACCGAGACCGAGAACGGCGAAGCCAGCGGCCTGCTCACCATCGAGGTCATAATCCGCCATGCCGAGTCCACCCTCGTCCGCCGCCTCTCACAAGTCATCCGTGTCCCTGACACTGTTGTCCGAAACGCCGCCTTCTGACCATGCGCCTGCCCCACCAACTTGGCAGGAGCCGACGTGAGGAGGCTCTGTTCAAACGCGGAACGCGGAACGCGGAACGCGGAATTAAGCAGGGCGGACGCTGCACCCCTTCCGCGTTCCGCATTCCGCGTTCCGCATTTACTCTTTTGGAAGTCGTCCTTGCCATCACCATCGCCATCGCGATCCTCATTGTCGCGCTCGCCTTCCATCAGCAGGCCACCACGCTTCGCAGCCAGCTCCTAGATGAGTCCGAGCGGCTCGCCGCCGTTCGCCAGGTCATGGACCGCCTCTCCGCCGATCTCCGCGTGGCGCCCGTGAATGACCGCACCGGCTTCACCGGCGATTCAAATTCCCTCCGCTTCGTCACTACCGGCCTGCCGCTCCAGCCCGGCGCAATCGAGTCCGACCTCAAGCGCGTCAGCTATCACGCCACCTTCTCCGGCGAAGGCACAAACCTCGCCGTCACCGGCCTCACGCGCATCGAGGAGCCGGCGGTGGACCTCATTGCGTCTCGCCTCGCACCCGCGCTGGCCACGGTCGGAGCCGACACCAACGCGCCGGCCATCGCCGCCACCGAGCCGCTGACAGACACGATTCGCTTCCTGAGCTTCCGCTTCTGGGACGGCACCGCGTGGCGCGAGAACTGGAGCGGCGTCACCCCACCGCCGGGCGTGGAAGTCAGCCTCGGCTTCGAGCCGCTGCCGCCGGAGATGACGCCCGACCTCTATCCCGGAGAAATCTTCCGCCGCATCATCTACCTCCCCGCCGGCCAGGTTAAGCCGGCGGAAACGAACTTGGTGGCTCGCATCAATCAACGGTGAACTTTCGCTTCCAGCACGCGCGAACGCCTTTCCCTTCCCTCGCCCCCATCGGGGGAGAGGGCCAGGGTGAGGGGGCAGGCGTGTTGCGCAGAGCGACACT
>JBEBFV010000322.1:0-7458 GCA_040081795.1 Limisphaerales bacterium | reverse complement strand
CTGCTCCATCTCGCGCGCGACCAGCCTTCCCGCGCGAGATGGAGCAGTGATGCCTCGCGCAGCAGCCGGGCCGGCCAGCCGTCGCCAGTGACGGTGACGCCGTCGAGCGCGCGCACCCGGCGCGCGAGTCCCGGAGCCTGCGCATCCACCAGGCGCGCGGCGGGTGTCTCCCAAAAGCTCGCCGGCTTGCCCGGCAGCGACGCGAAGCCCGTGCGCACCAAATCCGCCAGCCAGACGCCGAGTTCGTCGAGGCCGGCGGCGACCTTCGCCTCGCGCGCCGCGCTGCGCTTCTCGGCGGCGACGGCCGCCTTCGCCGCCGCATCCGGGTCCGCTGGGGCGGTGGGGGCGGACGCCTTTTCAACCTTCTTCTCCTCCTTCTCCGCGCGCTTCGCCAGCCACTCGGTGGCCCACGCAGGCGGTTCCTTCTCAGTCAGCGCCGCCGGCTGCTGCGCGAGGATGAGGCCGAGACCGAGGCCGTGCTTGCAGGGAAACTTGCGGCTCGGGCAGGTGCATTTGAACGCCGGCCCGGCGAGGTCAATGCAAGCCTGATAAGGTTCCTTGCCACTGCCTTGCAACGTGCCCCACGCGCACGTCGCCGACATGCCGAGCGTCTTCCACTTGCGCGGAGCCGACAGGTCCTTGCCCGATTTTGCGGACGCCGCGTCCGGCGCGAGCGCGAGAACCTGTTCGACGTTCCATGCCATGAGGATGCCGGCGAGAGTGCCGACCGCTGGCGAAAAGAAAAGGGCAACTTCGCGCCTCAATTGTGATGCCCAGGCCAAGCGCTCACATCGGCCCTGGCGTTCTCATCCGGACGGCCAGGAGTAATCGGTTCAAAGCCTGCCGTGTTTCGGCGCTCGGCAGCTCCGGCAAGTGGCTCGCGTCGTGTGCCGCCTGCAACAGTCCTCGCAGCCGCTGGTATTCCGTCTCGTGAAAGGCGATGTCCGCATCCTCCAGCTTCGATTGCTCCGGTCCCGCCAGCTTGCGCCCCACCAGTTCGGCGAGGTAGGGCAGCCGGAATTCCTCGTTGAGCGTAATCAGGTTCGCCTCCACCTCGCCCGTGCGCATCAGGTGGATGCCCGTGAGCAGCACGCGATACACATAGAGCAGCGGCTTCACCCGGCGCGGCGATTCCTTGAGGAACAGCTTCCACTGCGTCTCCGCGAAGCCGAAGTAGTGATGGGAGTGATGCTTCGTGATGCAGTCGGGCGCGATGGTCTTCAATTCCGCGTGCGCCGGCGTCGTATGCACGATGAGCGGCGAGAACAACTGCTCCAGCACGTAGCCGTTCTTCTTGAGCAGCAGGCCGAGGAACTTGCAGAGGTCGTGGCTCACGATGTCCATCTCCAGTCCTTCGATGACCCGCGAGCACTCAACTGTTTCGTCCTTCACGTCGAGGCCGATGACCCGCTCGAGCGGCAGCACATGCGCGCCGCGCAGGTCAAAATCCGAATCCGGCGAGGGAAACCCGTAGAGGTGTGCCCCGCTGATGGTAGCGAAGAGCAAGGGGTAGGGCTGCGCGGCGACGATGCGGTGTAGGCGGGGATCAAAGGTCATGGCTTGGTAGGCTCGGCCAGCGTGAGCCCGTGGCATTCGGTGATGGTGGGCGGTTCCAGCTTTTCGAGGAGGCGAGCGATCACCTGCTCCGGCACCGGGCTGGGGCGGCGTTGGTTCTGGGCCTTCAGGACGCGCAGGGGCGGTTCCACATAGACGATCTCAATGCGCGCTTCGTAGTCGGCGAAGAGCGCAATCCAGCGGCCGCGCATCTGGCGGGTGATGTTGGTGGCGTTGAAGGCGAAGTCACGACCGGCCCGGAGATGTTCGCGGCACCGCTCGCGCGCGGCTTGGATGACGGTGCCCTGGTTGTCGGTCGCGTCGAGGTCGAGTTCGCCGCGAATCGCATCCAGGGACACGACCGGCAGGGCGGGGCGATGGCACGCCAGCCAGGTGTCCTTGCCCGCGCCGGGCAGGCCGGACATGAGCGTGACAGTGCAGCGGTAATCCTCGCGCGGCGTGTAATGCAGGCTGTTGAGCTGCTCGCGGTAGAAGAGGAACCGCGCGTGGTCATTCGTGAAAGCGTAGGGCTGGAGGTAGCAGTCGCGCTCCTCGGCCACGAGCTTCCAAAGGTGCAGATTCTCCTCCGGGCGGGTCATCTCTTTCGCCTGGCGGCCGCGTGTGTCCGCGAGGGCGAAGTGATACAGCAGCCGGTTGCTCACCTGCCACGAGAGCGAGATGACCTCCTGCTCCGGCTTTTCCTTCTCCAGCAAGAACGGCGGGCGTCCGTGATAGCGCACCAGCGCGGCGATGGCCTCGCGCGTGGCGAGATCGCACTCCAACTCGCGCAACACGCGCCGCACGATCTCGGTGCCGACGAGTGCGTGCTTGGGCGAGCGCGTCCGGCCCGTCTCGGGATCGAGCACCGTGGTGGCGGGCTTGCCGGCGTCGTGGAACAGCCCGGTGAAGAGGAGCTGCAACTGCGCGGTGCGGTCGAGCGAAGGCCAGTCGGCTAGGCGCTCCAGTTCGGCGCAGACCATGCGCGTGTGCGTCCACACGTCGCCCTCGGCGTGCCACTGGGCGTCCTGCTGGCAGGCCGCCATCGCGTGTGCCCACGGTTGTGCTTCCGCCCAGGCGAGGATTTGCGCGTTGGTGGCGCGGGTGATGTCGGACCATGCTTTCATGCCATGCGTCGGGCTGCGGCATCAGCCCCAGATATCCGCTCCTTCCGCGAGTCCGTTAGGCACCATCGCCTGATGCTGCCAGTGCTCGCTTTGCTTCACCTTCTCTACGAATTCCGGCCGCACCAGCTTCGCGCGACCCGTCACGAAACCGCCGGCTTCGGTGCGCACGTAGAGGCCCTCCATCAGGTGGTCGGTCCTGCCGGTGAGCGGATTGTCGAACGCGCTGTCGAAGGCGGAGGGACCGACGAGCGCGCGCAGTTGCTCCGCCGTGGCTGGACCGCGATGGAGCACCGGCACGGTGTGCAGCCCGGTGCCGTCGAGCATCCGTAGACGGGTGGCGAGGTCGAGGAACTGCGCCGCGTCCTTGTCGTAGATGTCGAATTCAAACAAGTAGTGCGGCAGCGCACGGTAGTGGACCGAGTGCTTCGCGTAGAGCCATTCACCATAGAGGATGAACCGGCTGCCGAGCATCGCCTCCAGCACGGGGCGCTTCACGGAGGTCCACTGCTTGAAGAGGTCATACTGCGGGTGCATGCCCTCGGTGATCTCGTGACCGCGACATTGCAGCACCATCCGTCCGCGCGTGGTGAAGTGAATGCCGACGTTCGTGCCGTCAATCTTCTCCTCCACGACGAGCGAGGGGTCGGCGATGAACGCCTCGGATTCCTTTCGGCCAAGGTGTTTGTCGTCGTCCGTGCCCTTCGAGCCGAAGAGATGCGGCGTGCGCGGGTATTTGATGAAGTCGTCGCGGGTGGCGCCCATAGGTCAGGTTTCTCCTTGGCCACGACCGGCTGGTTTTGCCCCCGGAGGCTTGGTTGCCGGGGGCACCGCCTCGACCAATCGTGCGCGGATGAAGGCTTCGTAAGCTTCCTTCATCGGCAGCTCCAGCTCCGTTCGGATGCGGCGGCGAACCGCCGTGGTCACTTTGCCGGTCTTGGGATTCACCCCCGCCTTCTCAAAGTTTTCCCAGTAGAGGCCGACGCCACGCTTCTGCCAGCTCGGCAGCTTGTTGAAATTGATGCCGTGCTGGAAAAGCAGCTCGTTCTTGTTCGCGGTGGTTTGGCCCAAGAGGAACTGCGTCGCCTCCTTCACGGACTTGCCGGCCTTGCGTAGTAGCCAGTAGCAGTGGGCATTCAAGGCGTTGCGCGTCGCGTCCTCCTGTCGCCAGCGGAAGTAGTCCACGACCAGTTGCTCGCTCGGAAGCTGGCTGATGCGGCAGTCGAAGCACCCGAGGGCCCCGAGCCGGAGGGAAAAGCACGCGCTGGCCTCCCCCGCAAGGACGGAGTCCAGCTTGCGGAGCTTGCGATCGAAGGCGTCCGCATCCCGGTGGAGGAGCAGCGAGATTTCATCGCTCTGCGTGTAGCCATATACGGCGCGGAAACCGGCGTTCAAGAGGTGCTCGACGGTGGCGGCCATGTGGTCGCGAAAGCGCACATCGAACGGAGCCTCGAACTGGTGGACCTCCTTGGTGAGGCGCGTGAAACCGCGCCCGTCCAGCCGCGCCACGATGAAGAGGCCGGGCAGCACACAGTAATCATGCGCCGTCTCGAAGCGGCGCATCTTCGTATCGAGGTCATCAAACTTCATGTTTCCATTCCTCCACGATGAACTGGTCCGGGCCTTCCAGACGCACAAATTGCAGCGAGTCGAAGCCTTCCTCCGCCGACGGCAGGTCCAGCCGCCGGCTCGCGCCACGGATGGCGAGGTCGGGCACGCGCGCCGTGCCGGTGCGCGCGGCATTGCGGGCCAGGGCATCAGCCGACCGTGACTGGAAGAAATAGCCATGCACGGCGAACTGCTTCGCCTTAGCCGCCGCAATATAGCGAGCCCGCTCCTCGCGGGTCAGGTTCGTGTTGTCCACCACGAACGGGGTTTTGCCTACCAGGCACGCGGTGACCAGCAGCGCTTCACGACGGCGCGTCTTGAGCATGTCCAGATTCACCCGGACGTGCGTGCTGAAGAAACGCTCGCGGTAGAAGCTCGACTTGCCGGTGGCCTGAATGCCGATGAAGAGGATGAGTTCCATGGTGCGCGTCAGCCCGCTTCGGGCCGGATCATCGTTCGCCGCGCCTTGAGGAGGAAACGGTTCGCCGCTTCGTAGTCGGGACGTTCGGGCAGCTTGGTTTCGGTGAGGGCGAGCTCAAAGTCCCGGTGCAATTCCTTGCGCCAAGCGTCCACGTCGGCCCATGGCATCTCGCCCCGCTTCACATCCAGCAGGCGCTCGCGGTGTGCCTCAACGCGCACCGGCACCCGGGCCTCCCGCAGCGTGGCCGCGCCGGTGAGCAGCAGGCGCAGCAGGTGCATGGCGTGCTTCCAGCGCACCGCGCCGTGGTTGCGGATGTCCTGCTCGATCTTCTTGAACTGGCTCATGGCGTAGCCGTTGAAGGTCTGAAAGATCATCTGGCTCAGGAAGGCACTGTGTGCTGCCACCAGTTCTGCTCCCAGCGGCGTGGCCTTCTCGACCAGCGGCGAGTAGAGGCACTCCAGAATGTTCGGGTTGGCCTTGAGCGCCATGGTGAGGAACTTCTGCAACTCCCAGTAGCAGCTCTGCGCGGCGTTGTCCTCGAACTGTTCCGGCGCGCCAAAGAGCGACCACTGGAGATCGGCCGGCGCGAGGTAGATGCCACGCCGGTCGGTGTCGGAGTCGTCGTGGTCCAACCCATACGCGCGCGAGCCGACCACGCAGCGATAGATGATGAACTGTTCGAGATCAAAGTCCGCCGTCGGCCCGCCTTCACCGAGACGGTCCTTGAAGTGCTTCAGCACCTCGATCTGCCCGCGCTCCAGCGCCTTCTCGAAGCCGTCGGGGAAGCGCACGAGGAACTGCACCTGATCGCCCGTCGGCGTCCGCGTGACGACGCCCACGGCCCCGCGCGGATGCACAAGCGAATCATTCGTCCCGCGCACCTCCACGAGGGAAACGACCTGTGTGCCCGCGCTGATGTTGTCCAGTTGGTGTGACATGGGTGGCGGCAGGCTGATGCCTGCGGTGCTCAGTCGTTTTGAGCAGTGTGGCAAGTTTTCCGGGCCGGTTCGAGTGCAGGGTGCCGCCGCGACTCACGCGGCTCCGCGCAGGCTGTCATCCGAATCCTTGATCACGAAGCGGGCCTTGAGGCGCGCGACTTCGCTGGCCAGGCCGGCGAGGCGGACCGAGTTCAACACCTCGTTGAAGTCCTTGTAGGCCGCCGGGGCCTCGTCCTTCGGGTAGGTGCGGCAGTTGGTCAGGATGTCGTGCGCCGTGAACTCGGCGTCCACGGTCTGCTGGTCGAGTTCGCGGATGGCGGCCTTGCGGCCCTTCGCGCGGCCCGCGCCGTGGTTCACGCTGTAGCAGCTCTTCTCCGCGCCGGGGTCCGCAACCATGACGCAGGAACCGGCGGTCGGATTGCCGGGGAGCAGGATCGGGTGGCCGGTCTCGTGGAACGGCGTGCCCTTGAGCGCGAAGTGACCGGCCGGGAAGGCGCGCGTCGCGCCCTTGCGGTGGACCCAGCATTCCTGGTTCGCGACGATCTCGCGGCGCGCGATGTTGTGGCTGATGAAATACACGAGGGAACCCTGCGTGCCCGGGATGATTTCCTGGAACGCCTCAAGCACGAGTTGGTTGATCAGCATGTGGTTCACGGTCGCGAAGTTCGCGCCGAGCGACATGTCATCAATGTAGTTGTCCGCCTCCGCGGTTCCGAGCGGGGCGTAAACGAGTTCGCGGTCGTCGCCCGGGAGCGGGATGCTCCAGGCGGCGAACTTCTCCTGCAAGGTGCGGAACTGCCCCTGCGCGAGCTGGTAGCCAAACCCGCGCGAACCGCAGTGCGAGAGGAACGCCACGCGGCCATCACGCAGGCCAAACACCTCGGCGGCGCGGCGGGCGCGGTCGTTGTCCGCGATCTGCACGACTTCGCATTCGCCAAAGTGGTTGCCGCCTCCGTAGGAGCCGAGCTGACGGACCTTGTCTTCAAACTTCGCAAACTTGCCGGCGCTGATCAGATAATCGAGCCGCGCCGCGAGGTCATCGCGTTGATTGTTGTGGCCGAGATGGAAGGCGTCCTCGCAGTGGCGCGCCCACGCGGGCGGGATGCCGAGGGCCTCGCACACGCCGGTCGAAGCGCCCTCGACCGCCACGCGGCGGCCAAGCTCGGCGTTCACATTGCGGCCCTTCTTCACGGAGCGCTGGCCACGGCCCGCGCCGGTGGGTGTGCGCTCGACGATGGCGTTGATGAGCGCGCGCCCGCCGCCCATTCCCGTCTTCGGCATCGACGGTCACTTCAAGCCGTACGCGGGGGACGCGCCCATCAGCAAGGGCTGGAACTCCAAGCACCGCCTCGCCGAAAAGGGCCTCGCGACGGTGCGCGTGAACGACCTGCAGGGGCACACCTTCAGCGAGGTCATGGTGCCCGCGGGTGACTCTCTTCACGGGCATGTGCTGCTCGTCGCGCGGGCGCTCCGCGAGGCGCAGACGCTGACCGACGGCGAGTTCGGACGACCCACGGTGCTGGCCTTTGATCGCGGAGGCTTCTCCTTCGATGTGCTCAATTCGCTTGCAGGAGAGGCGTTCTGGTACATCGCGTGGGTCCCATCGAGCGTGAAGCTGCCGGCCCTGGAGCAGATCGCGCCGAGCGAAGACGGCGTCGCCGAGGCGCTGTGGACCCACCCGTCGCTGACGCATCCGAGCCGCCTGCTGGTGACCCGTGACGGTGACGCGCTGATCCCGGCGACGAGCAACCTGCCGCCGTGGATCGACGCGACGACAACGATGGAGCTGCTGCGCGGCGCGCGGGGCATGCAGGAG
>JBEBFV010000022.1:0-26135 GCA_040081795.1 Limisphaerales bacterium | reverse complement strand
CTTCACGCCCCGCCGCCAACGCGAGGAAGGCTATGACTTCATCGGCGTTCGCCCGGTCGTCCCCAACAGACCGCTCCGTATGGCAGGACTCTCCGAGGGCATCAGCACAGCCGGGGAGAAGGGCGGGCGGGGGCGGGGGCGGCGGGCTTGGTCTTTGCGGACATGGTGCGGCGCTGGGTTGAGGGTTTCGGTTTCCTGGCTTTCCTGACTTTGGACTTGAGCTGGCGACGTTCGCTCATGGCCACACTATGTGGCACAAAAGCACGGAGGTCGCAATCCCGAAGTCGGTGACAATCTGAAGACACCGCCGCCGCATGGGTGCCAGAAAAAGTTTCCCCCTCCGCCGCTTTGTCCTATGTTCGCGCGCAACGCACAGGATTGGAGTGACTTTGGGTTTGCCGCGAAACAGACGAACAGGCTGGTGGCCGGAGCATCTGCGCCGCATGGGTGCGGCGTATCTTGTGCTGGTGATCTCGCTTGTCCCCACGTTGCTGGCCTACCGACTGGTCAGGGACAATGCCATTGAGCGGGACCTTGAGCGCTTTGAGCAGATGGCCCGGTCGAAGCAGGCCGCAGTGGAGCGCCGACTCGTGCGCTACCTCGACGAAGTGGTCAGCCTGGGCGGCTTCTTCACAGCAAACGAGGCGCTTGATGTCGCCGAGTGGAACCGCTACGCGCGCAGCATCGGGGTCGCCGAGCGATTCCCCGGCTTTCAAGCGCTGGGCTACGCGGAACTCGTTCAAGCCGGTGCGCGGACAGCGCATGAGTCGAAGTGGCGGGCCCAGGGCAACTCCGGTTATTCCATCCGACCGCCGGGCGATCGCGAGGCCTACTGCCCGGTCGTGCTCCTGAACCAGTCTGACGCTGCTGACCGCGCGGCTTTGGGCGCGGACGCGCTGGCAGATGCAGCAATGACCCAGGCGTTGGCGCGAGCGCGGGACACCGGCTCGGCAGCCATCAGCGGACGCACCACCTTTCCCCGTCTGGATGCCAAAGCGGGACACGTCGTGATTCTCCAACCGGTATATCTCGCCGCCAAGCCCGTGACCACGCCCGCCGAGCGACAGGCGGCGTTGCGCGGCTACGTCGTTGCCTTGCTGGACCTTCCCCGGCTGCTGGAGGGAATCTTCGACGCCCCGGGCGACCAAAAAATGCATGCAGAACTGTTCTCGGGCCAGCGCGAGATCCCGGCGGAGTCCGTGTTCATCAGTGGCCACGGCGAACCGGCCAAGGCGCAGTTCCTCCGACAGACGGCGGTGCGGGTGGCGGACCGTGACTGGCTGCTGGTGCTGGCTTCGTCGCCGTCGTTTGAAAGCGGCCTCTACAAGCGCCTCCCGCCCATCGTGCTCGGGCTGGGCATCTCGGTGAACCTCCTGCTCTTCCTCATCGCGTGGGCGCAGGGGCGCGCGCGCCTGGAGGCGGAACGGCTCGCCGAGGACTTGCGCAGCGTGCAGGAGCGCGACCGCCTCCTCGAGCGTGCGACGAACGACGCGATCTGGGACTGGGACATCGCCGGAAACCGCCTGGCCTGGAACGAAGCTGTGCAGGCCATGTTCCGCTACTCTGCCGAGGCCGTGTCCCCTCAGCTCGAATGGTGGATGGAGCGGCTGCACTCTGAGGACCGCCGCCGCGTTTGGAACGGCCGCGAGGCCGCTGTGCAGACAGGTGGCGAGTTTTGGGCGGACGAGTATCGCTTCCGGCGCGGCGACGGCTCTTTCGCCTACGTCATTGACCGCGGCTACATCATCCATGACCGCCAAGGTGTCGCGGTGCGGATGATCGGCTCGATGGTGGACATCTCCGCGCAGCGCGAGGCGGAGGAGGCGCGCCAGCAGTCCGAGCGCAAGCTCGCCCTCCACATCCAGCAGACCCCGCTCGCCGTCATCGAGTGGAACCTCAACTTCCAGGTCACGTCCTGGAACCCGGCGGCGGAACGCATCTTCGGCTACACGGCGCGCGAGGCGATGGGCCGGCACGCGGCGGAGCTCATCCTGATCTTCTCCGAGAAAAAGGAGCCGGGCACCAACCTCTTCACCAACCTGCTTGCCGGCGTGCGCCTCTCCGAGGAAGCCCGCGAGCACGTCCAGCGCACCTGGCAGGACGTGCTCAAGAACGTCCTTCCCGACAAGGCCGGCGTGGACTCGATCACGCGCCAGAGCATCAACGCCTTCGCAGTCGCCAACCGCACCAAGGACAAGCGAACCATCATCTGCGACTGGTATAACACTCCGCTTATCGACTCCACCGGCCAGATCATCGGCGTCGCCTCGCTCGTGCTCGACGTGACCGGCCGCAAGCGGGCCGAGGACGCGCTCGCCGCCGAGAAGGAGCGCCTCACGGTCACGCTGCGCTCGATCGGCGACGGAGTCATCGCCACCGACACCGACGCCCGCGTGAGCATCATCAACAAGCTCGCGGAGGACCTCACGGGCTGGCGGCAGGGCGACGCGCTGGGCCAGCCGCTTCCGTCCGTCTTCAGCGTCGTGCACCAGCGCACGCGGCAGACCTATCGCAACCCCGTCTCGCAAGTTCTGGCCACCGGCGAGATTGTGGATCTTCCTGACCAAAGCATCCTCGTCTCGCGCACCGGCCCGGAGCGCATGATCGCCGCCAGCGCCGCGCCCATACGCGACCAGGAGGGCAAGATCATCGGCTCCGTGCTCGTGTTCCGCGACATCAGCGACCAGCAGGCCATCATGGAAGAGCGCGTGCGCGCCAGCAAACTGGACTCGCTGGGCATCCTCGCCGGCGGCATCGCGCACGACTTCAACAACATCCTCACCGCCGTCATCGGCAACATCTCCTTCGCGCGCCTCTTCTGCCAGCCGGGCGAGAAACAGTTCGAGCGTCTGGAGGAGGCGGAGAAGGCCGCGCTGCGCGCGAAGGACCTCGCCACGCAGTTGCTCACCTTCGCCAAGGGCGGCGCGCCGGTCCGCCAGACCGCGTCGCTCACCGAGCTGATCCGCGACTCCACGAGCTTCGCGCTGCGCGGCTCGAACGTCCGCTGCGAGTTTCAGACCGCGCCGGACCTGTGGCCCGTCGAGGTGGATCAGGGCCAGTTCAGCCAGGTCATACAAAACCTCGTCATCAACTCCGTGCAGGCCATGCCCAACGGCGGCGTCGTGCGCGTCTCCGCCGACAACGTCACGCTCGATGCGGATTCGCCGCTGGGACTTCAGCCGGGACGATTCTGCCGCATCACCGTCAAGGACCACGGCACCGGCATCAAGCCCGAACATCTCGGCAAAGTCTTCGACCCCTACTTCACCACGAAGGAAAAAGGCACCGGCCTTGGCCTCGCCACCTCCTACTCCATCGTCAAGAAGCACGACGGCATCATCGCCGTGGACTCGACCCCGGGCGTTGGCTCCGAGTTCCACGTCTATCTGCCTGCCTCCGAAAAGCAGGTGAAGGCCGCCCAGCCCGAGCCGGTCGCCGCCGTGCAGGGCCAGGGCCGCATCCTGGTAATGGACGACGAGGAGTTGATCCGTGAACTGGCGCAGACCGCCTTGGAATTCCTCGGCTACCAGGTGGACGCCGTGCCCGACGGCGAGGCGTGCATCAAGGCCTACGTCGCCGCCCGCGCCGAGGGCAAGCCCTACGCCGCCCTCATCATGGACCTGACCATCCCCGGCGGCATGGGCGGCAAGGAAGCCATTCAGAAACTGCTGGAGATTGACCCCGACGTGCGCGCCATCGTCAGCAGCGGCTACTCACACGGCCCCGAGATGGCCAACCACAAGCAGCACGGCTTCCGCGGCATGGTCGGCAAACCCTACAAGGTCGAGGAACTCGCGCGCGAGATCACCGCCGTCATGAACGGCAAGGGAGCGTAAGCCCGTTCAAGGTTTCAGGTTCCAAGTTCAAAGTTTGTTGCGTTCGCACACGCTCGGCCGGTCGCGGCACGCTTCAACTTTGAACCTTAAACTTTGAACTCGGAACTTCGTATCGGCTTCGCCAAAGGAACATCCTCTCCAGCCCCGTCCGGTTCGGATACGAGCGCGGCACCCACTCCTCCAGCAGCTCGAAGTGCGGTGAGAACCGCGCCCAGATTTCCTCCCGGTCCACGCCGAAGGGCGGGCCTTCCTTGTCGGGAATGAAATAGTTCACCGCGAGGTAATGCCCGCCCGGCTTGAGCCAGCGCAGCACCGCGCGCACGTAGTCCTCGCGGTGGCCTGGCTGGATGGCGCAGAAACAGGTGTGCTCGAACACCCAGTCGAACTCCGCGTGAGGCTCGTCCGCGAGAAAGTCGCCGAGGCGAAACTCAGCTCGCTCCGGAGTTCCCACAAACCTCGCCCGCTCCACCGCGCTCGGCGCGATGTCGAAGCCCGTTGCTGAGAACCCCGCCGCCGCCCAGGCAAGCACGTCATGCCCCAGCCCGCAGCCCGGCACCAGCACGGTGCCGCGCGGCGCGTCGGGGTGCGCCGCGAGCCAGTCCACGAGACCCGGCGATGCCTCGCCCTTGTCCCAAGGCGTGTCGTTGGACTGATAGTGCGCCTCCCAGTCGGTGTTGCTCATGTGCTCTTACGTCGTGCGACCACAAACGCGCACAGCATCCCGTAACGCAGCGGCGTGAGATTGAGCAGCCAGTCCAGCGGCGGGAACACGTAACGGTCCGTGCAAAGCGCGCGTTCCACCACACAGCCGAGCCGCTCCAATTGAAACGCCATCTCCAGCGCGTTGGTCATGATGATGGCGTCGTCGTCCGGCTCGAACGGCGTCTTCACCACCGGGGCCACGCGCTCGAAGCGGACTTGCTCCGGCGCTTCCTTCATCTGCCGCCGCTTCGCGAGCAGCCGCTGAAGATTCTGCCACTTGTTGCCCAGCCCGCGCATCCGGTAGTGGTAGTCGCGCATGCCGATGACGCGAAGAAAGTTGGGGCTGGA
This sequence comes from Limisphaerales bacterium, assembly GCA_040081795.1. Classification (GTDB taxonomy): domain Bacteria; phylum Verrucomicrobiota; class Verrucomicrobiia; order Limisphaerales; family SXTU01; genus SXTU01. Next base: position 21,249 of record JBEBFV010000022.1, on the reverse strand, counting down.
GACGACCACCTTGCCGCCCGGCTCGGTTACGCGCACCAGCTCGGCAAGGAACGCCTCCGCCTCGTCCACATGCTCAAGCACGTTCAGCGCGCCCACGCAGGCGAAGTGCCGGTCCGGAAACGGCAGGCGGTTGCCATCATAGATTTGGCACCGCTCGCTGAACTCCCGCGCCCGCGCGACGTTCGGCCCCGACACATCCACGCCGTAAGCCTCCACGCCATCCCGCGTCAGTGCGCTCACGACTTGCCCGACGCCACAGCCCACATCCAGCGAGCGGCCGTCCTTGCGTTCAGGGCGCAGCGCGTCGGTGTATTTCCCATAGAAGGCAGGGTCCCAGCTCGCGAGAAACTCCGCGTAAGCTTCGTTGTTTCGGTAGAAAGACTCGTGCTGGCCCATGCCGCGCGGACTATCCGGGCAGCACGGGCGCGGCGGCAAGGGCAAGTTGAGGCTTCAAGTTCACCGCACTTCAGCCTTCAATCCCCGCGCATGAAACTCTTGGTCATCGGCTCTGGCGGACGCGAACACGCGCTGGTCTGGAAGCTCGCGCAATCGCCGCTCGTCACGCAGATGTGGTGCGCGCCGGGGAACGCCGGGATCGCTGAGGAACAGTTGCCAGGCCAGTTGACTCTTAATCAATTGGTCGAGTGCGTGCCTGTTGCTGCCGAGGATTTGCCGAATCTCTTGAAGTTCGCCCAAGAGAAGAAGCCAGACTTCACGGTCGTCGGCCCGGATAACCCGCTCGCGGCCGGCGTCGTGGATTTGTTTCAGGCGAATGGCTTCAAGATTTGGGGACCGAACAAACAGGCCGCACGGTTCGAGGGCAGCAAGGCCTTCTCGCAGGACTTCATGGAGCGGCACGGCATCCCGACCGCCAAGTCCGGCACCTTCACCGACCCGGTCGCGGCGAAACGCTTTGCCGCCAGCCTCGATGGCCGCTGTGCGGTGAAGGCCGATGGCCTTGCGCTCGGCAAGGGCGTCCTGCTCACCACCAGCGTCCGCGAGGCCGAGCAGGCCGTGGATGAAATCATGGTCAGCAAAGCCTTCGGCGCGGCAGGCCAGCGCATCGTCATCCAGGAATTCCTCGAAGGCATGGAGATTTCCCTGCACGCGCTTTGCGATGGCAAAGTCGCGAAGCTCTTCCCCACCTCGCAGGACCACAAGCGCGCCCTCGACGGCGACGCCGGCCTCAACACCGGCGGCATGGGTGCCTACTCGCCCGCGCCGTTCCTCACCGATGCCGAGTTGAAGTTGGTCGGTGACGCCATCCTCCAACCGTGGCTGCGCGGCTGCGCTGCGGACGGCATTGATTTTCGCGGGCTGCTCTACCCCGGCGTGATGCTTACCAAGTCTGGGCCGAAGGTGCTGGAGTTCAACGCCCGCTTCGGCGACCCCGAAACGCAGGTCTATCTCACGCGGCTGGAAAACGACCTCGTCGAACTCCTCCTCGCCAGCACCGAAGGCCGCCTCGCGGACCACGAACTTGCGTGGAGTCCAAATGCCAGCGTCTGCGTCGTCATGGCCAGCGGCGGCTACCCCGGCAGCTATCCGAAAGGCAAGGCCATCACTGGCCTCGACGCAGCGAATGCGCTGCCGAACACCAAGGTCTTCCACGCCGGCACCGCGAAGAAGGACGGGCAGACCGTGACCAACGGCGGCCGCGTCCTCGGTGTGACTGCGTGGGCCAAAGACCTCGCCGCCGCCCGCAACGCCGCCTACTCCGCCGTGGAGCAAATCCATTTCGACGGCGCGCACCACCGCCGCGACATCGCGGCGAAGGCGCTGCGCTGAATAACTTTCCGTCCGCTGCCGGCGGAAGGCGCTGCTTCTCCCACGCCTCGAATCCTCCCGGCGGGTCGGTCACAACTTCGGCGCGCCCGTCGGCGAAGGCGTAGGTCTTGGCCCAGCTTCCGTTGCGCATCTGCGGCTGTCGTTCGCGGAGCACGATCACCGCCCCGCGATTCTTCAGTTCATCCCATGAACCTTGAAACACGAGTTCGAATTGATTGGTCGCCTGGTGCAGTTCTCCTACGCCACGCAGTGAATCCCCGGGATTGAGATCACTTCGAAGCGCCTCGTTGAAGAATTTTTCAGCGCGGTCGAAGTTGGTGGGAAACCGGCCTTGGTTCGCCAGGGCAAACTGGACTAGGGCATGAGTCAGGGTCTTGGCGTCGCGCGCTTTCTGAACCCATCGAACCTGCTCCTGCTCATCGGTGGCCGGCTGCGGGCTGGGGGCTTTGCTCGCCGATGCCAGCTTGCGGTTTTCAGCCTGCAGCTTCCCGAGTTCGTTGGTCTGCTGCCGCAGGCCGGTAACTTCACCGCGCAACCGGTGAATGTCCGCTGTGTCGCGCTGCAACTGCTCCACTTCCCGCTGCTTGGCGGCCAGCCGCTTGGCGAGCGCGTCGTGCTCCTGCCGCAGTTGCCCGACCTGCGCGGTCAGTGCCGGGAGCGCGTGCAGCTCGCGTTGCAGGCGGGAAGCCCGTTGTGCTTCGTAGATGCCCGTGCCGACGGCGGCGGCGAGGGTCACGGCATAGATGGTTTTTTGAATCGTGGTCATGGCGATGGTCTGGGTGGTGGCGACGGTGGCGGAAGTGGCAAGCGCGGTTCCAGCCAGCGTGGCGCTGGCGGAAACGGCGGCAGCGAGGCCCACGGGCGCGGCTTGAACTGCGTGGGCAGAGATGACAACGGCGAGTCCACTCACGCCGACAGTGACGCCGCGCTGGGCGAAGAATTCGCGCAGCCGGTCCACCGCGCGGCTCACGCGTTTTTGCGCGGTGTCGTCCGACGTGCCGAGGGCCGCGCCGACGTCGCGCAGGGACTTGTTCTCGAAGTAGCGCAGCAGCACGGCGGTGCGGTCGGTGTCATCGAGCGCGGCCATCGCGTCGTCCAGCAGCGGTTCGACTTGCACCCAATCGGAAGAGGTCGAGTTCATGGCGTTCATCTCCACTTCTACTTGTTCACGAAGCTGGCGACGCGCCTCCCGCCGCACCACGTCAATGGCGGTGCGCCGCGTGACCTGATAAAGCCACGCGGCAAGCACGGTGCCTGGTTTCAACTTGCCTGCGTTCCGCGCCAGGTCGGTGAAGACGGATTGCGCAACCTCCTCCGCGAGCTGCGGCGAGCGGACCTGACGCAGCGCGGCGGAATGGACGAGATTCAAGTGCCGCCGGACGAGTTCGGCGAAGGACTCCTCTTCGCCGTCCCGGGAGAAGCGCCGCAGCATATCCAGATCGTCGTGCATTGTTTCCAGTCTATCGCCACCGCTGGTCGGAATCCGACAGGATTTTGAAAAGACGGCGGGACGCGCCGTCCTACTTGGCGATGACGCGCACGACCTGGCTCTTCTTCCAAGCGGCGAGCTTCTTGGCGTCGGCGGGGTTCTTGAGCTTGAGTGTCGTCTCGTTCACGCCGGAGCCGTAGGTGCCGAGGTTTTTGCGCGCCACGAGGTCGGCTTCGATGGCGTCGCCGGTGGGGGCGAACTGCGCGTCGGTGGCGCGGAGTTGGAGGGCCGCACCGGGCTTGAGCTGATTGCCTTGGAACCAATATGCGGAGTGGATGAGGAAGTGGACGGTGTCACCGTCAATGGCCTCGATTTGCCCCGTGAGACCCTCCTTCACGATGCGTGCGGCGACTGCGTCAGCCTCGATCTTCTTCACCGCGTCGAGGCTCGCGTCGTCGGTGATGAGGCGCACGAGGCGGCGGTCGGTTTCCTTGGTCCAGGTGAAGTAGAGGCGGTCGCCGGTCTTAAGCGCGGGGGTGTCGCTGCGCTGGCCGTGGCGGAAGAACTTGGCGTCAGTGGCGAGTTGGAAGTCGCGCGGCTTGTCCTCGAAGGGCTTGTCACCGGCGAAAACCTTCGCGCTGAACTCGCGTCCGCCGGCCTTCACGCTTTGGACAACCCACGCGTGGCCGTGTCCTTTCATCTGGCAAACCTCATCCTGATAATGCACGAGCCAGCCGCGCCGCTTGTCGCCGTCGGGATTGAAGAAGCAGTTCACGCGCTCACCGGGCAGCGGCTCGTCCACGTGCGCGCCGTAGGTGAGGTGGCGGTAGGTCGTGGCCCACGGGAGAATCTTCGCGGTGAAGATTTCGCCGTTGCCTTCGTGCTCAAACTCGCCGGTCCAGGTGGCGCGGTCGAACTTCCGCCAGACATACCAGCCGCGCGAAATGCCGATGCTGCCGGGCACACCGAAGCGCCGCGCGTGCAGCGGATGCGCGCCTTCGTGCGGCAGTGTGGCGAGCGTGCGCAGCGGTTTCAGTTCCGCGCCGGGATGGCCGGCAAAGCCCTTCACGCCGACCTTCGCGTGGAAGACGCCGTCGGGCGTGCCGGTGGTGCAGAAAATCTCGTCGTGGTTCGCACCGCCAAAGGTGATGTTGCTGACGACCTGCGCGGGCACGTCGAGCTGGCCGAGGACTTTCGCGTCGGGGCTGAGGACGGTGATACGGCCCTTCTTCGTATCGGGCCGGTGGAAGTCGGCGACCCACAAATTGCCGGTCGCATCGAACACGCAGCCGTCGCCGCCGCTGCCGCCGAGGTCGTAGAACAGTTCCGGTGGTCCGAGTGGCGCGCCGTCGGAAGCGGGCAGCGCGAGACGGAGAATCTTCTTCGACTGCGATTCGATGAGGTAGAGGAAGCGGCTGGCGGGATCCACGTCGAGGCCGTTGGGAAACGCGAAGCCCCTGGCGACGCGCGTGACCTTGCCCGCGACGCTGAGGCGGTAGATGTCGCCGACGGGCTTCGCGAACGAGGAGCCTTCGGGGTCGGTCCAGTAGATGTTGCCGCGTGCGTCCACGGTCACGTCGTTTAGTCCGCGCAGCGGCTTGCCCTCGAACTGGTCGGCCAGCACGGAGACGACGCCATTCGTGGCGAGTGCGAGAACCGCCTTGTGCTTCTTGTCCACGATGAGGATCTGGCCGTCGCGACGCAGAAACGTGCCGGCTGGACTGATGTCGAGCCACGAGAAGACCTTGCCAGCCTGATTCACTTTCAGCAGCGCTCCGGAGCAGAAGAAGACTTCGCCGTTGAACCAGGTCGGGCCTTCGGAATAGCCGGGGGCTTTGGCGTGATGAGTCCACTTGGCGGCGGCGAGCTCGTCGGCGATGGAGGCGGCGTGAAGCGGCAGGGCGAGGGCGAGGAAGGCGGCGGGGACGGAGCGAAGTTGAAGCATGGCGCGTTGGACGTTGCGCGTGGATCCGGCATTTCCGCCTTTACCCGACTTCGCGCGCTTGGCACTTTGCCGCGCACGAACATCACGCCTATGCCCACCATTCAGGAGCAGATTGACCAGCAGGACTTGTCGCTCTTCAAGACCATCGAGAGCCAGAGCAGCGAGGACGACCGCCGCTCGTTTCTCGCGTTGAACAGCGCGTTCCGCCAGTGGAAGGGCGGCAAGTTCACGTTCCTCGAAATCGGTTCCTACAAGGGCGGCTCGCTCCAGCCCTACGTGGCGGACCCCGGCTGCACGAGGATCATCTCGATTGATCCGCGTCCGAAGTTCGTGCCCGACGCGCGTGAGAAGGGCGGCGATTATTCCCACGTCACGACGCAAAACATGATTGACCTGCTCGCGAAGGTGCCGGGCGCGGACGTGAAGAAAGTCATCCCGGTCGAGAAGGGCACCGAGTCGCTCAAACCGGCGGACCTGCCATTCCAGCCGGACTTCTGCTTCATTGACGGCGAGCACACGGACACCGCGATGCTACGCGACGCGCGGTTCTGCCTGAACGCGATGGGGCCGGACAGCGCGATGGCCTTCCACGACGGCGACATCATTTACCTCGGGCTGGATACGTTCCTCCACGAGTTGGAGGCGGCGGGCCGTGAGTTCCGCGCCTACAATTTGCCCAGCTCGGTGTTCGTGATTGAGTTTGGCAAGTGCCGCCTGAGCCAGTCCGAGCCGATGCGCTCGTGGCGAGACCAGAACTACAAGGGCTACCTCTACGCGCTGGTGCGCAACGACGTCTTCCGCACGACGGCGCGCGAATACTGGCGCATCGCCGAGCACCCGGCGTTCAAGCTGCCACACAAGCTGGGGCTGGTGAAGGTGGCGAAGAGGCTCATGGGCGGCGGCAAGAAGAAGAAATAGGGAAACGTCCAACGTCCAAAGCTCAACATTGAACGACCGCGCCTTTGGACGTTGAAAGTTGAGCGTTGACCGTTGGACGTTTCTGGAATTCCTACTTCTCCTTCGACCTTCCGGGGAACTCCGAGGGCCGCCAGCCGGTCCATTTCTTGAAGGTGTTCGAGAAGACGAACGGGTTTTGGTAGCCGACGGCGTTGGCGATGGTTTCCACTTTGTCGTTCGTAGTGGAGAGGAGTTCCGCCGCGCGTCGCATGCGCAGGAAGATGACTTGATGCATCGGGCTGCGGCCGAGCTGACGATGGCAGAGCCGCCGCAAATGCTCGGTGCTCATGTGCGCGAGGCGGGCGAGCCGCTCCAGCGTCCACTCCTCGTCGAGATGCGCGGCAACGCCTTCCCACACCAGCCACAACCTGTCCTCGACCTGCCACGGGCGTGCGAAGCGCAGCACGTAGGCATGGACGAGGTCCGCCCAGTGCTGCATTTGCGCGGGGACCGCCGCGCCCTTCGCCTCGTGATGCAGGCCCAGCGCCGCGTGCCGCACCGGCTCGGGGTCGAACTTCGCCAACACGGGCGAGCTGGCGCCGGCTATGGGCCGCTGGTCGGTGGGTTGGTCGTAGCGCACCCAGACAAATTCCCACGGAGCGCCCGGCTCGGCGTGGAAGGCGTTGAGAATGTGCGGTGGCAACAGGCAGGCCGTGCCCGCGCCGCAGGTTTGCCATCGGCCTTCCACGAGGAATCGGCCGCGTCCGCCGAAGCACGCGAGGAAGTAAGTGCCGCTTTGCTTCGTCCGCACGATGCGATACGGCGCGACCGCGTGGCAGACGCCGAGGTGCGCGATTTGGTGCTGCGCGAGCGCCGGGCAGACCGGCACGTCCTTGAGCCACGGACGCGGGTCGGCGGCGCTGGCGCGCACGACCCACTGCCGCGTCTGTGCGCCGAGCGTGTGCGTTTCGGATAGTTGGGCGTGCGTCTTTGCCATTTTCAACCGGGCGGGCTTGGCGATACGATGCCCGGCACGCTCGCATAGAGCGACAGATTTTTAACCGACATCGAATCATGCCCAACCCCTGGACCGGAAAAGGAAATCCCTACACGCGCAAGGAAGTCCGCGACCGCCTGATGAGCACCATCAAGAAAGGCGACGCCATCATCGCCGCCGGCGCGGGCACGGGCATCAGCGCGAAGTTCATCGAGAAGGGCGGGGCCGACCTCATCATCATCTACAACTCCGGCCGCTTCCGCATGAGCGGCCACGGCTCGACGTGCGGCCTCATGTCCTACGGCGACGCCAATGCCATCGCGATGGAGATCGGCGAATACGAGGTGCTGCCCACCGTGGAGGAAGTCCCCGTCATCTGCGGCGTCCATGCGACCGACCCGCGCCGCCGCATGTGGCACTGGCTGGGCAAGGTGAAGGAGATGGGCTTCAGCGGCGTGAACAACTTCCCGACGCACACGATTGTGGATGGCCATTTCCGGGGCGTCCTGGAAGAGACCGGCATGAGCGTGAAGAAGGAGTTCGAGATGGTCGCGCTCGCCCGGCGCATGGACTTGTTCAGCATCGTCTATGTCGCCACGCCGGAAGAGGCCGTTGAGATGGCGAAGTCCGGTGCGGACGCCATCATCGCGCACGTCGGCACGACAGTCGGCGGGAGCATCGGCGTGAAGAATGCGGTTGTGACGTGGGACTTCACGATCAAGCGGACACAGGAAATCATTGATGCCGCCAGCCGCGTGCGGAAGGACATCTTCTTCCTCTGCCACGGCGGGCCGATCAACACGCCCGAGGACGCGAACCGCGTCATGCAAGGCACCGACGCCGTTGGCTTCGTCGGCGCAAGCTCGCTCGAACGCATGGGCGTGGAGGCCTCGCTGACGAACCTGACGCGCGACTTCAAGAAGCTGAAGGCCCCGGCGGCGAGGAAGTTTGGGAAGAAGAAATAACTTCGCCTTGGCCGGCCTCACTTGGCGCACTGCTATGAACCCCCAAGAACGTCGCTTCGTGCAGATCGCGGACGCGCTCCGCGAGACCAACGCGTGGACCAACAACGAGTGGCTCTGCCGCCCGGACCTCGTCGCCGCCGACAAGCTCCTGCTCGTGCGCGCGAACATGGACCCGATGCATTGCCATCCGTTCCATTTCCACCCGCACCGCGAGGAAATCATCTACGTCCTCTACGGGCGCGCGGAGCAGTGGGTCGGGGAGGAGCGTCGCATCCTGAGCGCGGGGGAAATGGCGCACATCACGCCGGGCACCATCCACGCCACCTACAACCCGCACATGGAGCCGCTGGTATTCCTCGCCATCCTTTCGCCGGCGAATCTTCCCGCTGAGAAGGCTGGCGTTCCCGATCCCGTTGACGTTTCCGCGCAGGAGCCGTGGGCTTCGTTGCGCAAGGGCTTCACGCCTTGCAAGCTGCTGGCGTAGCCCGTAGCCGAGGTAATGAGGCGGACCGATCGATGAGGAATGTCGGGAAATCCGCCTCCTGACCTCGGCGGCTACTTTGAACACGTTGCTCGCCTGCCAGATTGTAACTCACCGACACCTAGTCCCGTCCAAGCGTTCGTCATGCGCCGTCTGCTTCTCCCCACCGCACTCGCGATCCTCAGCCTCGCGTTCGCGCCGGCTTCCGCGCCGGCCCAGAACTCGAAGTCGAAGCAAAATCAACCCACCCAGCAGGCCAAGCAGGAGCTGGACGCCGCGAAGGACACGCTCACGGACGCGAACCAGGACTTGAGCAAGGCCGAGAAGGAAGCGGACAAGGCGGAGTCCGCACACCAGGCGGCGCTGGCAAAAATCCAGAAGGCCCGCCAAGCCGCGTTCGCCGAGCTCAGCAAGAAGCTCGGCCTGCCCACCGCAATCGCCCAGCGCGATGCCGCATCGCGAGCCATCGAGGCGGCGCAGACCGTGCTGTCGAAGGAGATTCGTGCGCAGGCCGATCATCAGGCCGCAGCGAAGGAGGCCGAGAAGGCTAGCGCCCGCCTCCAAAACGTGCGTGACGACACCACGCTGGCCGACGAGAAGAAGCGGCAGCTCACCGCCGAGCTTTCCAAGACCATCCGCCGCCCCACCGAGCTGGAGCGCGAGCGCATCGAGGCCGACGCGAACATCCAGCAGTTGCGCGGCAAGCTCGCCGAGGCCGGCAAGCAGGTCGCCGCCGTGCAGGCGCAGGTGCAGAAGGCCGCCGAGGAGGACAGCGACGTGAAGGCCGCCCAACAAGCCGAGCGCGACTCCGCCGACAAGGCGAAGACCGTCCGCGCCGAGGTGGACAAGCACAAGAAGGAAGTCGCGGCCGCGCAGAAGAAGGCGAACGCCGAGTCGCAGCAGTATCAGAAGGCGCAGAGCCAGACGAAGGCCAAGAAGGGCAAGAACGACAAGTGAGCAGTGATGCGTGATGCGTGAGGAACGCCGGGCGCATCCTTCCTCTCTCACGCATCACGCATCACGCATCATTTTCTCCACTTCTCCCGACTTTTGAATTTCCAAAACGCCGCGTCTGGGCTAAGGGGTAGCCATGCCTGAGCACGCCGCCACGGGAGAAGCGATTTTTCGCGGCATCCCCGTCTCCACGGGCGTCTGCGTCGGCAAAGTTCTCGTCCTGGGCCAGCAGCGCGCGAAGATCACGCGTCAGGAAGTCGCCGAGACGGACGTGCCCCGGGAGCTTGAGCGGCTGGAACAGGGTCTTCTCGCCACGCGCCAGCAGCTTCACGAGATCCAGCAGCAGGTGACGCACGCGATGGGCGCGAAGGACGCCAGCATCCTTGAGGCCCACTTGCTCGTGCTCGACGACCCCACGCTCCTCGAAGGCGTCACGCGCATGATCGCCGAGGAGAAGGTCACGGCGGAATGGGCCTTCCACACCGTGGCCGAGCGTTTCGCGCAGACGCTGGAGGCGGTCGCGGACGACTATCTTCGCGAGCGCGTCGCGGACCTGCGCGATGTCGCCGGGCGCGTGGTCAACAACCTCATCGGCCACGAGGAGGCCGTGGATGTGGGCCGCCTCAAGGAGCCGTGCATCGTCATCGCACACGATCTCGCGCCCTCCACCACCGCGCGCCTCGACAAGAAGATGGTGCTCGGCTTCGGCACGGATGTCGGCGGCAAGACCTCGCACACGGCCATCATGGCGCGGTCGTTGCGCATCCCGGCGGTCGTCGGCCTCAAGGACGCGGGCCACCGGCTCCACAACGGCCAGACCGTGCTGCTCGACGGTTTCACCGGCGTGGTGATCCTCAACCCGACCGACCAGACGCTCTTCGAATACGGCCAGATCGAGCAGCGCCAGAAGAGCTTCGAGGAGCGGCTGCACGAGATTCACGACCAGCCCGCCGTCACGCTCGACGGCGCGCAAATCACTTTGTCCGCGAACGTCGAGGAGGCCAGCGACGCCGCCGAGGTGAAAATCGCCGGTGGCGAGGGCGTTGGCCTGTTTCGCACGGAGTTCTTGTTCCTCAACCGCTCGACGCTCCCGAGTGAGGAGGAGCAGTATCAGGCTTATCGTCAGGTCGCCTCCGAGCTGAAGCCCCAGCCCGTCATCATCCGCACGCTCGATCTCGGCGGCGACAAGCTGCCCAGCATCGTCGGCATCGCGCAGGACGCGGCTGAGATGAATCCTTTCCTCGGCTGGCGCGCCATCCGCTTCTGCCTTCAGGAGTCCGCCATCTTCCGCGCGCAACTCCGCGCCATCCTCCGCGCCAGCGCCGAGGGCAACGTGAAGATCATGTATCCAATGATCTCCGGCCTCGAGGAGTTGACTCAGTCCAACGAGCTTGTCGAGCAGTGCAAGGCCGAGCTGCGCGCGGCGGGCGTGCCCTTCGACGAGAACCTCGAGATCGGCGCGATGATCGAGATTCCCTCCGCCGTGATGATCGCCGACTCGCTCGCCAAGCGCGTGAAGTTCTTCAGCATCGGCACCAACGACCTCATCCAATACACGCTCGCCGTGGACCGATTGAACGAGAAGATCGCCTACCTCTACGACCCCACGCATCCCGCCGTGCTGCGCCTCATCAAGCTCACCGTCGAGGCCGCGCACCGGCACGGGATCTGGACCGGTGTCTGCGGCGAGATGGCCAGCGACCCCGCGATGATCCCGCTGCTCCTCGGCTTGGGCGTGGACGAACTCAGCATCACGCCCCCGTTGGTGCCGCCCATCAAATACATCATCCGCCGGCTGAAGCTTTCCGAGTGCAAGGAGCTTGCCGACTTCGCGCTCGCCTGCGAATCCTCCGCCGAAATCCTCACCCGCTCCCAAGCCCTCGTCTCCCGCGCCGCGCCGGATTTGTTTGGGGCCGCGCAGTGACGAGCTTCAGCGGGCTACTGCCGGGCAGGGTCGGGTTTGTGTCGTGAACGCATCAACCAACAAGGCCGAAGAGAAGGTGCCGATTGTCTCGGCGCTAGTGTCGGTGGGTGTTCTGATGATTCCTGCCGGGTTTCTGCGTTGGTATTTTTACCATGACTTTGTGGACTTCGGCTGGCGCGATTGGGTCTTCGTCCTCAGCGCGCCGGTTTACTTCGCGCTGGGTGCCGGTGCGCGGTTCGGCGCACAGCGAGTCGGGCAGTGGATGTGGGGCATCGGCTTGATTTTCCAAGTGCTCGCTCTACCAACGTATTTTGTGCGCAATCTAAATCCGTGGAGGGATGGCAGCCTCTTCCTGTGGCCGATTGTCGGCCTGCTCGTCTGGGCGGCATGGGCTGCGTCAAAGCGTTGGGAGGCGTCCATCGGATTGCCGCCCATCGATTCCAAGACAGCAATGAAGATCTCCGCTTGCAGCGTCGGCTTCACCGTTTCCCTCTTCACGTTGGGCGGAGTTTTTCTCCAACTGAGTCTGTATTCCGAACTCTTCGCGAGTGCGCGAGAGGGTGACCTCATTTACGACCTAGCTCGGCAAGCACGGATTTGCGCCATTGTGTCCGCCGCAGCGGCTTCGATTATGACACTCAGCCTCACAATCTGCTGGAAGTTGATGAGGGAAAGAGGCCGTCAGCGCAATGCGGCCAAGCAAGCGGCAGCGAAGAGCAATCAGGCGTAACGACTTCACGACTCGCTTCGCGGGAATCCCCTTCCGCGCTTCTTTCACCACTGCTAGCTTTCGCTCGTGTCAGCCCGCTACCCAAAATCCTTCCGCGTCCGGCAGACGTTCGAGCGTCCGCTCGTCGCAGACGTGGCGGCGACGGTGCAGGCGGAACTGACCCGCATCGGTGTCGCGCAGCGCGTGCAGCCGGGACAGACCGTCGCCATCACTGCGGGCAGCCGGGGCATCACGAGCATCGCGGCGATCCTCAAGGCAACGGTGGATTTCTTCCGAGACGCCGGAGCACAGCCTTTCATCGTCGCCGCGATGGGCAGCCACGGCGGCGGCACGCCCGAGGGCCAGCGCGCCATCCTTACCAACTACGGCGTGACCGAGGACTTCTGCGGCTGTCCCGTCCGCACCAGCATGGAGACTGTCGTGCTCGACCGCACGGCGGAGGGCATTCCCGTTCACTTCGGGCGCGACGCGCTCGCCGCCGATCATGTCGTGGTGGTGGGCCGCGTGAAGCCGCACACCGAGCTGTTCGGCGACCATCAGAGCGGCCTGATGAAGATGCTGCTCATCGGCCTTGGCAAGCACGAGGGTGCGAAGATTTACCACCGCGCGTTCGTGGACCACTCGTTCGACACCATCGTCCGCAGCGTGGGCCGGCGCGTCATCGAGAAGGGCCGCATCCTCGCCGGGCTCGGCATCGTCGAGAACGCCTACGACCAGACCGGCCTCATCCGCGCGGTGTTGCCGCATGAGCTGGAGGCGCAGGACAAGGAACTCCTCGCCCTCGCGGCCAAGTGGCTTCCGCGCCTGCCATTCGACCACGCGGACCTGCTGCTCGTGGACGAGATCGGCAAGGAGATTTCCGGCTGCGGCATGGACACGAACGTCATCGGCCGCAAGCGCTACGAGCACTGGACCGAGGAGCACGAGTTTCCGAAGATCAAGAAGATCGCCATCCGCAGCCTCACCGAGCAGACGCACGGCAACGCGACGGGCCTGGGCAAGTCCGAGTATTGCCTTTCTCGCGTGGTCGAGGCGATGGACAAGCGCGTCACCTACATCAACGTCGCCACGGCCTGCTACCCGCAGGTGGCCATGATCCCGCCGCACTACGACACCGACCGCGAGCTGCTCGACGTGGCGCTCTCGACCATCGGCCTCACCGAGCCGCCGCACGCGAAGCTGCTGTGGATTCAGAACACGCTGCACGTGGAGGAAGTCGAGTGCGGCGAATCCTTCCTGCCGCTGGCTCGCGTCCGCGCTGACTTGGAAATCCTCACTGAGCCACGCGAGCTGAAATTCGACGAGCAAGGGATGCTGCCGAGGACGATGGCGGAGCCGGTGGCTGCGGTTTGACCACAGAGACGCGATGAACACAGAGAAGGCAAACCGCCGCTCTCCTCTGTGTTCATCGCGTCTCTGTGGTTAAACTCGGCGGCTTCAACTGCGTTTGTCCCGCGTGACCCGGCTCGATCTTGCGAGGGGTGTGGAGAAAGAAATTCTGCCGGCAGTGCTTTGCTCCTTTGCGTCCGGGCGTTGAACCCGGTTTACTCACCCCATGTCCGCCACACACGAAGCGCCCACACGCGCCCGCTCCGTCGTCCTGTTCTTCGCCGTCTCTCTGGCCGTCATCACCTACGTGGACCGCGTGTGCATTTCGCAGGCGGCTCCCCAGATGCAGAAGGACCTCGGGCTGACGAAGGAGCAGATGGGCTGGGCCTTCACCGCGTTCAGCCTGGCCTACGCGCTGTTCGAGATTCCCGGCGGCTGGCTCGGCGACAAGATCGGGCCACGCAAGGTGCTCATGCGCGTCGTCGCCATGTGGTCCGTCTTCACCATCGCGACGGGCTGGGCGTTCAACCTCGCGTCGCTCATCGTCTATCGCTTCCTGTTCGGCGTGGGCGAGGCGGGCTGTTTCCCGAACGTGACCAAGGCGTTCACGCTGTGGTTCCCCGCCTACGAGCGAGTGAAGGCACAGGGCGTCATGTGGTTGAGTGCGCGCTGGGGCGGGGCCTTCACGCCGCTGCTCGTGGGCTGGATGCTCGCGACGGGCGGCGAGGGCAAGGCGGGCCTCGGGCTGCATTACAAATGGGTCTTCCTCATCTTCGGCCTGCTGGGCGTCGTCTGGGCCGTGTTCTTCTACAAGTGGTTTTGCGACCTGCCGAAAAACCATCCGAGCGTGAACGCCGGCGAGCTTGCCATCATCGGCGACCACTCGCACGCGACGGGCGGCGACCACTCCGTGCCGTGGACGGAACTCTTCTCCAGCCGCAGCGTGTGGATGCTCTGGCTGCAATACTTCTGCATGTCGTTCGCGTGGTATTTTTACATCACGTGGATGCCGACCTTCATCAAGGAGACCTTCCCGAACCTCTCCGACATCAACCGCGCGCTGCTGGCGTGCGTCCCGCTGTTCTTCGGCGGGCTGGGCTCGCTCTTCGCCGGCATGGTATCGGCCCCGCTGGAGAAATACTTCGGTAGCTCGGCCAGCGCGCGGCGGTTCATGGGCTGCGCCGGTTTATGCGCGGCTGCGGTGATGCTGCTGGCCTCGATCTGGCTGCGCCAGTCCGCCTCGGCCGCGACGGCCGGATCGTGGATCCCCATTCTCTCGATGCTCGCGGTGGGCATGGCGAGCTTCTGCAACGACCTCGCGATGCCCGGCGCGTGGGGCGCATGCATGGAAGTCGGCGGCAAGCACACCGGCTCGCTCTCCGGCAGCATGAACATGATGGGCAACCTCGGCGGCGCGATGCCCGGCTTCGTCGTGCCCATGGTCCTAACCCTGACGAACGCGCCCGACGCCGCCTCGCCGACGTGGAACGCCGTGTTCTACCTCTTCGCCGCCGTGTATGTGGTCGGCGGCCTGAGCTGGCTGGCGATTGACCCGGTGACACCGCTGGCGCAACAGGCGATGAGCACCAAGAGTTCCGGCTGGGCGATCGCGTTGCGAATGGTCGGTGGCCTGAGCCTCTTCGTGCTTCTGACGGGTCTGATCGTGATGGCGTGCAGCCCCGCGCCTTCGCCTGCCGGTCGGCAAATGGCGCTCGTTGGCGGTTGCCTGCTGGTGGGCGGCTTCTTCCTCGCCTTCCTCGTGGACTGCTTGACCGACATCCGTGACGCAGTTCAGAAGCCAGGTGGAAAGCTCTGAAATCTGCGGTGCCGGAGGCATCTGTAGCGGCGCTCTGCGAGCGCCGAGTGGTGAAGCCAACGGGTCAACGGGCGATCTGAGAAAGGGAGCGCAACACGGCGGTCACAGACCGCCGCTACAGGTTCTCAACTCACTTCGCCGTCGCCTGAATCTTCTTCCAGGCGGCGAGGGCTTCGTGGAACTCGGCGAGCTGCTCGGTGGAGAGGACGCCGGTGTTGCGGGCGATTTCCTCCTCGGTGCGCTGGACGAACCAGTCCGCCTGCTCGCGCCGGGGCCGGAGCGGCTTGCCCTCGATTTCCACCCACCACGGCGCGGTGTGGGCGAAGCGGAGGCGGCCATCAGGAAGTCTTACGAAACACCTGACTGCCACCCAACCTGATTCTTGGATCTCCAAATCTCCCCAAATTTTGCGATCTGGTGCGCCTCCGATTCCGGGCACAGTCATGCCGCTTACCGCAACACCGGATTTCTTGGTGAGATACCTGCCAGTCTCTGAATTGCTAACTCCATATTTCAAGTCCTCCTGAACATCGCCATTGATGACCCACTCGTAGTTAAGCTTTCCATCCTGCCGTGGTGTGGTGGTTTCAAACTTCACTTTTGTTGGTCCCGGGAATTTTAGGTGCGTCCCTGGCAGTGTTTCATTAAGCGTCGCCATGAGTAGCGGCCCCGTCGTCACGAAGCTCCTCCCCTCCCCCAGCCCTTTCATCCACTTCTCATAACTAAAACCACCTTCGCAATGCACATACACGCGACTGAAACCCAGCGGCACCGGATGCACGCCGTTGGCCGTGCCCGCCGTGGGCTTGAGCCGGAAGCCGCAGTTGAGCAGCGCGTAGTAGGTCTCGAAGCCGTAGTGCGTCCACGCCAGTTCCGTGTCCGTCCCGCTGCCGTTGCCCAACCCGCGCTCGGCGAGCCGCATCCACTTCGGCGCGGGCACGGCCCAGTTGCGCACGCCGAACTCGACGCGCCAGTGGTGGTTGTTCGCCAGCTCGAAGAGGTCCGGCTTGAGCACCGGCACGATGGCCACGGACCACGGCCAGTTGTGCTTCTCCAAGTCAATCAGCCCGCCCTCCGCGTGCGCGCGCTCGGAGACGCGCTTGAGCGGAAACACCGGGATGTCGAACCGCTCCTTGTGCCCGACGATGAGGAACGCACCGAGCGTGTGCTGCTTCCCGCCGGAGCGGAAGATTTCGTATTCCGTGTTGCGCGGGAACCAGACGTGCGTCGGGTCCACGACCACGGGCTGCGCACCGAAGTTGCCCTTCATGTTCTTGTCACTGAGCGACGGCGGCATCGTGTCCACCGTGGTCCAGTCAATCATCGGCAGCGCCACGTTCACGTCCTCGGCGAGCATGGCGGACTCCAATTCGGCGGGCGCGCGGTGGTTGTGGGCGTCGCCGCTGAACCAGCCGCGCGCGGCCATGTTCACCCAGCGCTTGAGCGGCAGCTTCACCTCGATGGGTTTGGCCGCGACGGTGAACCGGTTCGTCAGCGGCAGATACTCCTTCCCGCGCTCGACGACGGCGGTGTAGCCGCCCGGCGGCAGCTCCGCGACCCACTGGTGCGCCGAGAGCGTGGTGTGAAACTCGGTGGCGTTGGTGTTGAACCCGCTGCGCTTCTCGTAGCGCACGGCGGAGCCGTAGGGCGGGACGGACCTGGGGAAATGCCAATTGCCGTCCGCGTCGCCACGCAAATAAAGCCGCGCGGCGACGGGCTTGCCGGTGCCGGCGTCGGTGATGTCGCCATAGACGGGAACGGTCTGCGCGGCGGCGCGAGCGGCGGAGAGCGCGACGAGCCAGCACAGTGCGGCGCGAAGAAGCGAAGTGGTCATGGCCGGAATCTACCCGCTCCCCCGCCCGCGTGAAGCCGGGAGTTTCAACGCGTTAGAAACGACCTGAGGAGTCTCACTCAAACGCGGAACGCGGAAGCCGGATCTCGGAAAGAAGTCAGAGACTCCTCACGTCGTCCCCTACGAGATTCGGTCAGTGCTTCGATTCCGCCGGGCCGCCGGTGGTTTTCGCGGGCAAGTCACCGTCGCCGAGCTTGCGCTTGAAGAGTTCGAGGACGAGGCCGTAGCAGGTGAGGGCGAGCGCAGGGTCGTAGCGGTGGCCTTCGTCGCGGAGGAAGGCGTGCTGGCCGTTGAACTCGTGCCAGGTGAAGTTCAGGTTCGCGTCGGCCATCGCGTTGTGGAGCAGCGCGCGGCCTTCGCGCGGGACGTGCGGGTCTTGACGGCCCCAAATCATCAGCATCTCGGCGGAAAGTTCCGGCACGCGGTCGAGGGTGTTGTCGCACTTGCCCTTGCCAAGGCCGCGCTTGTGGATGTCGGTGGCGTAGAAGCACACGCCCGCCAGCACGCCGGGGTTCATGCTCGCGCGGAAGCTGAGATGCCCGCCGATGCAGATGCCCATCACGCCGAGCTTGCCAGTGCTGGCCGGGTGCGCGCGGAGGAAGTCGAGCGCGGCGCGCGCGTCGGCATCGTAGCTGGCCAGCTCCTTCGTGGTCTTCAACTCGTTGCCCTTGTCCGCACCGGCCTGGTCGTAGGCGAGCACGGTGCCGACGGGGAGGAACTCATGGTAAATCTCCGGCACGGCGACGACGAAGCCGTGGCCCGCCAGCAGCGCGGCGGTGCGGCGGATGGGGCCGGTGACTTGGAAAATCTCGGAGTAGAGCAGGATGCCGGGATACTTCCCTTCCGCCGCCGGGCGGAAGACGTAAGTGCGCATCGGGCCGTTCGGCGTGGGGAGGTCGGCGAATTCGGTGTCTTTGATGGTCATGGGGGGAGGTAATGCGTGATGCGTGATGCGTGAGCGCGGTTGGGTGCGATCGAACTGCTGTCACGCATCATGCATCACGCTCGGCTTCACAGCAATTCCACCGCGCGGGCCAGCTCGGCGTCCGTGTTGTAGAAGTGCGGGGAGAGGCGGATGAACTGCTTGCCGGTGCGATTGGCGCGCAGCGAGGTGACGACACCGGCATCGGCGAGCCGCTGGTGGATGGCCGGCAGGTCGGAGGCTTCGCGCGTGATGGAGATGATGCCAGCGCAGTTCTCGGGCGGGGCGGCGGCGTTGAGGACGGTCCAGCCTTTGGCCTGCAACTCGGGCACGAGCCACGCGCGCTTGCGAAGCAGCTCGGCGGCGATGTTCTCCACACCCACGTCAGCGAGCATGTCCATCGCGGCCTTCAGGCCGACGAGGCCGACGCAGTTGTGGGTGCCGGCCTCGAAGCGGCGCGCGCCGGATTGGTAGTCGAGCGAGTCCTGCGCCGAGTAGTTTGGGCAGCGGACGTTGTTCCAGCCGAGCGCGATAGGGCGGAGCTTTTCCTGCACTTCCTTGCGCACGTAGAAGACGCCGGCGGCGCAGGGCGAGAGCAACCATTTGTGTCCATCGGCGGCGAGGAAGTCCACGTTCGCAACGGAGATGGGAAACGCGCCAAGCGTCTGCATCGCATCCACACAGAAGAGGATGCCGCGCTGGCGGAGGGCCTTGCCGATGGCGTCGAGGTCAATGCGCCAGCCCGCGATGAAGTGCGCGGAACCGAGCGCGACGAGGCGCGTGCTCTCGTCCACCTGGCCGAGCACGTCCACAGGGCGGATGCGGCCCAGCTCGCGCGTGTTGAGGTAGCGGACTTTCACGCCTTGGGCGGCGAGCGCCATCCACGGATACACGTTTGAGGGAAAGTCGTCGTGGTAGATGACGATGTTGTCTGAACGGCGGAAGGTGAGTCCGCCCGCGACCATGCTGAGGGCAAGCGAAGTCGGGCCGACGAAGGCGATTTCATCCGGCTGCGCGCCGACGAGGAGCTTGGTGGCGGACTCGCGGGCGGCGCGGTGGAGCTTGGGCAGCCACGTCTCCTGGTCGTCCTGCGCGGCCATGAAGCTGTAGTGCCCGATGGCGTCGGCGGCGCAGCGCGCGAGCGGCGCGACACCGGCGTGGGCGAGGTAGGCCTTGCTGCGGCAGACGGGGAATTCGTCCTGGCGGAGGCGCTCGTCCGAGAGGATTTCGGAGACGGTCATGGGCGGATGATGGGGGAAAGTGAGCAGGTGAGAAAGCGGGAAAGTGGGAAAGTGTGGAGCGCCTCCCGCAAAGGGCGCGAAGGCAAATCGGTTCCAGCAAGCCGAGGCAGTGCTACTGCGACAACACGTTGTTGATGTTGTTGAAGTAGCCGACCCAGAACATCACCACCTGGTAGCCGATGGCCATCATGATGGTCACGATGATGGCGATGGTCAGGCCGCGCGTGAACATCTGCATCTGCCGGTGGCCCTCGACACGGCTGTATTCGTGTAGGCGCTTGAGCGTGTCGTCGAGCTGGCCGCTGATCTCGCCGGTGCGGTAGAGGCTTGTGAACATGGCGGGGAAGACGTTCTTGTCCGCAAGGATCTCGCCCGGTGCCTTCTGCTCGACCTCGACTTGCGGACGCCACTTCATCACCTCGCGGGCGAGCGCAGGCGAGCCGCTGGCTCGTGCCGCGAGCTCCCACGAGTCCACGATGCCCACGCCGGCGGAAAAGAGCGCCTCCAGCGCGGCGGTGAGGCGGGCGAGGGCGAGGTTGCGGCGGGCGCTGCCAAGGACGGGGACCAGCCCCATGATCTGCTCCGTCGTGGCGCGCCACCACTCGGCGCGCGAGCCGCTGTTGGCGAGGACGAAGGCGATGGCGACGCCGTAGAGTGTGCCAAAGGCGATTGCCTTCTCGATCAGGAGCGGACCCCATTGGTCTTGCAACACCGCTGCCACGAGCAGATTCACCGGGAAGACGAGCAGGGCGAAATGCACGATGCACATCGGGTAAATCATCTGGCCGATGACCTCACGGGCGAGCTTGGCGCGCTCCTCGTAGTAGTTCGCGAGGAGGCGGAAGCATTCGTCGAGGCGTCCGGACTGCTCGCCGGCTTCGAGGAGCGCCTTGTCGAAGATGGGCAGCCAGTCGCCGATGGTGGCGAGCGCGCCGGTGAAGTTGCTGCGGCCCTTGAGTTCCGCAAGCATCCGCGCGATGGGCTTGCGGTAGGAGGCTGCGGGGGGGCTTTTTTCCAGGGTCTGGAGCGCGCCGATGAGGGGCAGGCCCGCCCGGATCATCGAGGAGAGCTGGTAGTAGAATTCACCCCGCTGGGCGAGGGCGCGTGGGGTGATGAGGAGGGCCATGTTACCTCCCCATGCGGATCACACGATCTGGTCGAGCTGCGCCTTCAAGTCTTTCTTGGAGCGCACACCAACGACCTGGGCGACGACCTGACCGCCCTTGAAGAAGAACAGCGCCGGGATGCTCTGGACGCCATACTGCGAGGCGAGCATGCCTGCCTGGTCCACGTTGACCTTGGCGATCTTCACCTTGCCGGCGTATTCGGTGGACAGCTCGTTGAGGACGGGGAGGAGCATCTTGCAGGGGCCGCACCACTCGGCCCAGAAGTCCACGAGGACGGGAGTGGCGGACTTGAGGACGTCGGCTTCGAACGAAGCTTCGGTGACGTTGACGATAGAACCTTCAGCCATAGGAGGAGTCAGTTGAGTCAGAATGGAACGGCGGCTCCAACTAGAAGACGCCTAGAATCATCAGCAGCCGCACGAGGGCCCCAAGCGTGGCCCCCACGGCGATGACACCAAATGTGATGTCAAACCACCGGACGCGCACGCCGCCCTGCACAGCCGCAACCATCGGGGCGGAAGACATCTCCGGCTTGGGGAGCGCCTTCTTCGCCGGCAGCGCCATAGCGGAGGGAGTGGAGTCTGGCAACGCGGACGCGGGGGCCTGGGCCACTTTGCCCAGCATGCCACCGGGCTTGCTGCCGGGCGGGCCACCCTTCAGGCCGCCGGGTTTGGCAGCGGGCGCGGCCGGAGCCGCCTGGGACGAATCCATCGTCGGCATCTCGGCCTCGCTGGTCTCGGGAATCCGGGCGCTTGCCGCCGACTCGTCCACCTGCGGGACAAGAAGTTTGATTTCGTGGCCGCCTGCCGCTGCGGGGGCTTTGGCGCCAGGCTTGGGAGGAAGCTCCAGCCG
>JBEBFV010000321.1:0-7471 GCA_040081795.1 Limisphaerales bacterium | reverse complement strand
CGCCCGCAGCACTGCTTGTATTTCTTGCCGCTGCCGCAGGGGCAGGGGTCGTTGCGGCCCACTTTGGGGCCGCTGCGCTTGGGCGGCGGCTTGGAGAGCGCTTCGCTGGCCTCGCTGACCATGTCGGAGGCACCGGCCTTCACCGGCGGCTCGGCTCCGCCGTAGGGCGCGCTGTCAGAGTGGCTGGCAACGGTGGGGAGGTTCTTCAGGAAGTTCTCGAAGGCGAGCATCGAGGAGGCGCTGCGGAAGATGTTGTGGCAGATCTCGGTCTTGATGTTGACCATCAGGGTGTCGAAGAGGGAGAAGGCTTCCGCCTTGTATTCGATGAGCGGGTCGCGCTGGCCGTAGGCGCGCAGGCCGATGCTCGTGCGCAGGGAGTCCATGTTGTAGAGGTGCTCCTGCCAGAGCTTGTCGATGGCGCTCAGGACGATGTAGCGCTCGACGTTCTTGAGGGCCTCGGCGTCCTC
This sequence comes from Limisphaerales bacterium, assembly GCA_040081795.1. Classification (GTDB taxonomy): domain Bacteria; phylum Verrucomicrobiota; class Verrucomicrobiia; order Limisphaerales; family SXTU01; genus SXTU01. The sequence goes on along the minus strand of JBEBFV010000321.1, from coordinate 7,004 downwards.
GAACTGAATCTTCAGGTCGTAGGAGTCGCGCACGGATTTCGCGATGTAATGGCAGACGGCGAACTGCGCGGCGCTGAGCCCATCGAAGGCGGAGCCGGGCACGGGGAGTTCGCCGCCATCCTCGGCGACCTTGAGGATTTTCTCCTCGGGCATGCCGATGGGGAAGTTGAGGTTCACCCAGTCGGCGAGGCCGCGGATGTTCCACTCGGCAATCTCGGTGTCGGCGGCGGTGAACTCGTCCACTTTCGCGAGGACGACCTCTTCCATGATGTCCATGAGGCGGTCGCGCACGTCGTCGCCCCGGATGATTTCGTTGCGGAAACCGTAAACGATTTCGCGCTGCTTGTTCATCACGTCGTCGTATTCGAGCGTGCGCTTGCGGGCCTGGAAGTTGTGCTGCTCGACGCGCTTCTGCGCGGTCTGGATGGAGCGGTTCAGGAGCGGGTGCTCGAGTTCCTGTCCTTCTTCGAGGCCGACGCGTTCCATGACCTTCACGATCTTGTCGGAGCCGAAGAGGCGCATGAGGTCGTCCTCGAGCGCGATGAAGAAGTGCGAGGAGCCGGGGTCGCCCTGGCGCGCGCAGCGGCCGCGGAGCTGGCGGTCAATGCGGCGGGCCTCGTGGCGTTCGGTGGCGAGGACGTGCAGGCCGCCGGCATCGGCGACGCCGGGGCCGAGTTTGATGTCGGTGCCACGACCGGCCATGTTCGTGGCGATGGTGATGGAACCCTTCTGGCCGGCGCGCGCGACGATTTCAGCCTCCTGCTCGTGGAACTTGGCGTTGAGGACGGAGTGAATGAGGCCGGCGCGCTTGAGAATGCGGGAGAGGTGCTCGCTTGATTCAACGGCGACGGTGCCGACGAGGATGGGGCGACCGAGCGCGTGGACGGTCTGGATTTCTTTGAGGACGGCCTCGAACTTCTCGCGCTTGGTCTTATAGACGGAGTCGTTCTGGTCCTTGCGCGCGATGGGGCGGTTGGTCGGGATGACGAGCACGCCGAGCTTGTAGATGTCGAAGAACTCCTGCGCCTCGGTCTCGGCGGTGCCTGTCATGCCCGCAAGCTTGTGGTAGAGACGGAAGTAATTCTGAATCGTGATGGTCGCGTAGGTTTGCGTCTCCTCCTCGATGATGGCGTTCTCCTTCGCCTCGACGGCCTGGTGCAGGCCGTCGCTCCAGCGGCGGCCGGTCATGAGGCGGCCGGTGTTCTCGTCCACGATGATGACTTTGTTTTCCTGGACGACGTATTGCACGTCCTTCTCGTAAAGGCAGTAGGCCTTGAGGAGCTGGCTGATGACGTGAATCTTCTCGGCCTTCGCCTCGAAGTCGGCCTGAACTTTTTGCTTGGCTTCGAGGCGCTTGTGGGCGTCCGCCACCGGGCCGGTGTCAATCTCGTGAAACTGCGTGATCAGGTCCGGCAGCATGAACGCATCGGGGTCGTTCGGGGAAAGGTGCTTGCGGCCCTTCTCGGTGAGGTCGGCCTCGTGGCTTTTCTCCTCCATGGCGAAGAACAGCTCCTCCTTCTGCGCGTAGAGGTCTTTCTTCGACTGGTCGAGGTGGAGGTCCAGCTCGGCCTTGTTCATCAGCTTGATGTTCGCCGGCTCTTCGAGCAGACGGGCGAGGCCGGGGGAGCGGGGCTGGCCGAGCTTCACGCGGTAGAGGAGCAGGCCGGCTTCCTTCTCCAAGGCCTCGGCGCCCTGTGGCTGCGAGCCGTCGGTGGGTTGGAGCTTCTTCAGGTGCTCCTCCGCCTCGCGGAGATAGCGGTCGCAAAGCTGATGCTGCGCGCGCACGAGTCCTTCGATGCTCGGCTTGTATTGGAGATAAACCTGGCAGTCCCGCGCCACGACTGCGGGGCCGCTGATAATGAGCGGCGTGCGCGCCTCATCAATCAGGATGCTGTCCACCTCGTCCACGATGGCGAAGTAATGTCCGCGCTGGACCTGGTCGGCGGCGGTGGTGGCCATGCCGTTGTCGCGCAGGTAGTCGAAGCCGAATTCGGCGTTGGTGCCGTAGGTGATGTCGCAGGCGTATTGCGCGCGGCGGACGGCGGGGGGCTGGTCGTGCAGGATGCAGCCGACGGTCAGGCCGAGGAACTTATAGACCGCGCCCATCCACTCGCTGTCGCGGGCGGCGAGGTAGTCGTTGACGGTGACGACGTGGACGCCGCGGCCGGTCAGGGCGTTGAGGTAGGTCGGGAGCGTGGCGACGAGCGTCTTGCCTTCGCCGGTGGCCATTTCGGAGATCATCCCCTTGTGCAAGGCCATGCCGCCGATGAGCTGCACGTCGAAGGGCACCATCTCCCACCGCAGCGGATGCTCGCGCACCGTGACGTCCTGACCGCACATGCGGCGGCAGCCATTTTTCACCACGGCGAAGGCCTCGGGCAGGACGGCTGTGAGTTCGCGCGCCAGCTCGGCGTCGTCCTTGATGGCGGAGAGCTTGGCCTTCCAAGCGGCGGTCTTCTCGCGGAGCGCGTCGGCGGGCTGCGACTGAAGGGCGGCCTCCAGCTCGTTGATTTGCTTCACGAGCGGCCACAGGCGCTTCAACTCGCGTTCGTTCTTTGAGCCGAAGATTTTCTTAAAGATGGTGCCTAACATGATCGAAAGAGGGCGCGACGCTACGGGATGGGAGGGGGTGCGTCAAAGGGGAAGAAGACGCGAGGAGCAGGATCAAGATCAGGATTAGGAGCAGGAGCCGGGGAACCACCGCCTTCTCGTGCTCCTAATCCTGATCTTGATCCTGCTCCGGTCCTCCGCCGCGACCGCAGGGGTATCAGGAGCGAAGACATCCCACAAATTCACGGGCCGTTGCGTTCGAGCTTGCCGCTGACTTCACCATTCTTGAGACTCGCCGCGTTGCACCCCGCTTCCGCCATGCGCCTCGCCTCGGTTCTCACGCCGTTGAACGAACACAACCTCACGCTCGCGGCGCAGTGCGGCGTGCAGGACATCACGGTGCGCTATCCGGGGTCGGACTTGGAAACCCTCCCGCGTCTGCAACGTGAGATCGGCGCGCACGGCCTGCGGCTCGCCATCGTCGAGGGCTACCTGCCCATTGAGCGCCTCAAGCTCGGGCGCGACGATGGCACCGAGGTGGCCGCGATGAAGTCGATCATGCGCCAGATGGGAAAGCTCGGCATTCCCATCCTTTGCTACAACTTCATGGCTGGCACCGATTGGGTGCGCACACGGCTGGACGCGCCGGAACGCGGCGGAGCGCGCGTGACGGAGTTCGACCTCGCGGCGGCGGAACGCGCGGTGTCCCTGAGCGCGACGGCCAGCACCATCGCCGCCGACCGTATCTCGGCGGAGGAACTGTGGGTAGATTTGGAGCGGCTGCTGCGCGAGCTGGTGCCCGTCGCCGAGGAATGCGGCGTGTTCCTCGCCATGCACCCGGATGACCCGCCGCTGCCAGAGTTCCAAGGCAAGGCGCGCATCATGAACTCGGTCGAGAACTTCGAGCGCCTCGTCCGCCTTGTGCCCAGCAGGCACAACGGCATTTGCTTTTGCCAGGGCACGTTTGCCGCGATGGGCGTGAACATTCCTGCCACCATCCGCCGGCTTGGACCGCACATCCGCTACGTCCACTTCCGCGACGTGCGCGCGACTGGCCCTGGCCACTTCGTCGAGACCTTCCACGACAACGGCCCGACTGACATGGTCGCCGCGATGGCGGCGTATCGCGAAGCTGGCTTCAGCGGCCCGATGCGGCCCGACCATGTGCCGCAGCTCATCGGCGAGGAGAACGGCGAGCCGGGCTACACCATGCTGGGCCGGCTCTTCGCCTACGGCTATATGCGCGGTCTGATGCAATCGTCGGAGAAGTTCGTCCGAGTTCCCAGCCAATCCTGAAACGCGCCGCACCACGCTTCACTCTGTCATGTCCACCGCCGCCACCAACATCCGCCACCGCATCATCGCCGTCAGCATGCTGATGGCGTTCATCCTCTACCTCGACCGCATCTGTCTGGCGGAGATTGTGAAGTCAGCGTCGTTCAAGACCGACGTGCCGCTCACGAAGGAGGAGATTGGCCGTGTCCTCGGCGCGTTCTTCTTCTCCTACGCCATCTTCCAAGTCCCCACCGGCTGGGCCAGCGACCGCTTCGGCGCGCGCAAGATGCTCACCGCCTACATCGTGCTGTGGTCGCTCTTCACCGGGCTGACCGGTCTCATGTCCACGTTCTCGGGCCTGCTCTGCATGCGCTTGCTCTGCGGTGCGGCGGAGGCCGGCGCGTATCCGACCAGCGGCGCGGTCATCCGCCGCTGGATCCCGCTGGAGTCGCGCGCGCGGTGCAGCGCGCTGGTCGCGTTCGGCGGACGCATCGGCGGCACGCTCGCGCCCTTCATCACCGCATGGATGGTGGTGGAGCTTGGCCACTGGCGGCGTCCCCTGTGGATTGATGGCGCCGTCGGCCTCATCATCGCCGCCATCTACTGGCGCGTCGTGCGGAACAGCCCCGAGGAACACCCCGATTGCAACGATGCCGAGCGCGCCATCATCGGCAAGCCGCCCGTCGAGCCGCCCGTTCCCACGCGTGAATTCATCGCCATGCTCGGCGCGTTCTGCCGCAGCCGCAGCCTCTGGCTCAACTCAGCCGGACAACTCTTCACCAACATCGGCTGGGCCTTCCTCATCACCTGGCTGCCCACCTATCTCAAGGAGCAGAAGGGCGTCGAGGACATCGCCGGCGGGCGCATGGTCACGCTGGTGCTGGCCTTTGGGATGGTGGGCCAGCTCGTGGGCGGCTGGCTGGCGGACCTGAGCGTGCGGCGCTTCGGCCTGCGCTGGGGCCGCGTCCTGCCGATGTTTGCCGGCGGCTGTCTGGGCGGCTCCGCCTACTTGGTGTGCCTCACGCAAGACTCCGCGTGGGGCGTCATCGCGTGCTGTTGCATGGTGTCGTTCGCCGTGGACATGGGCAACCCGGCGACGTGGGCCTTCATGCAGGACATCGGCGGGCGCGCGACCGCCGCCGCATTCGGCTGGGGCAACATGTGGGGCAACTTCGGTGCGTCCGCCATCTCCATGCTCGTCCCATTCCTGCTGGAGCTGGGCAAGAGCGGCGGCACCGGCCAGCGCAACGTCTTCATCCTCTGCTCCGCCTCCCTCTTCATCTACGGCTTCATCGCGCTCGGCATGGACGCCACCAAGCAAGTGCTCAAGCCGGCGACGACCTGAGCCTGATCGCATGATGACAGGCGACCCACGAGCCACGAGGTGCGTGATGCGCGTTGATCCTGCCACTCTTCGTCGAAGCAAAAACTTCGCCCACCCACCTCACCCGCATGAACAAGCCCCTCGCCCGCGTGCTCGTGGTTGAAGACGAGCCGCTCCTCGCCGAAAGCATCCGGGTGGCCCTGAGCTGGCGGTGCGTCGCGGCCGAACTTTGCGGCACCGGCGAGGAGGCCCTCGCCATCCTGAACACCGAGACCTACGACCTGCTGCTGCTCGACATCCGCCTGCCCGGGATGAACGGACTGGACCTAGTCACCGAGGTGCGGGCCAACCGCTGGCTGCGCGGCACCCCCGTCGTCTTCATGACGGGCGACACCAACCCGGCGAATCGGAAGGAAGCCAAGCGGCTCGGAGCGGCGGACTTTCTGGAAAAGCCGCTGAACATGGACAAGTTCGTCGCCTGCATCCTGGGCCATTTGAAGCTGGGGCCAAAACGTCGGCCAAAGCTGCCCGCAGCTTGGAAGCAGTAGGAACCGTGACCGTGGCCGGCGGCAGCAGGGTGCGCTGTCCTCAGAGCTCCGCAAACGACGATGGCGTGCGGGTGGCCAGCGGCGGGATGATGATGCTCCGCGCAGCCCCAGCACTGGAGGCGTAGATGAAGGTAGCCGGTGGGAAGCCACGACCAACGGGAGCGGCGCATCCACCGGACTGAGTGCGAAACGCGCCACGCCCCGGAGGGGCGGGTAAAGCATGATTCGACACTGCGACGTTTCATGCGCCCCGCCGGGGCGCACGGATCCCCCCGGGCGGTAACCGGTGGGTGCGCACGCTTCCCACCGGCTACCTTCAAACGCGCCTCCGGCGCGGGCGAACCGCCTGGTGGAAACGCCACTTGGAGCAATGCGGCCGCGCGCAGCGCGGCCCTACCGTGCCGTCGGTGTGGAAGTTCATCGAGCGACGAACCGAAGCGGTAGGTAGGTCGCGCAGTCCTCAGCGCGCCGCGAACGACGGTCGCGCATGGATGGCTGATGGCCCTGCCAGAGCAACCCTTCGTCGGCCAGGCATATCCGATTTACCTCTCGAAACGCCTCGTTGACGCCTCGGAAAGGGTCGTTGACGGCTCGGAACGGTGTCTTGACCAGTCGGAATGGCTCGTCCACCGCCAGAACTGCTCCATTTACCGCTCTGAATGGGCCGTCGACGCGTCGGAATGGGTTGTCGACCTGGAAGATGTGGCGTCCTGACTGAAGGACAGCCCACTTCGAGGCGACGACGAGGCGTTCCAAGCGGTCGATAGGCCATTCTGACAGGGCGATGACACAGTTCGACCTGTCGACGGAGCGTTCTGACAGGTCGATGAGCCAGTCTGAGGCGACGACAGGACATTCCGAGCGGGAGACGTGGTGTTCCGAGTCAACGACCCGCTGTTCCTTGGCGACGATGCTGGGATGTGGTCGGAGGGGCGGGTTGTTTGGTGTGTGGAGGCTCCAGTGATGCTGGAGGAGAGCGGGCTGGGTAGGGCGCGCTGTCCTCAGTGCGCCGCGAACGACGGTGGCGGGCGGGTGGCCGACGGCGTCTTCTCCTTCTCCCCCATCGGGGGAGAAGGCAGGGATGAGGGGGCGACGCGTGCGGGTAAAGCAGGGTGATCTTCTGCGCAAGCGGCCCGCCCCCTCACCCTCTCCCTCTCCCCCGATGAGGGAGAGGGAAAAGCCACGGACTGCGCTGGAGCACCGTGCACGCCGGGTCCGGCCAGCGATGGGTGGGGCGCGGTGTCCTCACCGCGCCGCCGAGGTCTTGTGAGCCACGGGTGGTCGGCGGCGGGGTGAGGACACGCCGC
>JBEBFV010000021.1:0-26178 GCA_040081795.1 Limisphaerales bacterium | reverse complement strand
AGGAGCAGCTCGCCGAGCTGCCCGGCGTAGGAAGTCGCCACGCTCGTGCCGCGCGCCACGGAATCACCGATGACAAAGATGCGGAAGGTGTCCGCCGGACGCTCGCGGGTGAACTGCTGGGGGAAGAAGCGCCGCCCGCCCGCCCGCTCCAGCCGCACCGTGCCCTCCGCCTGCTCCACGAAACCGGAGGTCGGATGATAGCCGTAGTCGAAGCGTCCCGACATGCTGCGCGCGAAGAAGACACGCACCACCAGCTCCGCGCCGACGAGCAGTGCGAGGCAGAGGAGGAAGGGTTTCGTCGCGGCGCGCATCAGAACTGGAAGTAAATGAACTCCTGCTCGCTCACCGCCGAGCTGGCCACGGCGAGGAACAGGACGATGAACGCCAGACCGCGCGCGAGCCAGGGCCAATCGGGCAGTTCGACTTCATCGCGTGCGCGGCGCGTGGCCCATTGCAGCAGCAGCAACGGGATTGCATGGAGCGTGAGCCACAGAGCGGGTTTCAGCCATGCGTCGGCGACTGGCGACCAGTTGCCGAAGGCGGCGAACCAATTGCCCAGCACGGCGAGGTTCGGCGCGCGGAAGATGGCCCAGCCGATGAGGGTGAAGGTGAACATGAGCGCAATTGCGAGTGAGGGCCGCCCCCTCACCCCGGCCCTCTCCCCCAATGGGGGCGAGGGGGAAGAGGCAGCGAGCGCGGCTTGCCCAGCTTGCTCCAGATTCCGCAGCCACGGGACGAGACGGTAGAGCGTGAGCAGAGCAGCGTGATACGCGCCCCAGAGGACGAAGATCCAACTCGCGCCGTGCCACAGGCCGGCGAGGAGCATGGCGATCCAGAGATTGCCCAGCGTGCGCGCGGTGCCGGCGCGGTTGCCACCGAGCGGGATGTAAACGTAATCGCGGAACCACGCGGAGAGCGTGATGTGCCAGCGCGTCCAGAAGTCCGACGGCCCGCGCGCGGCGTAGGGGAAGCGGAAGTTGGAGTTGAGGTGGATGCCCAGCAGCCGCGCCGAGCCGCGCGCGAGGTCGGTGTAGCCGGAGAAGTCACCGTAGATTTGGAACGCGAACGCGACGACGCCGAGGATGGCCCACGGCGCGTTGAGTTCTGCCTTGCCGTTGAAGACGTGGTTGGCGAGCAGCGCGCAGTTGTCGGCCACGAAGATTTTCTTGAACAGGCCGATGAGCAGCAGGCGCAGGCCGCGATGGATGTGCTCCCAGGCGAACTCGTCAGCCTTGGTGAACTGCGGGAGCAGGTCGTTGGGCCGCTCGATGGGCCCGGCGACGAGCTGCGGGAAGAAGGAGAGGTAGGCCGCGAAGGTGAGCAAGTCGCGCGCGGGCTGGGCCTTGCCGCGATAAATGTCCACGGAGTAGGCGATGGACTGAAAGGTGTAGAACGAGATGGCGACGGGCAGAATGATGGTCGGGAGCATCCAGCCCGGTGCGAAGCCGAGTTGGCCCGCGAGCGACAGCAACGAGTCGGCGAAGAAGTTGAAGTATTTGAAGAAGCCGAGGACGGCGAGGTTGGTGAGGATGCTGAGGAGGAGGAAGGCGCGTCGTTGCGTGGCCTCGGGCTTGCGCCAGAGCATTTCGTAGAGCGCGGTGAAGAGCAGCGGGAAGGCGGCTGCGGTGCCAAGAATCCAAGTTTGCACCGCGCCGGACTTGTCGGTGAAAGCCGCGCAACCACCAAGCCACAGCAGCGGCAGAAGCGCCGCGCCAAAGACCTGTTTCACCGGCGCGCGTTCGCCGACGATGGCTCTACCGCAGTAGTAATCAATGCACGTCGAGGTGAGCAGCAGCGCGAGGAAGCGCACGTCCCACACGCCGTAGAAGGCGTAGCTCGCGACGAGCAGCAGCGTCATCCGCCCGCGCAAGGGAAGCCGCCAGTAGAGCAGCACGACGCCGAGCAGGAAGAGCGGGTATTGCCAGGAGGTGAAGGACACGGCGCGCTACGCCGCCTTGCGGCAGTCATAGACGAAGCGCAGGAAGGACGCCTCGCCCCGGGGGAGGAAGGATTTGCCGATGATGGCCGTGACGACCTTGCGCAGCGGTTTGTTCCGCAGACACGCGCGCGCGAGCGGGCTGATGTGCTCGGTGCTGTCCCACGCGATGCGGAAGCGCACGGCGAGGAAGTCGTGCAGGTCAGCGACAAGGCCCTTGGACTCGACCACGCCCGCGCCGTGACTCTTGCGGTTGCACGAGTAGAACTGCGCCGCGCACTTCTCCAGCACATCGCAATAGCGCTCGACCTGCGCACGCGTCATCTCCTGCATGGACTGCTGGTTCATGGCGAGATCGAAGCGCAACTTTTCCAATGCGGCGACGCGCGTTTGCGGCAAGAGATAAACGTGGCCGGGTTTCAAGTTGTCCAGGTCGCCATTCTCGCCACGCACGAGATGCACGCGGTCGGGGCCGAGGTGCAGCGTGAGGAAGACGCCTTGGAAGAAGAGCGTTTCCTCGAGGTCGCAGATGACGTAGCTGATCTCGGGGTTGAACTGCTGGCACATCAACGCGAGGCCGCCGTAGCCGCCGCCGATTTCCAGCAGGCGCTTCGGGCCGGTGCGCGGCAGGAAGCCGTGGGTGTAGAGGTCGCTCACGACGACGGAGTAGCGGAGAATGCCGCTGTTCAGCTTGCCTTGCGGCGTGTCCACACCGATGCCGCCGGGCGGCTCGCAAGGCTTGAAGCCGCCGAGGCGCGGCAGCACTTCCTCATACATGGAAATGATCTCCGCCTTCGCGCGCCTGGAGATGAAGTGGTAGGCCGAGTAGATGTCGCCCGTTAGATGCCAGGTGTGGTGGCGGATCAGCTCCAGCTCGTGGTCCGGCAGCGTGCGGACGTAGGAGGAGAAGCGGTTGTAGTCGAGCCAGTAGTCGGAGGGAGAAAGCTCGCCGGCGGGCTGGGCCTTGCGATGCGCGAGTTCGGCGGTGATGAACTCTTTGAGGTGATCGAACGAAACGCTCATGCGGGAGAAGTTGCGGTGGTCGTGGGTTTAGTTTCCAAGCCTTGGCGGCGGGCCATGCTGGCGAAGAGGCCGCTGCGTGCAAGCAGTTCGTCGAAGCGGCCTTGCTCGACGATGCGCCCGTCCACGAGGACGAGGATGCGGTCCATGTTGGCGAGCGTGGAAAGTCGGTGCGCCACACAGACGACGGTGCGGTTCTGCTCCAGCTTCTCGATGGCCGCCTGCACCTCGGCCTCGGATTGTGAGTCGAGCGCGGACGTGGCCTCGTCGAGCACGAGGATCGGCGCGTTGCGGACGAAAGCGCGCGCGATGGCAAGCCGCTGGCGCTGGCCGCCGGAGAGCAGCTCGCCGCGCTCGCCGACGCGGGTCTCGTAGCCCTGCGGCTGCTGGAGGATGAACTCGTGAGCGTTGGCGGCACGGGCGGCGGCCTCGATCTCCTCGCGCGTCGCGCCGGTCTTGCCACGCGCGATGTTCTCGGCGATGGACTCGTCGAAGAGGACAATCTCCTGGCTGACGAGCGCCATCTGGCGGCGGAGGTCGGCGAGCGCGAACTCGCGCACGTTCACGCCGTCGAGCTTGATGGCCCCGCTGGTCGGGTCGTAGAAGCGGAAGAGCAGGTTGACCAACGAACTTTTGCCGGAGCCGCTCTCACCGGCGATGCCGAGTTTGAAGCCGCGCGGGATCGTGAGGCTCACGTCGTTCAGGACAGGCTTGTCGCCGTAGCCGAAGGAGACGTTCTCCAGCGTGATGGCCGTGCTGAACGGCGCGAGCGGTTTGGACGCGACCGGTTCCTTCACCGTCGGCTGCTCTCCGAGCACCTGTGCGAGGCGGTCCACTCCGACGCTGGTCTCGCGGAACAGGACGTGGATCGCGCCGAGCTTCTTGAGGGGATTGAAGAGGAGGACGACGCCGGTGAGGAAGCCGACCAGCTTCGGGACGGTGACCTCATTGTAAACAATGAGCACCAGCAGCGCGCCGAGGCCGATCATGGAGATGGTCTCGATGAGCGGGTTCACCAGCTCCTTGGCCTGCGTGATCTTCATGCTGTGCGAAACCTGCTGGGTGTTGAACTCGGCGTAGCGCTTGAGCTGCGCGTCCTCCATGCCGAACGCCTTCACCACGCGGATGCTCGACATGGCCTCCACGAGCAGGCTGGCCTGCGAAACAATGGCGCTGGTCACTCCGACGTTCGCGCGGCGGACCTTCTTGCCCAATACGGCGAGCGGGATGATGCAGAGCGGAACGAACACGAGGATGAGCAGCGTCAGCTTCGCGTTCAGCATCAAAAGGCCGAGTGTTAGGAAGACAATCGTCACCGGCTCCTTGGTGAGGTCGGCGAAGCCAAGGATCATGCAACGGTGCAGCGCCGAGGTGTCGCCGTTGATGCGCGTGAGCAAGTCGCCGGTGGTGGCGCGCTGATGATAAGCGAGCGAGAGGCTTTGCAGCTTGGCGAGCACGTCCACGCGCAAATCGCGGATGAAGCGGTAGCTCACCCAACTCGTGCAGTAGGTGCTGAGGTAGCCGAAGAAGCCGCGCAGCCCGACGAGCAGTGGCAGGAAAAGGAGTCCGCCGAAGATTTGCTGTGCATCGAGCCCACGGCCCGCGCGCGGGAGCCATGGGTCAATGGCGCGCTCGGTGGCCTCCGAGAGTTTCTTGAGCGCGTCACGGACGGTCTCGGCGAAGGGGAAGGGGAGGTTGTCGAGTTGGTCGGTGTCCTTTTCCTGCATCTTGGGCTTGGAATCCAGCCGTTCAAACAGCGTGTCCGTCGCCCAGATGAAGCTCGCGTTGGACAGGCCAAACAGCACGCCCAGCAGGATGCCGGCGAGCATCCGCGTCCAATAACGGCGCAGGTAAGGCCAGCCGAAATGGACGATGTTGGCGATGTGCCGCATGTGCGCGCCAGTGTTGGCGGAGGCGGAGCGGAGTTCAACAAGATTGGCTTTGCGCGCTGATGCCAGATGCGCTTTGCTGCCCGGCATGAAGACCTTGTCTGCCGCCGCGTTTGCCGCTCTCTTTTCCCTTTGCCTCGCCGCGTCCGCCGCCGAGGTCCGCGTGCAGCGTGCTCCGGCTGGAGCGTTGCAGCCGCAGGCGATCATGGACGCGAGCGGCGCGCTGCACCTCGTCTTTCTCAGGGGCGACCCGAAGACGAGCGATGTGTTCTACGCGCGGCGCGAGCCGGGCAAAACCGAGTTCGCCGCGCCGCTGCGCGTGAACAGCCAGCCCGGCAGCGCGATGGCCGCAGGGACAATTCGCGGCGCACAGCTCGCGCTGGGCAAGGGTGGCCGCGTCCACGTTGTCTGGAACGGCTCCGGCCAGGCCACACCGAAACCGCCAACGCAGAGCATGCCTTTGCTCTACAGCCGCCTCAACGACGCCCGCACAGCCTTCGAGCCGCAGCGCAACCTCATCAACTCCACCCTGCACCTGGACGGCGGCGGCACGGTGGCAGCCGACGCGGAAGGCAATGTCTATGCGCTCTGGCACGGCTTGCCAATGGGCAGCCCGGCGGGCGAGGTGGGCCGCGCCGTCTTTATCGCGCGGTCGAAGGACGATGGGAAGACCTTCGAGCGTGAACGCGAGGTCAGCCCCGAGGCCAGCGGCGCGTGCGGCTGCTGCGGTATGCGAGCCTTCGTGGACGGGCAGGGAAACATCTTCGCGCTCTTCCGCACCGCCTCGACGGCGCTTGATCGCGACATGATGCTGCTTGTCTCCAGCGACCGCGGCGAGCGCTTCAAGGGCGACTACGTGCACCGCTGGCGCGTCGGCCAGTGCCCGATGAGCAGCGAGTTCTTCACCGAGGCGGGCGGGCGCGTGTTCGGCGCGTGGGAGACAGCGGGGCCAATTCAGTTCGCGGCGCTCGATCCCAAGACCGTGAAGGCCGCCCCTGTGTCCAGTCCGACGTTGATGGCCAAGGGCAAGCATCCCGTCCTCGCGGTGAGCAAGACAGGCGAGACGCTTGTGGTCTGGGTTGAAGGCACTGGCTGGCAACGAGGTGGAGCAGTGGTCTGGCAGACGTTTGGCTCCGACGGCAAACCCACCAGCCAGCCGCAGCGCCGCGATGGCGTCCCTGTCTGGGGCATGGCGGCGGCGGTGGCCGAGTCGGACGGAAGTTTCACCGTCCTCTACTGACCAAGCCGGACGTTGACACCCCTCCGCCCCGCCGCTAATTATCCTCGCCGACTTAACCGAACAAACCGACTTCCATGCTCGCACTCAGGCTAATCCTACTCGCCATCGTCGCAGCCAGCGCCGGCGTCATCGTCTTGGGGGAGATGAAGCTCAAGCCGCTCCTCGATGAACTGAAGGAGAAGGAAAAGAAGGTCACGGAGGATTTGGGCAAGGAGAAACAGGAGAGCACCAAGCAGAAAGACCGCGCCATGAAGGCCGAGCTTGATGCCGCCGCGCTGAAGGACGACCTGAACAGGGCCAAAACAGCCGAGGACGACGCCAAGAAGGCTGCCGATGTCGAGCGCATGAAGGCCGTTGCGGCCGGGCAGGAGACCAATCTCGCCAAGCAAGAGACCGCGAAGGCAAAGCAGGAGGCGGCGGACTACTTCGCCTTGCAGTCGCTGGGACTGACCCCGCCCGTCATCCGGCGCATCAACGCCGAACTGCCGCAGAAAACAAACGAGTTGAACACGCTCAAGCGCGAGCAGCAGTTGATCAATGTCCAGCTCGTGAAGAAATCCGGCGAGCTTAACGCCTTCCTAAATCCCAAGGGCGCCGTGGCCCTGCCTCCCGGCCTCATCGGCACGGTGAAGGCTTATGACCCAAAGTGGGAGTTCGTCGTGCTCGACATCGGCGCGAACCACGGCCTGCTCCGCAACGGCGAGCTCACCATCAGCCGCGAGGGGAAACTTGTCGCGCGCGTCAAGCTGGACAAGGTGGAGACGGATTGGGCCACGGCCAACGTGGTCAAGGGCTTTAAGCTCGGCGAGATCAAGGAAGGCGACGCCGTCCTCACGCCGTCGTCCACCGTCCTGCCTCCCCAGAAGTGACATGAACCCGCGCCTGCTCAAACTCGGGCGGTGCTTGCGGCTTCCGATCGCCTGCGCGATGGCTGCGTTTGCGAACGGATGCAGTTCGATGGAAACCGCATCCATGTCACCGATTCCTTGGGGTCAGAACCGGAGTGAGCCACCAGGCCCAATAGGCCGCGCTGGTTACTCGGGAGGTGGTGGAATGGGCGGCATCGGTGGAATAGCCATCCCTGCAAGTGTGGTAAACAGCGCAGTGAACAGCGCGGTAGCGGCTGGGGCGTTGAGCGGCTTGTCTGTTAAATGATCCTATGCACCCGCGTTCCATATCTCTCGTTCGATCCTGCCTGATTGCGCTGATGCTCGGCTTGGTTGTGTGTCTCACCGGCTGCGGCACGACCGAGCCAGACAACCAGTCCTCCCGGCCGTGGAACTCCCCGAAGGGCTGGGAGAGCGGCGTGCCGGGCATGCTCTACGACCGCCGCTGACCGTGCCGGCGACTTGCAGTCGCCTCTTCCGCTGCCGGACTGCTCCTCCGGCTCCAACCCGAAACTTCCCTTCGACTGCAAAGGCGTGTTAAGTCGCGCCCATGCGTAGCTATCAGAATTTCATCGGCGGCGAGTGGATTGCCGCCGCGTCCGGCCAGACCTTCACCAACTACAACCCCGCCGACACGCGCGAAGCCGTCGCTCTCTATCCTCAGGGCGGTCGTGCTGACGCGCTCGCGGCCATTGCGGCGGCGCAAGCCGCCTTCCCCGGCTGGGCGGGACAGACCTCCGTCGCGCGCGGGCGCGTGTTGAGCAAGGCATCGCAGCTCATCGAGTCGCGCAAGCCCGAGCTGGCTGAACTGCTCACGCGCGAGGAGGGCAAGACCCTCGCCGAGGCCACTGGCGAAGTGCAGCGCACGGCGGACATCTTCCGCTTCTTCGGCGGTCTCAGCTACGTGCTCGGCGGGCAGACCATCCCACACGACTTGCCGAGTCAGTTGCTCTACACGCGTCGCGAGCCGCTGGGAGTCGTCGCGCTCATCACCCCATGGAATTTCCCCATCGCCATCCCGGCGTGGAAAATGGCCCCCGCCCTCGTCAGCGGCAACGCCGTCATTATCAAGCCCGCCTCGCAAGCCCCCGCCATGACGTGCGAGCTGGCAAAGATTCTTGCCGAGGCCGGCCTGCCCAAGGGCGTGCTCAACGTCGTCATCGGCAGCGGTCGCGAAGTCGGTGGCGAACTCGCGACTAATCCCGCCGTCGTCGCGCTTTCGTTCACCGGCTCGCTCTCCGTCGGATCGCAAATCTACCAGCAACTCGCCCCGCGCATGGCCCGCGCGCAGATGGAGATGGGCGGCAAGAACCCGACCATCGTCCTCGCGGATGCCGACCTCGACCTCGCCGCGCGCCTCGTGGCCATCGCCGGCTTTGGCCTCACCGGCCAGGCTTGCACCGCCACCAGCCGCGTCATCGTCGAGCGCAGCGTGGCGGATGCCTTCGCCGCGAAGCTCATCGAGAAGGCCAAGGCCATCGTCGTGGGCAACGGTTTGAAGTCCGGCGTCACGATGGGCCCCGCCGTCAGCAAGGCGCAGCTTGAAGGCAACTTGAACTACGTCGCCATCGCCCAACAGGAAGGCGCTTCGCTCCTCTGCGGCGGCGCGCGCCTCACCGACGGTGACCTTGCGCACGGCTACTTCATGCAGCCCACCGTGCTCGGCAACGTCGCGCCCGCCGCGCGCATCGCGTGCGAGGAAGTCTTCGGCCCAGTCGTCGGCATCATCCCCGTGGACAACTTCGACGAAGCCCTCGCCGTCGCCAACAGCGTGGACGTGGGTCTCAGCGCCAGCCTCGTCACCCGCGACCTGAAGAAGGCGATGCTCTACACTGAGCGCATTCAGGCCGGCGTGGTTAAGGTGAACCAGATTTCCACCGGCCTCGCCCTTCAGGCTCCCTTCGGCGGCGTGAAAAAGAGCAGCACCGACTCGTTCAAGGAACAGGGCGCGGGCGCGGTTGACTTTTATTCCCGCGTCAAAACAGTCTATCTCGACTACTCCGCATGAACAGCACCGCCGCCATCGCGCTCGGCCTTGCCCTCTTGGGCACGGTGTCAGTTCGCGGGGCGGCGCTCGCGGTGGACTATGCGAAGGAAATCAAGCCGTTGCTCCGCGAGCGCTGCTACGCCTGCCACGGCGCGCTCAAGCAGAACAACGGTCTGCGGCTGGACACGGCGGACCTAGTCAAACGCGGCGGCAAGCACGGGCCCGCCTTTGTCCCGCGCAAGCCCGAGCAAAGCCTGTTGCTCTCCAAAGTCTCCGCCACAGACCTCTCCGAGCGGATGCCACCCGAAGGCGACGCGCTCAAGCCGGAACAAATCGAACTGCTCCGCCGCTGGATCGCCGCTAGTGCACCAGCACCGAAGGACGAAAAGCCAGAGCCGAGTCCAAGCGACCACTGGGCGTTCAAGCAGGTGGTGCGACCGCTGCTTCCCAAAATCGGCAATTGGCAATCGCCAATCAGCAATCCCGTCGATGCGTTCATCAACACCCGCCTCGCCGCCGCCAAACTCACCCCGCTCCCACCTGCCGAGAAACCCGTCCTCCTTCGCCGCGTTTATCTCGACCTCCTCGGCCTGCCGCCCACGCGCGAGGAGTTGCACACCTTCCTCGCGGACACTTCGCCCGATGCCTACGAGCGCGTTGTGGACCGGTTGCTTAATTCGCCACAACACGGCGAGCGCTGGGCGCGGCACTGGATGGACGTGTGGCGTTACAGCGACTGGTTTGGTCGCCGCATGGTGCCCGACGTGTGGAACTCCGCCCCGCAAATCTGGCGCTGGCGCGACTGGATTGTCCGTTCCCTCAACGCCGACCACGGCTACGACCGCATGGTGAAGGAGATGCTCGCCGCTGACGAAGTTGCGCCGCTCGATGACGAGGCCGCCACCGCCACCGGCTACCTCGTGCGCAATTGGTATGCGCTCAACCCTAACGAGTGGATGCGCGCGAACGTCGAACACACGGGCAAGGCGTTCCTCGGCCTCACCTTTAACTGCGCGCACTGCCACGACCACAAATACGACCCCATCACGCAGGCCGATTACTTCAGCTTCCGCGCGTTTTTCGAGCCGCTCTACGTGCGCCAGGACCGCTGGCCCGGCGAGGCCGACCCCGGCAAGTTTCAGGACTACGACTACAGCGTCACGCGCAAGGTCCAGCGCCTCGGCTCCGTGCGCGTCTTCGACAAGGACGCGGCGGCCAAGACGTGGTTCTACACCGGCGGCGACGAGCGCAACCGCCTTACCAACCACCCGCCGGTGCTGCCCACGATGCCGGAGTTCCTCGGCGGCAAGTCGCTGCAAGTCGCGCCCGTGTCGCTGCCGCCTGCGGCGTTCTATCCCGGCCTCCGCACAGCGATTCAGGAAACTGAACTCAAGGAGCGCCGCGCCGCCATCACCGCCGCCGAGGCCGAACTCGCCGCGCTGAAGCAAACCAACTCCACGCCCACCGCCGCGCAACGCGATGCGCTCGCGAAGGCAGAGGCCGACTTCAACACCGCGCTCGCCGAGGCCGCGAAGTCCGGCAAGCCCGCCGCGCTCGCAGGCAAACAGTCACTCCTGCTCGACGCCACGGCGGGCAGGCGCGTGTTGTCGCACTCGCTGCCGGGCCTGGAGGAGTTGGCCGACGGCGCGACCGTCCGCTACCAGCTTCGCATCCTCTCGGACAAGTATGCGGGCTTCCAACTCGCGAAGGATTTGTCCGCCGGCCTGACCGCTGCCTACGTCGGCTTCGTCGGCGGGAAGATTCACGCCTACAAGCCCGGCACGACGACGGAGTTCGAGGCGGGCCGCTACGCCTTCACCAACGGCCAGCACACCTTCGAGGTCACGCTCGCGCTCGAGCTGAAGGCCGACCGCGCACTGCTCACCGTGCGCAGTCTCAGCGACGCCAAGACCCTCGTGGACAAGACGCCCATCGCCATCAACGGCTGGAACCCCGCGAAGAACAAGAGCCAAGGCCTCCTGCTCGACGCCCAAGCCGGCACCGTCGCTGTGTGGGATGAACTGTCCGTCTCGGCCGGCAGCGGGAAGAAATTCCACTTCGACTTCGAGCCGCCGCGCTACGCGGATGGCAAGGACGCCGCGGGCATCGAAGGCTGGGAAGCCGCGCGGTTCAGCGTCGCGCCCGCGACCTCCACCGTCTCCTCGATCGCGCTGAACCGCTCGCTCGCCGACAAACGCCTCGCCGTCCTCGCCACGCGCCGCGTGCTGGAGTTGCCGTCGCTCGCCCTCGCCGCCGCAGAGTCCAAACTAACCGCCGCCGGCGCGGAACTCCGCAGCACCGAAGCCCGTCTCGCCGCCGACACTGCGAAACACGGTAGGGCCGACCTGCCTGTCGGCCTCCCGGCCTCTGACCACGCACGCACCGCCAGCCTCACAGAACGCGAAGCCGCCGTTGTCTCCGCGAAATCCAAACTCGCCGCCGCGCAGTTCGTCCTCGCCGAGGCCGAAACCAAATCCGCCACCAACACGACTCGCGCCGCCGCTCTAACAGCCGCTGGCAAACAAATCACCGACGCCCAAGCCGCACTCACCAAAGCCGAAACCGCGCTCACCGACCCGAAGCTTGCCGAGACTTACACCGCCTTCAGCCCCGTCTATCCGCGCGAAAGCACCGGCCGGCGCAAGGCGCTCGCCGAGTGGATTGCGTCGCGACAAAACCCGCTCACCGCGCGCGTGGCCGTGAATCACATCTGGGCGCGACACTTCCACGAGCCGCTCGTCGCGTCCGTCTTCGACTTTGGTCGCAGCGGCAAGCCGCCCACGCACCCCGAGCTGCTCGACTGGCTCGCCGCCGAGTTCATGGAGAGCGGGTGGAGCATGAAGCATTTGCACCGGTTGATTGTGACGAGCGCGGCTTACCGCCGCTCCTCCTCCGTAGGAGACGACGTGAGGAGTCTCACTTCTTCCCAGACGCCAGACACCAAAACCAAGACCTTTTTCAGTCAGAGACTCCTCACGTCGTCTCCTACGCGCGAGAAGGTTGACCCCGAAAACCGCCTCCTCTGGCGCATGAACCCCGGGCGCATGGAAGCCGAGGCCGTCCGCGACAGCATCCTGCACCTCGCGGGCGCGCTGGACCCGCGCATGGGCGGGCAGGAGTTGGAGAACAGGGACGCGCTCACCACCACGCGCCGCAGCCTCTACTACAGCTTCAACCCCGAGTCCGACGGACGCAGCGAGTTCAGCGCGCTCTTCGACGCGCCCGACCCCAACGACTGCTACCGGCGCACCCGCAGCGTCATCCCGCAGCAAGCCCTCGCGCTCACCAACAGCAAACTCGTCCACGACCACACGCCCGCCATCGCCAAGCGTTTCGGCGCGCCGGCCACGGACAACGCCGCCTTCATCACCGCCGCCTTCGAGCAAATCCTCACGCGCCCCCCCAGCCGCGCAGAGCTCGCCGAGTGCGAGGCGTTCCTCCAGCAGCAGAGCACAGCAGTTCCGAAAGACGGCGACGTCCGCGCCCGCGAAAGCCTCGTCCGAGCATTGCTGAACCAGAACGATTTCCTTACCGTCCGATAGACCAGCCTTGAACCCGAACACCCCAACGACGGCACACCATGAATGAACCATCCAAACACATCCACTGGGTGACGCGCCAACTGCTCGGTAGCCGCGCTTCGCAATTCAAGACTGTCGCCGACTACTCCAAAGCCGAGTTGGAAATGTTTCAAGCGGAGTATCAACGCCGCGTCCTGGAGTATCACCACCACATCGAACGGCGAGTTGCCACCAGCGCGCATCTGGCCACCAGGGTCCTCGCGTTCCTAGTCGGGTCGCTTGGTATTGTCCTCCTGTTTCTGTTTATGTTCACTCCGCTGTTCGTGCCGTTCGTGACAACCGACCGGTTTGGCGCGTGGACTTTCGGGTTGACCCTCCTGTCGTTTGTGACCCCTTTTGTGGGATGGATGCTCTTCGGCTACCTGAGCCCACGGCACCCCGCATGCCCGTCCTGTGCCGTGCCCGTGGGCTTCATTCTGGCGTCCTTTTGTCCCGTCTGCGGCAAGCGCAGCCTGAAGGAACCTGCCAAGCGGGACTACGAACGGTGTAATGCCTCACAGTGCCCGGACTGCGGGAGTTCTCTGCACATGACGAACCAAGAGGGGCGACGGAGTTTCCGCAACTGCTATTGCACCCACTGCGGCATCCCGCTGGCGACGGCAGATGGGCAGAACTTTGTTGGACCAAAAATGCTCAAGTGTATCTCCTCCTGGGGTAACGCCTCCCTCGGGTTCGCCTGTGTTGTTTATCTGTGTCTGTCCGGGGTTCTGCGACTCACCGAACTTCCGCAGCCCTACCCCATAGTTCTGGGTTTGGTTGGAGCGGTGGTCTATTACGTTTACATGAAGCAACGGTCGGCCAAGCCAAAGCCACCGGCCTAGCACCGGGAGTCGCCGAAAAAGTAAACCCTTCACTATCCGACACACCAAACCATGAATGGAACTGAACCCCGTGCCGGCGGCTTCCAGCCGCCGTCCGAAGCGAACAGCAGTTCTTCGAGCGTGTCCGAAGTGCTGGGGCCCACGGACGGCGGCTGGAAGCCGCCGGCACAAGCCTTGCCTCGCCGGATGTTTCTTTCCGACCTCGGCCTGGGCTTCACCGGCTTGGCGATGGGCGCGACGCTGCTCAGTGATCGCGTGGCGAAGGCGGCTTCAACCGCCCAACCGAAGTTTTCCCCAACCGATGGCCGGCCGCACTTCACGCCCAAGGCCAAGTCGGTCATCTGGATTTTCCTCAGCGGCGGCTACAGCCACGTCGAGACGTTTGACCCGAAGCCGGCGCTGAACAAATACGCCGGGCTGAGCTTCGACAAGACGCCGCTGGCGAACCCGCTCACGTCCGACAAGCACCACAAGCGCTTCCGCTCCGTGCCCGCGCAGGAGGTCAACGTGCGCGACGTGTATCCCAGCATCTATCCGATGCAGGTGGGCTTCGCGCCGCGCGGCCAGTGCGGCGTGGAGATGACGGACTGGTGGCCGCACCTCGCGTCGTGCGCGGACGACCTCGCGTTCGTGCGCAACATGTGGACGACGGACAACGACCACTTCGCCGAGAACCAAATCCACACGGGCCGCCATCGCCTCGACGAGCAGCAGCCCAGCCTCGGCGCGTGGATTCACTACGGCCTCGGCACGCTCAACGAGAACCTGCCCAAATTCGTCGCGCTCGGCGGGCCGACGAACTCCACGACGCACTGGAGCGTGAACTCGCTTTACCTCGGCCCGGAGCACGGCGGCGTGCCGCTCACGCTGGACCCGAAGAACCCGCTGCCCTTCGGCCAGCGCGACCCGCGCCAGTCCGCCGACGAGCAGCGCGCGGAGTATGAACTCATCGGCAAGCTGAACCGCCTCGCCGCTGTCGAGCAGCCGCAGGACGACGCCTTGCGCGCGCGCATCAAGGCTTACGAGCTGGCCTTCCGCATGCAGATGGCCGTGCCCGAGGTGCTGGACTTCGCGCCCGAGACCGAGGCGACCAAGAAGCTCTACGGCCTCGATGCCGACGCGACGAGGGTCGCCGGCCAGCGAATGCTCGCCGCGCGGCGGCTGGTGGAGCGCGGCGTGCGCTTCGTGCAGGTGTATCCGAGCGGCTACGGCACGTGGGACTCGCACCAGAAGTTGAAGGACAACCACACGCGGCTCTGCGCCAGCGTGGACAAGCCGGTGGCGGGGCTGTTGCACGACTTGAAGCAGCGCGGGCTACTGGACGAAACGCTCGTGGTGTTCTGCACCGAGTTTGGGCGCACGCCGGGATTGGAGCTGCGCGGCGGCGGCAAGGACGGGCGCGACCATCACCCGCACGGCTTCACGATTTGGATGGCGGGCGCGGGCATCCAGCGCGGCGTGGTCCACGGCGAGACGGACGAGCTGGGCTACCACGCGCAAGGCGAAGGGCACTACGTCACGGACCTGCATGCGACCGTCTGCCACTTGCTCGGCGTTGATTTGCGCCGTCTCGAAATCCCCGGCCGCAAGCGGCTGGAGATCGACCACGGCCACGTGATTCGGGAGATTCTGGCCTGAGTTCTGGTAGGGCGCGTCTGTCCCCAGCGCGCCGCTCTGGATTCACAGTTCAACGGCGCGCTGGGACAGACGCGCCCTACCTGTCATCACCAATGCGCGGGAAGAGCCGCCCTGTCCGCGCCATGTAGTCGCGATATTCCTGCCCGTAGATTTCGCACATCATCCGCTCCTCGCGCGGCGTGCGCAGGAAATACATCGGGGCGAACACCACCAGCGCGGCGCTGCCGGCGAACCAGTTTTCCAGCAGCAACGCCTGCGCGAGGCTGAACAGCCAGATGGACGCATACATCGGATGGCGGATGGAGCGGTAAACGCCGTTGGTGATGAGCTGGTGCTCCTTGCGAATCTCCAGCGTGACCGACCAGTTCAAGCCGAGGTCGGCGTGCGAGCGCCAGAACAGCCAGAGCGCGACCAGCATTACAACCACGCCGCACCATGGAGCCAACCCTGGTAGTTGGTAATCTGCAAAGCCGAGCCACGACGTGAACAGGTAGAGGATCACCGGCAACGTGCTGCCCACGATGGTGAAGACCAGCAGCACCTTCTCCTGCGTGTCCACCCGCCGGACGGTCAGCTCGTTGCCTTTGACC
Organism: Limisphaerales bacterium; assembly: GCA_040081795.1. Lineage (GTDB taxonomy): Bacteria > Verrucomicrobiota > Verrucomicrobiia > Limisphaerales > SXTU01 > SXTU01. Next base: position 10,589 of record JBEBFV010000021.1, on the reverse strand, counting down.
CGGCGCGCAAACTTGACGCGAATGCCGAGGTAGAACAGGAAGCCGGCGAAGAACACAGCGTTCCATGGCTGGGTGAACTTGCTCATGACTGGACTTGGATTGAAACACCTTCGCCCGCCATTCGACATGGAAAAGTCTTCGCAGCCGCGCCGCTTCCCGCTACACCTTGCGCATGGACACTTTGCTGAAACTGCTCCGCGACGACGCCTCCCTGAAGCCCGCACAGCTCGCGGCCATGCTCAACCTCTCCGAGGCGGAGGTCGCCGCGAAAATCAAGGCGCTCGAAGCGGACGGCACCATTCTGGGCTACCGCACCGTGCTGAACGAAGGGAAGCTGGCCGACGACGTCGTGCGCGCAGTTATCGAGGTGAAGATCACGCCCGAACGTGGCGGCGGCTTCGACCGGCTGGCTGAACGCATCGCCAAGTATGACGAGGTGAAGACCTGCTACCTGATGAGCGGCGGCTACGATCTGCTGGTCGTGCTCGAGGGCAACAACCTCCGTGCGCTTGCCACGTTCGTCGCCGAGAAGCTCTCCACCATCCAAGGCGTCATCTCCACCTCCACGCACTTCATGCTCAAGACCTACAAGGAGCAGGGCGTGCTCATGGGCCACGCGCAGGCGGAGGAGCGGCTGGCTGTCTCTCCGTAGGCGCAGGCTTCAGCCTGCGCGCGTATCTCATGCCGATTCGCAACCTGAAGGTTGCGACCACGAAGTTCGCCGGAAACTGGCTTGCCTTTTTTCCTCCCGCCGAAATGATGCGCGCCATGTTCAAACAACTCCTCTCGCCCAAGTTCATTGTCCCCGCTTTCGTTGTCGGCGCCGCCGTCGCCCTCACCGCTGCTGATGCGGCCAAGAAGAGCCTCGGCTACGAGGCCACCTCCCCGCTCATCCCCGGCACCAAGTGGCACGTCCACGACGGCACCCGCCCGCCACCGCGCGTCGTCACGCCAGCCGCGACGTTCAGCCATCAGGCTCCGGCGCCCTCGGACGCCATCGTGCTTTTTGACGGCAAGGATTTGTCGAAGTGGAGCGGGCCGAAGGGCGACGCTGCTTGGAAGTTGGAAGGCGGCTACATGGAAGTCGCGCCCAAGAGCGGCAGCATCCGGACCAGGGACGGGTTCGCCGACTTCCAGTTGCATCTGGAGTTTGCCACGCCCGCGAAGGTTGATGGCAACAGCCAGGGCCGTGGCAACAGCGGCGTGCTCTTCAACGGCATTTACGAAGTGCAGGTGCTCGACTCTTACGAAAACCCGACCTACCCAGACGGCCAGTGCGCCGCGCTCTACGGTCAGTCCCCGCCGCTGGCCAACGCCAGCAAGAAGCCCGGCGAGTGGCAGAGCTACGACATCGTCTTCGAGTCGCCGCGCTGGGACGCCGACGGCAAGATCGCGAAGAAGGCGGCGGTGACGGTCATCCACAACGGCGTTGTGGTGCACCACCGCAAGGAATACCAGGGCAACACCCCGCACCAGAACAACGGCAACTACAACAAGCCGCACGCGCCCGAGGTCTTCATCCAGCTCCAGGACCACAACAACCCGATGCGCTTCCGCAACATCTGGCTGCGCAAGCTGGGCGAATACGACAAGCCTTGAGCTGAGTCGCCTGGGCCATCGCCTCTGCCCGTCGCAGGATACTGCGGCGGGTTTTTCGTTTCGCGAGAGCGCGGATTCCCCTTTTGCCTTTCGCCGTTTTCCTTTCTGCTTGGCGCAATGATTACGCGCTACTCCCGCCCCGAGATGCGGGCCATCTGGACTGACGAGAACAAGCTCAAGCTCTGGCTGCAAATCGAACTGCTCGCCAGCGAGGCGCTCGTGAAGGAACGCATCGTCCCGAAGCGCGACTTCGCCAAGCTTAAAGCCGGCTGCGATGCGTGGTTCGCCGATCTGCCCGGACTGGTCGCGCGGCAGAAGGAGCTGGAGAAGACGCTCAACCACGACGTCATCGGCTTCACCACCGCCGTCGCCGAGAAAATCAACGATACCGCGAGCCGGTGGTTCCACTTCGGCCTGACCAGCAGCGATGTGGGCGACACTTGCTATGGCGTGCAGATGGTTCAGAGCGCGGACCTTCTCATCGCCGACGTGAAAAAGGTGCTCGCGAGCATTGCAAAGCGGGCGAGGGAACATCAGTTCACTCCGTGCATCGGGCGCAGCCACGGCATCCACGCGGAGCCGACGACGTTCGGCCTCAAGCTCGCGCTGATGTATGACGAGTTCGGCCGCGCGCTGGAACGGCTGGAGCGCGTGCGGGAAGTCGTCGCCGTCGGGAAGATCTCCGGCGCGGTCGGCACGAGCGCGCACCTCTCGCCGCGAGTCGAGGCCTACGTCTGCAAGAAACTTGGCCTGCGCCCCGCGCCCATCGCCACGCAAGTCGTTCAGCGCGACATCCACGCCGAATTCCAACTCGCGATGGCGCTCGTCGGCGCGAGCATCGAGCGCTGGGCCGTCGAGTTCCGCCACCTCCAGCGGACCGAGGTTCTTGAGGCCGAGGAAGCCTTCACCGTCGGCCAGAAAGGCAGCAGCGCCATGCCGCACAAGCGTAACCCCATCACCTGGGAACGCCTCACCGGCCTCGCCCGCGTGTTGCGCGGCAACGCGATGGCGTCGCTGGAGAACGTCGCCCTCTGGCACGAGCGAGACATCAGCCACAGCAGCGTCGAACGCATCATCTTCCCCGACTCCTGCACGCTGCTCGACTACATGTTCGGCCTGCTCAAGCGCCTGATGGACGGCCTCGTCGTCTACCCAGCGAACATGAAGAAGAACCTCGGCCTCTCGCTGGGCATGTGGAACAGCCAGACCGTCCTGCTCGCCCTCATCCGCAAGGGCCTGACGCGCGAAGCCGCCTACAAACTCTGCCAGGACGCCGCGATGAAAACCTGGGAGGTGAAGCACGCCGGCCGCGACGACGCGAACTTCGTCGAGCAATTGCAGGCCAATCCCGCCGTCGCGAAGCATTTCAAGCCGGGCGAACTCGAAGTGCTCTGCTCCCTCGACTTCCACTTCAAGGAAGTGAAGACGCGCTTCAAGGCCGTCGGCTTGTGATACGCTGCAACCGTGGAACTGAAGGAACAGCCCGCCCGCCGACGCTCGCCCGCAGGATGGGCGACACCGCCCATGTCTCCCGTCTGGCCATCCAACTCGCGCGCTTGAGCGGGGGTCGGTGAGCGCCTGCCGGGGTGGCTCCCGAAAGTCGCGGCCCTGCGCGGTGCCCGCCACTACCAGCGCGACTTCGCCCGCGTGCGAAGGCCGGAGTTTCAGGAATTGCACGATGCCTTCCGCACCGGTGGGCAGATTCTGCGCAGCACATCCTTTACAGGAGGGGCGGATTTCAGTAGATAGTCGCCAACCCCGGCCATGCCGTCATGCCAAAAACCGACAAACCAACCAAACCAGCCCATGAAGAACTCAGCCCACCCTGACTGTCCCGCGTTTCGCAGGCCCGTCGCCTTCACCCTCATCGAATTGCTCGTTGTCATCGCCATCATCGCGATCCTGGCGGGGATGCTTTTGCCAGCACTGGCCAAGGCCAAGGCCAAGGCCGGTCAGTCCCAGTGCATGAGCAACACGAAACAACTGGGATTGGCGACCGCCCTCTACACTCAGGACTTCGACGACGCTTTCTTCTGCGCACCATCGCAAGGCGGCCAGGGGAACCAGCCTGAAGATGCGATCCACTACCAAAACGGCCCGCCCCAAGGGGCGGGCAACACGATTGGCGCAGCACCACGGCCTTTGAATGGCAGCGCGATCCGCCCTTACCTTCAGCCGTTGGATGACTCTCTCAGGACCAATGGTTCCACATTGTTGCGCTGTTCGACAGACAAGGTTTGGAACAACCGCGGTGGCCCTAACACCGGGCCATTTGCAGGCTCCTACAACTCCGGACTGCCCAACTATCCCTTCTCCTATGCGTTCAACGGGATCGGCGGAAATGCCCCAAACCAAGGCATGCACACGCACATCAACGTCGCTCGAACGCAAATCAACAAGTTCCGCACGGCGCAGATCCTGCGGCCCTCGGACAAGTGGGCATGGATCGAGGAGAAAGGAAACCAGGCGGACGGGCAGAGGGAGTATTTGCCAGACACCGCAGGCGGGCAATGGCCGGTCGCCAGCGGACTGGTCTCTGATAACCGCAACCAGTGGATTGAGGACGGGCGGTTCGCCAACACCGCGAAAGTCCTTACCATGCGCCACGGCAAGAAGGCCTCCGTCATCTACGGAGACTGGCATGTGGAGGCCACGTCGTATTGGAACATCACCAACGTAAACACCATCAGGGCACTTGCACCTTAGCCACATGAGCTTCATTAAACAGGCACTCTTCCTGGTCTTGGCGGGCTTCCTGGTCTTTTCGGGCTGCCGGAGAAAATCAGGCGCAGGTCCGGCTGACACGGCAGGTCCGGTTGAGCCAACCACTCCTGCTCCGGAAGCGGCTGCGCCGGCAACGGCACCTGCGGCAGGTGCCACCGCCGCACTGCCCCCACCGGACGCTGAGGTTACTCCGGCGGTGGAAAGCCGTTTCCGCTCGAACGACCCCAAACAGCCTTATGCACCCCCCCTGTCCGGTTCCTACCAGGCACAACTAGACCTCTACAACAGGGTGCTTCGCAAATGGGCGCAGGACCAAGGCTACACCCCGGACACAATGCAGGCGATCACGGCTTCCTACGGAACCCCAAAGCCGCCGCAGCCGCCGGCTGGCCGCACTCTGGTTTACGACCGGAAGACCGTCACCGTGAGCCTGCAATGAACGCATCACACCATCACGTCTGTGATGGCCTTGCCGTAGGTGATGGGCACGGGGCGGTTGAGCGTGTCGCGGACTTCGGTGTGTGGATCAATCCCGAGGAGGTGGTAGATCGTCGCCGCGAGGTCGTCGGGTTTCACGGGCTTGTCGGCGGGATACTCTCCGTGCTTGTCGGACGCGCCATAGACAAAACCCTTCTTCACTCCCGCCCCCGCCAGCAACGCCGTGTAGCACTGCGGCCAGTGGTCGCGGCTGATGTTCGCGTTGATGCGCGGCGTGCGGCCGAACTCACCCACCCAGACGACGAGCGTGTCCTTCAGCAGCCCGCGTGAGTCCATGTCGTTCAGGAACGTCGGCAGCGTCTGGTCGGTGATGGGCAGGTGGCGCTTCTCGATGATCGGAAACATCCGCGTGTTGTTGAAGCCGTGCGTGTCCCAGCCACCGTTGTCCGTGCTCTGTCCGCCGATGCTCTCGGAGAAATAAACCTGCACGAACTTCACGCCAGTCTCCACGAGCCGCCGCGCGAGCAGGCAGCCCTGGCCGTAGGGCGTGCGGCCGTAGGCGTCGCGGAGTTGGGCGGGCTCGGCTTCGAGGTTGAAGGCCTCGCGGAGCTTGGTGGAGTGGAGCATCGCGAGCGCCTTGTCGTAGTAGGCATCCAGCCCGCGCGCGGCGCTGGAGTAGTCGAGCAGCCGCGTCTGCGCATCAATCACCTTCTGCAACTCGCGACGCGACGCGAGCCGGTCGAACGAAAGATTTGCCGGCAGGCTCAACTCCGGCAGCCCGAAGCCCGGCTCGCTCGGGTCGCGCAGCACGAGCAGCGGGTCGTGGACCTTGCCGAGAAAGCTCGCGTGCTGCGCGGGCACGATGGAGCCGTCCGCGATGGTGTAGGGAAACGCGGCGAAGGTGGGCAACTCGGGATTCTTGCCCGGCGCGAGCTTGTCCACAACGGAGCCGTAGGCGGGGAAGAGGTCAATGGAGTCCTTGAGCCGCTGGTCGTCCGTGGCCGGCGCGTGCCCGGAGAGCGCGTAGTAGCCCGCCGAGTTGTGGTTCTTCATCGTGTGATGCATGGACCGGATCAGCGTGACCTTGTCCATGACCTTCGCGGTGCGCGGGAGGAGCGAGTTGACCTGGATGCCGTCGGCGCTCGACGACATGGGCTTGTGCAGGCCGCGGATGCCCTCGGGCGCGTCGGGCTTCATGTCGAAGGTCTCGAGATGGCTCGGCCCGCCCCATTGGAATAGGAAGATGACGGACTTCGCACGCGCGACCGGATTCTTCGCGGCCTTGGCCTCGGCGGCGAGCAGCTTGGGCAACGACATCCCGAACATGCCCATGCCGCCGACTTGCAGCAGGCGGCGGCGGGTCATCTTGAAATCGAGGTGAGGCGTGCAGGCGGAGTTCATTGCATCAATGGTCTAGCACTGGTGAGCAGACGCGGCAAGTGGAGTGAAGTTTCAGTCCGCACTCTCATTAGCACCCGGCTTCAGCCGGGTGATCGAAGTGAGAGGCGAGCCGAACCGTTTCAACGGTTTGGCCGGGCGGACTGAAACCGTTGAAACGGTTTTATCTTCCTTGCGGGCGTCACACCCGGCTGAAGCCGGGTGCTAATGAAAGGAAAGCTTAATCACCGCCTCCGTCGCCACCACCCGATCCTCCGCTGTCTCCGAAATCGCCATCGGTGCCGCCGGTGCTGTCGCGATTGTCAGGAAGATTGTCTCCGCTGGAACTTCGGAGCGATTCATTGGCCCGCCTCTGATCCCAAAAGCGCCACGAGGCGAACCCGACCACCAACGTCAGCAGCAACACTGCGACGATGCGGTGCCCAGCATACGCGAGGAACAAGCAGGCCAGAAACGCCACGATGATGATGTAGTCCACGAGCTTCATTTGAGACCGTTTTCGGTTTGGCTGCTGTGTCCGGTTACCTTCTCAAAACAAACTCCTTCGCGTTCACCAGCCCCCACAACACGTCCTCGGCGCCGGAGCGGCGGTCCTTGGCCTGCTCGATGTGCGCGCGGGTCTTCGCCAGCTCCGTCTCGCCCGGCGCGCGGGTGAGGACGCTCCAGTAAAGTTCGGTCACGAGGTCGCGGTTTGACTTCACGGCCTCGAGCATAGGGCCGAGGCGGTTGTCGGATTGCGTGAGCAGCTCGTTCACCGCCGGGCCGGAAATCATCTGGAAGGCCTGGCCCATCGTCGTCTCGGCGGAGCGCTCGCAATCGCAGGTGGTGATGCGCGGCGGCTTGCCGAAGATGGACATGAACGCGTCGGGCGAGAGCTGGCTGCGGCGGCCGCGCCGGCCTTCGAGCCGCGCCCCGGGCAGCTCAGCCGCGCGCGTGCCGGCCGGGAAGTTGCGGAACTCCGGCGTCACGCCCGTCACCTGGTGCAGCGTGTCGAACAACTGCTCCGCCGTGAGCCGGCGCACCGACGCGCGCGCGTAGTTGAGTTCGTCGCCCGCGTTCGTGTCGTTCGGCTCGCTGGCGGTCTGGTAGGCGCGCGAGTTCATCACGAGGCGGATGACGTGCTTGAGGCTGAAGCCGCTCTTCACGAACTCGGCGGACAACGCCGCCAGCAGCGCAGGGTGCGACGCCGGGTTCGTCGCGCGGAAGTCATCAATCGGGTCCACGATGCCGCGGCCCATCAGGTGGAACCAGATTCGGTTGACCTGCGCTCGCGCAAAGAGCGGATTATCCGGCCGGGTCATCCACACCGCCAGCGCCTCCAGCTCGTCCTGCTTGTCGAAGTCCATCTTCGCCGCGCCGAGGAAGCGCGGCTCGGCGCTCTTCTCCGTGCGCGGGTTCGTCACGCTGCCCTTGCGCGAGAGATAGACAATCTGCTCACCGACGAACTCGTGCTTGTCGTTCTTGTCGCGCCGGTCGTTCCTCAAAATCTTGTAGTCCACGCGCGCGAAGAGCGCGGCCCAGTCGTAGTAATCGTCCTGCGTCCAGCGGTCGAACGGGTGATTGTGGCACTGCGCGCACTGGAGCCGCGTGCCGAGGAAGACCTGCGCCGCCGCCTCCGCGCGGATGACCGGCGTGCGGTTGGCGCGGTAGAAATTCGCCTCCGGGTTCGCGTAGGTGCTGCCGCGCGAGGCAATCAACTCGCGGGCGAACTGGTCCATTGGCTTGCCGCTGGCGATGCTCGCACGCAGCCAGCGGTGGAAGTCCTGCACGCCCTTTGAGTCGAGCGCCTTCTCCTCCACGCGCAGGAGGTCGGCCCACTTGAGCGCCCAGAAGTCGGCGAACTCAGGGCGTTCGAGCAGTTCATCAATGAGCGCGGCGCGCTTGTCGGTAGGGCCGCGCTGCTGCGCGGCTTTGTTCGACGCGCCCTTGGCTCCGGACTGGACGCGCGGCAGCGCGTCCCTGCCAGCGGCTACGAACCTCCTTGCCTCTTCCGCCGTTGGCAGGATGCCGAGCAAATCCAGATACGCGCGGCGGAGGAAAACTTCATCGCTGGCCAGCGCACTCGGGTTCATCCGCAGCGTCTGGAGCTTCGCGAAGACCTGTTCATCCACGAAGTTGTGCGGCTGCGCGCCGGCCCACTTGTAGCCCGGCCGCGCGGGCACGAACGCCACCCGCACCGGCTCCTGCAAGTGCAGGAAGCGCACGAGCATCGTCGTCTCGCCCGACTCCTTGCGCGTCACTCGACCGTGAGTGGAGACATCGGCCACGGCCACGTTCACCACTTCGTAGCACGCGATCTTCGTCACGTCGCGAGCCGAGCCGTCGGAGAACTTCGCCGTGACCTTCACCTCCACCGAGCTGGCCGGCTCGATGAGCACCTGCTCGCGCGGCGTGACCTCCAGCTTCGTGAGCGTCTGCGCGCCGGGCGACTCACGCTTTGCTCCGGCCGTGAGCCATTCCCGCAGCGTGCGATACTCCCACGAGTCCTTGTCGAAGCGCTTTCCGCCTTCGTGCGCGATGGCCTGCGTGGCCTTGAGCAGCAAAAGGCTTTCCTCCGGCGAAGTGATGTTCACGCGCCTTCCGAACTGATCCTGCACCAGTGCCGCGAAGTCGTAGTTAGGATCGCCGCCGCGCAAGGAGAGCTTGAACCCGCCCTTGCCAGTCGCGTTGCCGTGGCAGGTGCCGAGATTGCAGCCGGCCTTGGAGATCACCGCTGCAACATCGGTCTGGAAGCTGGCTGGCGCTGCGCGCAACGCGCCGCCAAACGCCAGCCAGACGGCGGCGAGAGAAAGCAGGCGGCGGTTCGCGGAGTTCAGGGTGGCAAGGCTAGTTCGCAATCGAGTGCATGCACAGACGCGTTTCGTGGTGCGGGGTTTCAGGCCGGGCAGTCAGCCTACCACGGACGGCTCCCGTTCAACGCAAAGACGCGGAGGACGCAGAGAGGCGCAGAGGAAGGCAAACCACCTGTTTCTCCGCGTGTCTTTGCGTCCTCCGCGTCTTTGCGTTGAAGCATGCCACTCCGCCTTCCCATCTGCTGGCGAACGCCGGACTCTCCCGGACTTTCCCCTTGAGCCGCCTTCCCCATGCCGCGATAACTCCCGCGCTCGATGAACATCTACGAAGAATTGCAGTGGCGCGGTCTCGTCTCCGATTGCACGGACGCGGCGGAATTGCAGCGGCAGCTCGCTGTCCGCCCGGTCACGCTCTACTGCGGCTTCGACCCCACGGCGGACTCGCTGCACGTCGGCTCGCTCGTGCCGCTGCTCGCGCTGCGGCGGTTCCAAAACGCCGGGCATTGCCCCATCGCCGTCGCGGGCGGCGCGACCGGCAGCATCGGCGATCCCAGCGGCAAGACCGCCGAGCGCCAGCTCCTCACGAAGGATCAGATCAACGCGAACGTCGAGGCCGTGCGCCCGCAGCTCGCGCGCTTGCTCGACTTCGATGTCCAGCCCAACCGTGCCTCGCTCGTGGACAACGCCGACTGGACCGCCGGCGTCTCGTTCCTCGATTTCCTCCGCGACATCGGAAAGCATTTCTCGGTCAACATGATGGTCGCCAAGGAATCCGTCCGCGCGCGCATGGAGGACCGCGAGGCGGGCATCAGCTACACCGAGTTCAGCTACATGCTCCTCCAGGCCTTTGACTTTTACATCCTCTCTCGCGACCACGGCTGCGACCTGCAAATCGGCGGCTCCGACCAGTGGGGCAACATCACCGCCGGGACCGACCTCATCCGCAAGAAGCTCGCGCGCCCCGCGTGGGGCCTCACGCTCCCGCTCATCACCAAGGCCGACGGCACGAAGTTCGGCAAGACCGAGGCGGGCACCATCTGGCTGGATGCGAAGAAGACCAGCGTCTATCGCTTCTACCAGTTCTGGATCAACACGGATGACCGCGACGTGGTCCGCTACCTGAAATACTTCACCTTCCTTCCAAAGGAGGAGATCGAACGCTTGGAAGCCAAGCATAACGAGAACCCTGCCTCGCGTTGGGCACATAAGGCACTCGCGAACGAGGTGACAGACTTGGTTCACGGCGAGCAAGCCTTGGTTCAAGCACAGGTGTCCAGCGATGTTCTTTTCGGAGGCAGTGTGGAAAAGATCACGGCGGATGATTTTGCTGACATCGTTGGTGAGGTTCCAACACGAGAAGCCGAGAGGGCCAGGCTTGATGGTGCAGGGATATTGCTCACCGAAGCCCTCGTCCACGCCGGCCTCTGCCCAAGCAAAGGCCAGGCGCGCAAAGACGTGGAAGGCGGCGGCATCTACGTGAACAACGTCCGCGAGACCAACCCGCAGCGCGCGCTCACGACCTCAGACCTCCTCTTCGGCAAACACATCCTGCTGCGGAAGGGGAAGAAGAACTACACGGTGCTCACGGTGAAGTGACTTCTCCCTCTCCCCCATCGGGGGAGAGGGCTGGGGTGAGGG
>JBEBFV010000320.1:0-7497 GCA_040081795.1 Limisphaerales bacterium | reverse complement strand
CTTCCACTACCGCGCGAATTTCCTCCAGGACTGGACGATCAATCCTGAGCTTCCGCAGGGCGGCACGGGCCTGTGGCGGCTCGATGCGAAGGTCTCCGGCAGCGGCGTCACAGGAGACTTGCTCGCGCACTGCATTGACACGGCGATGTGGCTCAACGGCGGAATCAAGAACGTGAGCGCGATGACGGAGACGTTCATCAAGGAGCGCAAGCACACGCTGACTGGCAAGGTGGAGAAGGTGAGCATTGACGACGCGTGCGCGTTCATGTGCCGCTTCAACAACGGCTCGCTCGGGCTGTTCGAGTCCACCCGCTACGCGCGCGGCCACAAGGCGCTCTACACGTTCGAGATCAACGGCGAGCACATGAGCCTGAAGTGGGACCTGCATGACCTGCATCGCCTCTCGATCTATGACCACAAGGATGTCGGCACCGAGCGCGGCTGGAAGAGCGTCCACGTCAGCGACGGCGATCATCCCTACTGCGGCAAGTGGTGGGTGCCCGGCCTCCAGCTCGGCTACGAGCACAGCTTCGTCCACGCGGTCGTGGAGTTCGTCAAGGGCCTCGAAGCCGGCAAGTCCGCGAAGCCGGACTTCAAGGACGGCCTCGCGACGGACTACGTCGTGGACGCGGTGCTGTCCTCCGGCAAGTCCGGCAAGTGGGTGAAGGTGAAGCAGGCGAAGTAGGGACTATGGCGGCGGTCTGTGACCGCCGGGCCTGGCAACGACGGCGCTCACAGAGCGCCGCTACAAACAAAACGGGCGGCGAAGTTGAGCTTCGCCGCCCGTTTGCTTTTCAGATTGGAACTACGCGCCCGCAAGCATCGTGGAGAGCGCGGAGGAATGCGTTTGCTCCCACTCGTGGAAGGCGACGACGAGCTTCTCACGGGCCTCGCGGAAGTCGTGGGTGAGCTGCGCAACCTTTTCGCGGGAGGCCTCGATCTTCTTTTCCATCGCGCGCCGGTATTCGATCTCGAGCTTTTCCCAGCGCTCGAAGGCCTCGTGGAGACGGGCCTGCACGGCCTCCACCTGCGCCCGCACCGGAGCGAGCTGCGCGGCGGGCAGGGCGGCCATCTTCATGGCCAACTGGCGTTGCTGCTCGGTGATCTCGGCGTGGCGGATGCGCTCGTCGGGCACGCGGCGGAGCTGCGAGGCCATGCCGACCTTTGAGAGCAGCCAGATGGACCACTTGGTCGGGTCGAACTGCCAGGCCTTCACGCCGTTGCGGTAGTCGTGTTGGAAGGCGTGGTGGAAGTTGTGGTAGCCCTCGCCAAAGGTGAAGAACGCCATGAGCCAGTGGTCGCGCGCGGTGCAGCGGTCGGAGTAGGGCTGCTTGCCCATCGTGTGGCAGAGGGAGTTGATGAAGAACGTCGAGTGGTGGACGAACACCGTGCGCGCGACACCGGCGATGAGAAACGCGCCGAGCGCGGCATCCGCGCCTCCCCAGAACCAGCCGAGAACCGCAGGCAATACGAAACCCGCGAGCAGCCCGATCACGACGTAATACTTGTGCTGCCAACGCACGAGCGGGTCGCGCTCGAGGTCCGGCACGCTGGCGAAGGTCGGCGGTTCGCCGAGCTTGAACATGATCCAGCCCATGTGCGCGTGAAAGAAGCCCTTCGAGATGTCGTAGGGATCCTCCTCGTGGTCGGTGTGCTTGTGATGCCGCCGGTGGTCATCGCACCAGGTCAGCGCGGAGTTCTCGAAGGCCGCCGCGCCGAAGATGAGCGTGACCAGCCGGACCGGCCAGGCCGCTTGGAAGGCGTGGTGGGAGAATAGGCGATGGTAGCCCAGCGTGATGCTCAGGCCCGTGAGGATGAAGAAGAGGAGGAATAGGCCTGCGTTGAACCACGAGAGTCCCGAGTGCCACAGGTAAACGGGCACCGCCGTCAACGTGAGGATCGCCGTGCCCAGAAGGAACACCGTGTTATACCAGTTGATCTGCTGCCAGGTCATTTGTGTTCGAGCCATAATTTATCTTTCGTCGCATACTCTGACGAAACCGGAGGCCGAACCCAAGCACAAATAACCGAGCTTCTGCCCTCGTCACGAGCGCAAGAAAGGGCTGAAGGGCTGCCCTGAGCTGCCTCCGTTTTCAGAACTTTACCGTCAGTTGCGCCGCCAAAAGCTGCTCGCCCTGCTGAACCGGGCCATTTTCGTGCGAAAGACTGTATTGCAGCTTCCCTTGCAGGTGGCGAGTGAAGCGGTAGCCCAGCGCGGTGTCCACGCGGAAGATATTCCGGTCCCAATGCTGCGCCCCGCCCGCCCCGTCCGGCACCGTGTCGAAGAGTTGCTGGTTCCAGCGGACGGCTGCGAAGAGGTTCGGGGTGAACTTGTATTTGGTCTCGACGAAGTAGGTGAACGTGTCTGCGTTGCCGACATTCGGGACCTGAAAGCGCGCGACCATCGCCTCGCCCCAGACCTGCCAGCCGTGGTGCGACCACGAGAGGTCCGTGCCGAGGGTCGTCTGCCGGTAGCTGTTGCGACCATAGCCGCCCGGCACCGTTGCGTCTGCGGCTGGGAGCAGATACGCGCCGTGGCTGGCGGAGACACCGTAGTTCCACGCGGCGTTCGGCGTGTGTGCGAGGCGTGCGGAGACGGTCGGGTTTTCCCAGCCCAAGTCCTGCGCGTCCCAAGCGGTCGGGCGCGAGGAGATCGAGGCGTTCTTGAACTCGAAGGCGTAATCGAACTTGCCCAACTGGCCGAAGACGCTCGCGCCGCTGGTGTAAGCCGGGCCCCAGACGACCGGCAGCCAAGTGGCCTTCGTGTCAGCGACGCTGCGCCGGCCCAGAAACGCCGCGCGGGTGCCGGGCGCGGCCTGGTCGGTGATGGTGGTGACGTTCTCGTAGGCCAGCGGCGCGGTGATGAAAGGGTTTTGCCACGAGTCGTGGCGCTGCACCCACTTACCGAAGACGGTGGCGAACTTGCCGGCCTGCAAGTTCAGCCGCCCGTCCTCCCACGGCGTCCAGCGCAGGAGGTATTCGTCGAAGCGCGCATCGCCGTCGGGCATCGAGCGCGGGTCGAAGCCACGGTCGGCGCGGAATTGCACGAGGCTGTAGAACTGCGAGCCGAGATGCGTGTCGAGGAAGAGCGAGAGGCGCGGGTTGAACAGGTCTTGGTTTCCGAAGAGCAGGCCAGGCGGGCGGTGGTCAATGAAGTAGCCCTCGACATCCAGTAGCCCGCTGAGATCAGAGCGGAAGATTCCGCCCGGTGACTGATAGCTCAGCGTGTCGTCGAGCCGCTGGAGCAACGATTCCTGTGCGGATGCCCAATGCGAAGCAGCGAGCAGCAGCACGAGCGCGGTTGACGAAAAAGTTTTCATGCAGGCTGGGCGGCAGTCTGCGGTTCCGTGCGCACCTCGACCAGCTTGAACGCCACGACGCTTTCGCTGAAACCCTTGAGCTGGAGCGGGTCCATCTGCTCGACGGTGATGAGGTCGCCGAGCTGCTCGCGCGTGGCGGGGCCGAGGACGATCTCGCCGGGCGCCGCAACGCTGCACAGGCGCGCGGCGAGATTCACGCGCTCGCCGAGCACGGTGTAGTTCGAGCGGTCGGCGGAACCCATGTTGCCGGCGAGCACCTGGCCGCTGGCCAGCCCGATGCCGATTTCGAGGTGATAGCGGGAGGTTTCGTTGAGCTTGGCGCGGGCGGCCATCATCTGTTGAGCGCAACGGACGGCGTTGAGCGCGTCGTTGCCGTAGCTCTTGGGTGCGCCGAAGAGAGCCATGATGGAATCGCCGATGAACTTGTCCACGACACCGTGGTGCTGTGTGACGATCTTGGTGAGCACGGTCATGTGCGCGTTGAGCATCGTGATGACCTCGGTGGGGTCCATGTTCTGCGTGAGCGCGGTGAAGCCGCGGATGTCGCAGAACATCACGGTGGTTTCGCGCAGCTCGCCGCCGAGCGCGATCTTGCCGTCGAGGAGCTGCTGCGCGACGTCCTTGTCGGCGATCGTGTGGAGGATGGAGTGATACTTCTCCTTGAGCGCGAGGCCGGCGGCCATCTCGTTGAAGGACTGTGCGAGCTGGCCCATGTCGTCGCGCCCGCGCACGGGCACCTGCACGGCGAAGTTGCCCTTGCTGATCTGCTCGGTGCCGCCCACCAGCTCGCGGATGGGGACGGAAAGCCCGTGCGCGAGAAACAAGCTCACGATGAGCGCGCCCACCAACGCCAGCCCGCTGAAGCGCAGGATCGCGAACCGCAAATCCTCCTGCGCGCGAAGCGCGCTCTCCCACGAGTAGAGGCCGATCTTGTAGGCCAGCGGCAGCATGGAGCCGGGGTTCAGCGGCGTGTAGTAGATGCGGTGCGGGATGCTCATCACGTCAATCATCAGGTCCTCGCGCGGGTCGGGGTGCTGGCTGATTTCCGCCGGCAATCGGGCGGCCACGTCTTTCCGCACGGCATCATCAATGGTCTTGGTGTAGAGCCGACCCTCGAGCCAGGTGCCGTTCTTGATGTCGCTCACCTCGCTTATCACCTGCTCCGTGTCGGCGTAGGGAAAACCGAGCACGAGAGCTCCGATCAGCTCGGACGAGACGGCGTCAATCATCGGCGTCACGATGATCTCCAACAGGCGCGGCCGGGCCGGGTCAATGTCAGGGTCGAGGTAGCCCACCTGCTGCTCAGTCAAGTTGGGGATCACCCTTCCGATCTGCTCCATCTGCTGGCGGAAGCGGGCCTGCTTCAGGAACTGCGCGAGGTTGAACTTCGGCCCCGACGGCGGCGCAATCAGGCTGCCCTTCGCATCGAAGAAGCCGAAGAAGATCGCGGTTGTCGGGCGGAACGGGGTCATTCCCGGACGGAGCCCCTTGCGTCGCTGGGCTTCAACCACCCGGGCCAGTTCCGACGCGAGGGGGTTGGCCGGCTGCTTGCGCGGCCCCTTGCCCAGCGGAAGCAACGGCGGCGTGGGCAGCCCGGCCTCGGCGGCGAGGCGTTCCGCCGCCTCCTTCACACCCTCGCTGTAGTCCTCGCTCAGGATGCTGCGCAGATCATCCTGCGTCCGTGTGTAAAGATTCTCGTCCGCATCGCGCAGCGCGACCTGCACGCGCACTGACTTCGCCAGCTCGCTGCACTTCTCGCGGAAGCTTCGGAGCCGGGCCTCCTGCGCGTCGGGCAGGTTCGTCAGCTCTGTGCGGAGCTTGTCCTTGAAGAGCTTCTCGTAGGCGTCCTGCACCCGCTGCTGTGTGAGAAAAAGGGTCACGCCAGACACGCCGCCCACGACGAGCATCATCGCGAAGAGGAGCTTGAAACGGAAGCTGAGGCGCGGCATGGAGGCTAAGGGCCGGGGAAGTTGACACGCGCCGTGGCACCCGGCTTCAAGTCCACCGGCTGCTCGAAGGAAATCTTGTCGTCAATCCACGCCTTCAGCTTGAACTGGCCGGCGGGCAAACCGGTCAGGCGATACACGCCGTTCGTGTCCGTCTTCACGAACCACGGCGTGTCCAGCACGACGACCGAGCCGCGCATGTGCTCGTGGATTTCGCAGTAGAGCTTCACCACGCCCGGCTGGTCGAAGGTCACGGCGGCGGGTTTCTCGTCCTTCAGGAAGCGCCCGAGGTCGAACCGCTTGGCCTTCGAGTAGGAGAAGACGTTGTGGTAAAAGTCATCGCCGTTCGGGAACTCGACGCGCGTGCCCTTGCGCACCGCGATCAGCCCCGGGCCGAACTGCATTCCCTTCTGCACGACCTGCACGACGTTCGTCGCGGGCTTGTCGTCGGCGGGCAGCGGCGCGCCTTCGAGGAAGACCACGGCCGTTGGCGGCTCCGGCGGGAGCAACGCCCCGGCCTGGGCCGCATAGCGCGGATTGATCTTCACCTGCGTCGGCGGCTTGGGCAGCGTGACCGTGCCCTCGACGGACGCAGTGCCCTGCGCGGCTGCGGCGAGCGCCGTGAGAAGCAGCGAAGCGATGATGAGGGCGGTCTGGCGCATGGATGACGCGGGCGGTTTGACGGCGGGACGCTACCAACCTGCCGCGCATTTTCAGCAACAAAGTTCACCGGGCTTTCCGAGCGGCTCGACGCTTCCCGGCATCGTGTGCTAACAAACTCCGCGTGCCCGACACCGTCCCGCCAACTCCGCCCGCCACCGCGTGAAACGGAACTGGTTTTACTTCCCGTTCGCTGGCGCGGTCGCGCTGGCGCTCCTCGTGTGGGTGGCGAAGCAGGCCTTCAAGCCGGCGGAGAAACCGCCGCCTGCTGCGTCACCGCTCCCCGTTGAGAAAAGAGCGGCGTCACCAACCACGGCTCCTCCCGTCGAGATGCACCGCTTCCCCGGCGTGCAAGGCCCGACAAACGTCTCACGAATCCTCCCGCCCACGCCCACTGACTGGCGACGATACAGCGCCGGCGGCACGAACCGCCTCGCCATCCTGCTCACTGATACCGACTCCGCCTGGCTCGGCCTTGCGCACGGGCTGCGGAGCATCGGCGTGCCATTCCTGCTGACCACGAACACCGCGCAGGCGCTCACGCATCGCGTCGTGTTCGCCTATCCGCGCTTGTCCGGCGCGGTGCTGACCGCGCCGGAGCTTCGTGCGCTCGCCGCGCACCCGCGCACGGGCGGCACGCTCATCGCGGCGAATGTCCTCGGTGGCGGCTTGGAAAACACTTTTGGTTTCGAGCAGGCCGTTCCTTCGCAGCAGCACTACGAAATCGGCTTCCCTGCGCAGCACCCGCTCACGGCGGGCTTCACGCACGCGCGCGAGCGGGTCATCCGCGTGGCCGAGCCGAGGAACCCCGCCGCCATCGCGGGCAAGCATCATTACACCCAGCCCGCCGTGCCGCCGCTGGCGGTGTATGAGGACGGCACCGCCGCGATTCTCCTGCGTCCCTGGGAAGCCGGCTACGCCTGTGCGCTGGGCTTCGACCCCGGCTACCTGCTTCTGCTCGGCCACAACAACCGCGAGGAAGGCATCGCGCGCTCGTATGTGAACCAGTTTGAGCCGTCGCTCGACGTCCTGCTGCGGCTCTTCAAGGAACTCTACCGCGCCACCGCGCCCGCGCCGGTCACGCTGGGTTCGGTGCCATTCGGCCGGCAACTGCCGGTGCTCATCACGCACGACGTGGATTACGCCCGCTCGCTGACGAACGCGCTGGCCTACGCCGAGTTCGAGGCGAGCGTCGGCGTGCGCGCGACTTACTTCGTCCAGGTGAAATACCTCCGCGACTTCAACGACGTGGCATTCTTCAACGACACCGCGCCACCCATCCTGCAGCGCCTTCGCGCGCTCGGCCACGAGCTGGCCAGCCACACCGTCTGCCACTCGCTGAACTTCGCCAAGTTCCTGCTGGGCACCGGCACGGAGAGCTACCCGGACTACCAGCCGTTCGTCCGCACGCCCATTCTCACCCTCGGCGGCTCGGTTCTCGGCGAGCTGCGCGCGAGCAAGTTCCTGCTGGGGAAATTTGGCGGGCAGGAAATCGTCACGTTCCGCCCCGGCAATTTGAGCAACCCCTACTCGCTTCCGCAGGCGCTCCTCGCCACCGGCTACCGCCACAG
>JBEBFV010000319.1:0-7502 GCA_040081795.1 Limisphaerales bacterium | reverse complement strand
GCGCGCTCGCTGCCCCAGAGCTTGCACATCGCGGCTTCGAGGCGGATGTCGGCCTTCTTGTCGCGGTCCACGAGGCTCGCGGTGTAGAGCGTCATCGCCTCCATCGCGAAGATGTTCGCGGCCATGCGCCCGAGCTTGTCGGCGATGGCGGCGTGCTTGCCGATGGGCGCGCCCCACTGCACGCGCTCGGCGGACCACTTGCGGCTGACGGCGAGGCAACGCTTTGCCAGCCCGGTGCAGGCGGCGGGCAACGTGAGCCGACCCGTGTTCAGCGTGGAGAGCGCGACCTTCAGGCCCTTGCCCTCGCCGAGGATGATGTTCGCGCGCGGCACCTGCACGTCAGTGAAGCGCACCACGCCGTTGTAGAGCGCGCGCAAGCCCATGAAGCGGCAGCGGTGCGCGATTTCGATGCCCGGCGTGTCCATGTTCACGATGAACGCCGTGACCTGTTTGCGTTCCTTGCCGTTCACAAGCTTTGGCGGCGTCTGCGCCATCACGACGAGCACGCCCGCCTTCAAACCATTCGTGCACCAGAGCTTCTCGCCGTTGATAACGAAGTGCTGGCCGTCGGGCGTTGGCTCCGCGCGCGTCTGAAGCGTCGCGGGGTCGGAGCCGACGCCCGGCTCGGTGAGCGCGAAGGCGGAAATCTCGCCCTTCGCGCAGCGCGGCAGCCACTTCGCCTTCTGCTCGTCGGTGCCAAAGAGAATCAGCGGCTGCGGCACGCCGATGCTTTGGTGAGCGGAGACGAGCGCGGCGAGGTTGCTGCAATAACTGCCGAGCAGCACAGCGACGCGGCAGTAATTCGTCTGCGAAAGCCCGAGGCCGCCAAGCTGTGGCGAAATCTTGATGCCGAACGCACCCATCTTCGCCAAGCCTTCGATGACCTCGTCGGGAATCTCTCCCGTGCGGTCAATCTCGTCTGGGTCCACGTTGGCGCGGAGAAACGACTCCAGCCGCGCGAGGAAGGCATCGCCCTGGTCGCGGTCCTCGTGCGATTGCGCGGGGAACGGCAGCAGTCGGTCCAGCTCGTAGCGGCCCATGAAGAGGTTCGCGGCGAAGCTGCCCTTCTCGGACGCGGCATCGCGCGCGGACTCGGTCATCTCCAGCGCGGCGCGCTGGCCGGCGTTCATCTTCGAGGTGTCGATGACTTGCGCGGCGTCGTCACTGTGGGGCGTGGGGCGTGTTTCCATGGTGGGAGGTTCGAGCGTTTTCATATCAACACTCCTTTCTCGGGATACAGTTTGCCGTCTTTCGCAGCCAAATCTTTCAGCAGCCCGCACGGGGCGAAGCGCTCCTCGCCTTCGTCCACCAGCTCGTTCATCGCGCGCACGATGTTCGCGAGGCCCAGCGTGTCCGCGTGACGCAGCGGGCCGCCGCGGAACGGCGCGAAGCCCGCGCCCATAATCATCGCGAAGTCCACGTCCTCGGGGCCGCTCACGATGCCTTCCTCCACGCACCGCGCGGCCTCGTTGACCATGAGCAGGACCATGCGGAGCGTAAGGTCTGTGCGGTCAAGGTTCGCGGCGGAGTCGTCCTTCACGAAGCGCTCGGCGGCCTCGCCCACGGAGGCTTCCGTGCCTTGATGGAGATAAAAACCATCGCCCGACTTCCGCCCGAGATGGCCACCCTTCACGAGCTTGCCGAGCACTTCCGGCACGGCCATCCGCCGGTGGTAGTGGCTCGCGAGCGTCTCGGCCACGTGCAGTGAAACGTCCGTGCCGACCTCGTCCACGAGGCGCAGCGGGCCCATCGGCATCCCGAAATCCAGCATCGCCTCGTCGATATCGGAGACCTCCGCGCCGGCTTCGAAGAGCCGCGCCGCCTCGACGAGATACGGCATCAGCACGCGGTTCACGACGAAGCCGGGGCTGTCCTTCACGAGCACGGGCAGCTTGCCCATCGCCTGCACGAAGCGCAGCGCGCGCCGCACGACCTCCGCATCTGTGCGCGGCGTGTGGATGACCTCGACGAGCTGCATCCGATGCACTGGGTTGAAGAAGTGGATGCCCACAACGCGCTCGCGAGCGGTGAGGCTCTCAGCCAGCTCGGTGACGGAGAGAGCTGAGGTGTTTGTGGCGAGAATCGTGTCCGGACCGGCGAGCTGCTCCAGCTTGCGGAAGATGTCTTTCTTCAACTCCATCTTCTCCACGGCGGCCTCGATGATGACATCCGCGCGGCGGAGTGAAGGCAGGTCAAGGACCGGAGAAATCCTGTCCATCGCCGCACGCGCCTCGACCGGCGTGAACGTGCGGCGCTTGGTGCCATCGGCGAAGAGCTTGGCGACACCCGCCATGCCGCGCGCGACGGCGTCGGTGTTAATGTCGCGGAGCAGCACGGAGACGCCGTGCGCAGCAAGCCATTGGGCGATGCCTCCGCCCATCACACCCGCGCCGATGACGGCGGCGCGCTCGACTCGCTGAGGAGGTGACGACTTCCAGGTGCCTCCGTCGAAGGTCAGTTTCTTCGCCCGCTCTTGGAGGAAGAAGATGCGAATCAAGTTCTTCGCCGCCTCGGTCTGGGCGAGCTGGCAAATCGCGTCGGCTTCCAACTTCAATGCGCGCTCCTCCGAGCGACCCACGCCGAGCGTCACGAGTTCGAGCGCCTTGAGCACAGCGGGGTAATGGCCACGCGTCTTCTTGAAGAGCTTCGGCTGCGTGAGCATGGAAATGAGGTTGCCCGCGATGACGTTGTTCATGGCCTTCACAGCAAACGGCACCGCGCGACGCGGCTTGCGACCGGCCTTCGCGACCTTCGCCAGGGCGACGGCAAGCAGGCTCTCGTGTGGCACCAGGTCGTCCACCATGCCGAGTTTCAGCGCCTGTTTCGCGGCGACCGTCTTGCCGGCGAGGATGAGGTCGAGGGCCTTGGGCAGGCCGATGAGATGCGGAAGCCGCGTGCTGCCGCCCCACGCGGGCAGGATGCCGAGCTGCACTTCAGGCAAGCCGAGCTTCGTGGCCTTGTCCGGCGTGGCGAAGCGGAAGTCGCAAGCGAGGCAGACCTCGAAACCGCCGCCAAGGGCCGCGCCGTGAATCGCGGCGGCCGTCGGCAGCGGCAGCGCGGCGAGCCGGCTGAACACGCGCTGGCCGAACTCAACGATGTCGCGCAGCGCGTTCATCGGCGCGGTGGAGAGCGAGTGCAGGTCCGCGCCGGCGATGAAGATGCCAGGCTTCGCGCTGACGAGCACGACGCCGCGCAAGGTGGAGTCGCGCTCGATGGCGTCGAGGTGGGCGTTGAGTTCCTCCAACGTGGCGCGGTCGAAGATGTTCGCGGCGGAGTCGGGCCGGTCGAAGGTGAGGACGGTAATGGCGTCGGCGGTGACTTCGCGGCGGAGGTTCTTGAACTCGCGCGGCGCGGTTGGAGATTGAGGTGCGTTCATCACGTCGAGTTTGAGTTGCTCTGGTGCAACTAGGGTTGCAGTGCTCATAGCGCCTCCAGCCAGATGGCCGCGCCCTGGCCGCCGCCGACGCAGACGGTCACAAGCGCGCGTTTTTGGGTTCGTCGTTTGAGTTCTTTCAGGCTCGTCAGCACGAGGCGCGCGCCACTCGCTCCGACGGGGTGGCCGAGTGCGATGGCCCCGCCGTTCACGTTGAGGCGGTCGCGGCGGATTTCGCCAACGGGATACGCGCGGCCCAGCATCTTCTTCGCGAACTTCTCGGACTCGCAGCACTTGAGCACCGCGAGCGTCTGTGAGGCGAAGGCCTCGTTGATTTCGACGAGGTCCGCGTAGTTCACGGCGAGGCCAGTCTTCTCCTCGGCCTTCGCAATGGCAAAGACGGGACCAAGGCCCATGCGCGACGGGTCGCAGCCGGCGTAAGCGTAGCCGAGCAACGCGCCGATGGGCGTGAAGCCCAGCTCGGCGGCGCGCTCCTCGGTCATCACGAGCAGGGCGACCGCGCCGTCGGTAATTTGCGAGGAGTTGCCGGCGGTGACGGTGCCGTGGCGGCGGTCGAAGACGGGGCGGAGTTTCGCGAGGGCTTCCATCGTTTGCGATTCGCGCACGCCGTTGTCGGCGGTGACGGGCTTGGTGCTCTTACCCGAAGCCAGCGTGGGGAAGACGGGGCAAATCTCCTCGGCGAACTTGGCCTTCGCGGCGGCGGCGCGTTTGTGGGATTCGAGTGCGAAGGCGTCTTGCTCCTCGCGACTGAGGCCGGACTCCCGGGCGAGCAGCTCGGCGGTGTCGCCCATGCCCATGCCACAGACGGGGTCGGTGAGGCCGAGTTGGAGTGTGATGCGGGGCTTGAAGTCGGCGAGACGGAACGCGGCGAGGGCGGCGAGTTTTTCACCGAAGGATTTTGCGCGGCCGAGCTTGCCGAGCTTTTCCGCCGCCGTCTTCGTGTAGAGCAGCGGGTAGTTGCTCATGCTCTCCGCGCCGCCGACGAGGAAGATGGAGCCGCGACCGGCGGTCATCTTCTCGTAAGCCTGTGTGAGCGCTTCCATGCCGGAGGCGCAGTTGCGATGCACGGTGATGGCGGGGACGTGCTCGGGGATGCCGGCGCGCAGGGCGATGACGCGCGCGACGTTGGCGGCATCGGCGGGCTGACCGACACAGCCGAAGATGACCTCATCAATGAGCGCGGGGTCGAGGCCAGTGCGCGTGAGGAGGGCTTGGGTGGCGATGCGGCCAAGTTCGTCCGCGCCGAGCGCGGCGAGGTCGGAGCCCATTTTGCAGAACGGCGTGCGGATGCCGTCCACAATGACGAGGCGAGGAGTGGTCATGGTGCCGAGGAGGTTGCCCGCGGATGACGCGGATGACACGGATAAAGGCGGCTCGGGAGGGCGAGGCGCTTCACATTAGCACATGGCTTTAGCCAGGTGTGAGCGACGGGAATCGAGGCGGGAACTGTTTCAACGGTTTCCGCCCGGCGGACGGGCAAACCGTTGAAACGGTTCGCCCTCGCGGCGGGCGAGAACACCCGGCTGAAGCCGGGTCCTAATGGGATGAAGACACGGGCGCTCATGCGGCCTCCTTCGCGGTGGTGGCCTCGGGACGGCGGTCGCAGACCGCCGCTACAGGGGCCTTGGGGCGATGGTCCACGAGCTTTTGTTCCTTGAGCTGCACGCCGACGCCTTGGAGGTCGCGCATTTTCTCGGCGTTGTGGAACTCGATACGGTTCGGGGAGATTTCGCAGCGCGTGGTGAGGCGGGCGCGGAGGTCGTGGATGAGATGGTCGTCGTCGGCGCCGTTGATTTTCTGGACGTGCAGGACCAGCTCGTCCACTTCGAGCGGGTCGTCGTGGAGCTTGCGGAGTTCGATTTGCCACGCGCCGACGTTCGGGGCGTCGTCGAGGACGTGCTCCAGCTCGTTGAAGTCCACGAGCGTGCCCTTGATTTTGTCGAGCTGCACCTCCTTGAACGCGGAGCTGCGGGAGATTTTCCCGACGAGGCGCGGAACCTGGCGGCCGCAGTGCGGGCAGGCCTCGTAAGTCAGGCCGCCGTCAATGTAATCGCCCGTGCGGTAGCGCAGGATGACCGTCCCGCGCGAATCGAGCGGAGTGAACACAATCTCGCCGGGTTGGCCGTTGGGCACCGGGTCGCCGGTCTTCGGGTCCACGACTTCGACGACGCCGAGGTCGGGATAGAGATGGTAGCCGGAGGAGGGCTCGTCCACGGGGACGGGGCATTCGGCGAAGGCCATCTTTGCCTCGGTGAAGCCGTAAGTCGTGACCACGTCGAGCTCGCGCGCGCCGAGTTCGAGGGCGAGATTGCGGAGCTTCAGCCTCATGCCGTCGGGCACCTTCTCGCCGCCGAGCACGATGCGACGGAGGTTTTCGCAGCGCACGCCTTCCTCCGCCGCTTGATGCAGAACGT
The DNA here is from genome assembly GCA_040081795.1 of Limisphaerales bacterium. Lineage (GTDB taxonomy): Bacteria > Verrucomicrobiota > Verrucomicrobiia > Limisphaerales > SXTU01 > SXTU01. The sequence continues at coordinate 1,694 of JBEBFV010000319.1, read as the reverse complement.
GATAAACGAAGGTCGGCATCCCGATGAGCACGTCGGGGCGAATCTTGCGGAGAAAGCGAAGCTGGCCCTCGGTGCCCATGACCTTGCCGCCGCCGGTGCTGGCGGTGAACACGCCGAAGCTGGTGCTGCCGTAGTGCGTGAGCCAGAAGGCCAGGTGCGGCGCGTAGGGGAACATGTTCAGCAGCTTGTCCTCGCGCCGCGCGCCGCACACGCCGAAGACGCGCTCGCCCGCGAGCTGGAGATTCGCGAGGTCGTGGTTCGTGTAGAGGAACGGCACGGGGTCGGCGCTGCGGCCGGTAGTGCTCGTGAGGAAGATGGGGCGGAACTCGTTTTCAAAACCGTCGGCCACCGATTTGCGCCCGTGCAGCAGCGCGCGGAGGATTGTCGAGGGCCGGCGGGAAAGCACGTTGCGGTCGGGGACGAGCAGGAAGTCGCGGACCTTCGCCGGATTGTCCGGCGTGTTGAGCAGGTCGACCTTGCTGGTGAAAGGCAGACGGCGCAAGTCGTCGAGCGAGCGGAAGTCATCGGCGGTGAGCTTCAACTGGCGGAACAACTCGCGGTAGTGCGCGGAGAAGGGCAACACGGTGTCGCGCAGCCAGCGGCGGAGCTTGTCCGCTTGCAGCGAGCGGACGGTGGCTTCAGGCAGCCGCTGCCAGTTCGTGGTGAGGAGTTTCGTGTTCATGGGCGAGTTCCTTTCGATTCACCAGTTGCTTGATGAGCGCAAGATTCTCCTCGGCCACTCGGCGGCCGAGGGAAATGTATTTGCCGGGGTTGGAAAAGTCGTGCCAGCGCGAGTCGCAGGCGAGCGGACGCAGGACGACGTCAGCCTGACGGCAAGCATCCTCTGCGGCCCGGATTTGCCCGCCGATAACGGCGCGCTGGGTCACGTCGAGGATGTTGCCGTAGGCGAAATAGTTGAGCTGCTGATTGAGCAGGCGCAGGAAGCTGAAGCCACTGCGCTTCGCGTCCTCTTGCTCGCGCTCGTGCTCGCGGGCGCAGCGCAGGAAGGCCGGCGTGGGGATGATGTTCACGGCGATGACGCGCTCGACGCCCGCCTCGCGCAGCACGTCCACCGGCAACGGGTCGGACACGCCGCCGTCAATGTAGGTCTCGCCATCGAGCCGCACGGGAACGAAGACGCTGGGGATCGCGCAGCTCGCCAGCACGGCCTGGGAAACTTCGCCGGCGCTGAACACGACGCGCTCCAACGTGTCGAAGCGCGTCGCGACCACCCGCAGCGGGCGGGCCAGTTGCTCGAAACGCGCGTCGCCGATGCTGCGTTCGAGCCGCTCGCGAATTGCGTGGCCGTGGATGAAGCCCCGGCGCGGCGGGAACGCGGGGTCAATCAGCTTGAGCAGGCCCCACTTTCCCTCGAGTTCGCGGGCTTTGCGCCCAAGGAACTGGCCGTCGTGCCCGAACGCCCACAGCGCGCCGATGTAGGCGCCCATGCTCGTGCCTGCGACAACATCCACCTCGATGCCGTTTTCCTCCAGCACCTGCAGCACGCCGATGTGCGCGAGACCCTTCGCGCCGCCGCTGGAAAGCGCCAGGCCCACACGGCAGCGGCCGATTTCGCGCGCGAGCCGCCGCAGGTCGAACTTGAACGCCACCGGCCAGACGCCGCCGCAGTGCGAGTGGAGCGAGTCCATCGTGGCGGGAGACTCGTGCAGGTTCAGGTGCGCGGGCTGGCCGAT
>JBEBFV010000318.1:0-7544 GCA_040081795.1 Limisphaerales bacterium | reverse complement strand
CCATGGGCGACCATCCACACGGCCACGCGCAACTGGAGCACGCACACCGACCGCGGGATGTTCCCGTTGCGCGGCCTCGTGCCGGTGGAGCGCGACGGCCTGCTCGGCGCGGGCAAGAACATCGGCGTCAGCAGTGTCGTGCAATCCGCGCTGCGCCTGCATGGGCAAATGATGCTTTGCGGTCAGGCCAGTGCGACCGCCGCGTGGCTCTGCCTGCGCGACGGCGTGCAACCGCGAGAACTTGCGGCGAACCCGCAGCGTGTTCACGAAATGCAGCGCACGCTCGTGCGCGGCGCGGGCGGTCCCGGCGTGCTGCTCTGGCCATATCACGACCTGCCGCCGGAGCACGCAGCGTTCGAAGCCATCAACCTTCTCAGCATCGCCGGCGCGTGGAAGCCGGATGCTGACAGTGTTTTCTTCCAGCCCGATCGCGAGTTCAGCGTCGAAGACTGGAGCGTCTTGCTTGCCCGCCTGCCTGATGCCGCGCGGGAGAAGCGGAAGGCCGCTGCCGCGCCCAAGACTCGCGCGGCAGCCGCTCTGTCTGCATGGTCGGCGCTCGCGCAATGAATTTTCGCCCAAGCATGAACTCATCGCTCACCAACCAAGCCGCCCTTGTCACCGGCGGCGCGAAGGGCTATGGCGCGGGCATTGCACAGCGCCTCCGCGAAGCAGGGGCGCGCGTTTGGATCACTGGACGCGACGAGGCCGCGTTGCGGGCCACCGCCGCGCGTCTGGACGTGGACTGGCTCCAAGCCGATGTCACCTCACCGACGGATTGGGATCGCGTGGTCGAAACGATTCTCGACAAGGCCGGCCGGCTCGATCTGCTGGTCAACAACGCCGGTGGCGGAATCAAGATCGCGCCCGTTGCCGAGCAGACTGACGAGAGCATCGCGGCGAGCATCGCGCTGAATCTCCTCGGCCCGCTCTACGGCCTCCGTCGCGTCGCGCCGGTGATGCAGGCCCAAGGCAGCGGCACAATCATCAACATCTCCAGCGTCTGCGCCCGGCACTCGTGGCCGGGCTGGGGAGTTTATTCGGCGGCCAAGGCGGGCCTTGACCGGTCCGCCAAGTCCCTTGCGCTTGAACTCCGTCCTCATGGCGTGCGTGTCACCACGCTCATTGCGTCCTGGGGCGTCACGGAGTTCACGGACGCCGCCGGAATTGCACCGCGCGATCCGGCCACGCTCGCGCGATGCACCAAGCCCACTGAGCTTGGCGACCAAGTCGTCCACATCGCCACGCTGCCCGCGCACCTCTGCCTGCAAGAAACGGTGCTTGCCCCGCTCGTCCAGGAAATCTCTCCACTATAGCCGCCTCCTGAACTCAAAAACCCAATTTGCTTTGCCCAGCCAATACTCCGCCTCCGCCCCGTCGGATGCGCTCGTCTTCGCAAACTAAAACCACATTCGCATGCCCCACAGCCAACACCCCATCGAACTCCTCCGCTTCAACACCTGCGGCTCCGTGGACGACGGCAAGTCCACGCTCATCGGCCGGCTGCTTTACGATTCCAAGTCCATCATGGAAGACCAGATGGAGGCGCTCGAACGCAGCGCCGACATCACCGGCGGCGGGCAGGTCAACCTCGCCAACCTTACCGACGGCCTGCGCGCCGAGCGCGAGCAGGGCATCACGATTGACGTGGCCTACCGCTACTTCGCCACGCCGCGCCGCAAGTTCATCGTCGCGGACACGCCGGGGCACGTGCAATACACGCGCAACATGGTCACGGGCGCGAGCACCGCGAACCTCTCCATCGTGCTCGTGGACGCGCGGCTCGGGGTCATCGAGCAGACGCGCCGGCACACTTACCTCGCGGCGCTGCTGGGCATTCCGCACCTCGTCATCGCGGTGAACAAGATGGACCTCGTGGACTGGAGCGAGGACCGCTTCCTGGAAATCCGCGACGAGATTGAATCGTTCCTGCCCAAGCTCGACGCGTTCAAGGACGTGAAGTTCGTCCCCATCAGCGCGCTCAACGGCGACAACGTCGTGGATGCCTCAAAACACACGCCGTGGTATTGCGGTCCCACCTTGCTCGGCCACTTGGAGACCGTCCACATCGCGAGCGACTGGAGCCTCACGGGTCTGCGCTTCCCGGTGCAGTGGGTGAACCGTCCGAACAACCCAACCGACAAAACACTTCACGACTTCCGCGGCCTTAGCGGGCAACTCGCCGGCGGCATCATGAAGGTCGGGCAGAAAATAATGGTCCTGCCGAGCGGCATGAAGAGCACGGTGAAGGAACTCTGGACCTACGACGGCCCGTTGCAGGAAGCCTTCTGCCCGCAGCCCGTCACCGTCGTGCTCGAACACGACCTCGACGTGAGCCGTGGCGACATCCTCGTGGGCCTCGACCATTTGCCCGGCATGGGGAGCGACCTGCGCGGGCGCGTCTGCTGGATGAATCCGCGTCCGCTTCAGCGCGGCAAGAAATACTTCCTCAAGCACACGTCGCAGACCGTGCAGGCCATCGTCACGAGCCTCGACAGCCGCATCAACATCCAGACCTTCGACCCCGAACCGGAGCCGGCGGAGCTGGCCGCGAACGACATCGGTGAAGTCCGCATCCGCACCGCCAAGCCCATTGTGTTCGACGCCTACAGCAGCAACCGCCTGACCGGCTCTTTCATCCTCATCGAGCAGGGGACCAACGCGACCGTCGCGGCGGGAATGCTTTACCCGCCCACGGAGCTGGTGAAGCCGGAGTATAACGACTTCGCGATTTAGGCTGGCAGCTTGCCCGTGCTAGCCGCGCAGGCTATCAAGCTTCTGTCATGGCCATTGCGACCACCGAGCTTGCCCCGGTTTCTTGGGAGCGCATAGCCCGCGCCGTGGAGAAAGTTCGCGAACGACTTCTGCGCGCCGCTCGCGCATTGGAGTCAGTCGGAGTGCCCTATGCCGTCGCTGGTGATGCTGCCGTGGCCGCGCACGTCTCGCGTGTGGATGAAGCAGCCGTGCGGGCCACGCGCGACGTGGACATTCTCCTGCGCCGGGCTGATTTTGACTCCGCCCGCCGGGCACTTGAGGCCGCCGGGTTTGTTTTCCGACGGCTGACAGGCTTGGGAATGCCCGGTGTGATTGACGCCTTCCTTGATGGTCCGAATGCGAGCGTGCGCGATGCACTGCACGTTGTCCCAGCAGGCGAGAAAGTCAGGCCCGACAATTTGTTCCCCTCGCCCGACGTGTCGGAGTCCGAGCCGGGCGACCAATTCTGCCTCGCCAGCCTCGAAGCCGTGGTCCGCATGAAACTCGTCAGCTTCCGCGACAAGGACCGCACGCATCTCCGCGACCTGCTGGAATTGGGCTTGGTGGACGAATCCTGGTGCGAGCGGCTGGCCGCGCCCTTGGCCGAACGTCTTCGTCAGTTGATTCTCAACCCGGAGTAGCCCTCGGCTATTTCTAGTCGGACGCCGCACTCACGCGCTGAAACTCTGGCACAGCCTCGGCCACAAACTCCTTCACGCGCGCGAAGGCCTTGTCTTCCTCGCCGGGCAGGCATTGCGCGAAGCACGCCACATAGGCCCAGCGTTGCAGCGTGCCAGTGCGCAAGAGTTCCTTCGCCATTGAAGCCAAACGCTCGGAGCGGTGCGCTGTGATCGCGCCGTCTGCCACGAACCAATACACGTAGATCGCGCGCAACGGGACGCGCTGGCCGCTCTCCGTGGTGAAGACTTTGCTGGCGGTGAGCTTGAGCGCGGGAACTTCGTGCGGCTGCGGCCTGGCGACGGGCAGGCGCACCTCCTCGGTCTTCTCGATGAGCCAGCCCTGACCGGTGAGGCAGTATTGCGGCTGGTGGATGCTGGTGCGGTCGCGGCCCATCAGCACGACTTGCAGCAACAGCTCCGTGCCATCCACCGCGCGATAGACGCGCTTGCCGATGGAGGTGTCGGGGGGCAGGCCGGTCAATTCTTCCTTGGCGGGCGGGATTTCCACCGAAGACATCCCGGCGACCTGCACCGGCAAAGAAATGTGCCAGCGTTTGGAGCCTTCCTGCGGTTCCGCCAGCACGCCGGGGCGACCGAGCGTCTGCCGCGCCTGCAGTTTGAAAATCGCGCCGCCTGCCACGGCCATGAGCAACAACGCACCGATGAGCGCCGGGCCGACCAGCGGCGTGGCAGGGACGCGCTGCTGCGCGTCCGGCAGTCCAACCGGTAGGTCAGCCCCACGAAGTGGAGCGGCGACCGGCGCTTCTCTTTCCCGCATCTGCCAGCCGGCCAGAAACATCAACCCGATGGCCACGGCGAAGGTGACATAGCCGAGGTTTGTCTCCGCCGCCGCGCCGGTTTTGTGGCCGAACGCCTCGGCGAGGATGATGACCGTGGTGATGCGCGCGACGTTGCCCGCCACCGCCAGCGGCGCAGCGAGCGAAATCATTGCGATCCGCTTCCACGGCGTGCGGAACGCCACGTAGCCGTAGATCGTCGTCACCGCCAGCAACGACGCGAGACTGCGGATGCCGCTGCACGCGGGGGCCACGTCGTAGTTGAAGCTGCGCGTCGAGTTGAAGATGGCCGTGCCGTCGCGCAGCACGTCGAGGCCAAGCAGGTTGTGCCCGATGCCGACAGAAATCTGCGTCACCAGCAAGCGCAGTTGGAACAGCAGCCCCTCGCCCAGCGACTCCAACGGCACGCAGAAGCCGAGGAGCAGGAACGGGAAAAATGTTTTCCGCAGCCAGCCCGGCCCCCACACCAGACCGACGAGACACCAAACTCCCCCCGCGAGCGCGACCATCGAGACCCGCGGCTGTTGCACGGTGAACGCGACAACGTGCAGCGCAAGCGCGAGGGCCACACCGGCCAGCGCGGGCAGCCAGCGGCGCGGCGGCGCGGCGAGCAGCTCGTCGCGCCGCAGCCAGAGCAGAATCAGCACGACCACGGGCACGAGCTTGCCGTGCTCCGCCTCCAGCGCCTCCGCGCTCCACGCGCCCCACATCCACGCGAAGAGCGAGGGCCGGTCGGTGAAGTTGAACGAGCAGTGGCCGAGGAAATGGAACAGCACCGCCCACGCGCCGAGCAGCGCGAAGAACAGCGGCTTGTCAGGCAGCCACGCCCAGAATGCGCGGAACTCTACGAGGAATTCCTCCGCCAGCGTCGGCGCGGGTTTGGGTTTGTCGGCCATGCGCAGCCAGTCTAGCCGAGGACTGCGGAAGGCCAAGCCTGAGCGTCGGAGGTGGACAGGACAGCCATGACCCTGCTTTAGCCTGGGTCACATTCGGGGCAATTGGACTCGCGGCGCCGCGACATTGCGGCTTGCCACGCCGGGGCGGTTTGACTTAAAAGACTGCGGATGCCGTTGCCGTTCTTCAGCAGCTTCGAGAAGAAGCGCGACCAGGTGATGGTCATAGACCTTGGGGCCAAGGTCACCAAAGCCGTCCACTTGTCCCGCAAGGGCGATGGCTTTGCCTTGAACAGCTACGCGCTGGTGGATGCGCCGGTCTTCGACAAGGGGCTCAACATCGCGCCGATGGCGGATCATCTCAAGGCGGTCGCCCAGTTGCTCAACTCGCGGCTCAAGCCGGTGAGCCTCGCGGTGGGGGTGGACAGCTCGCTGCTGAGGCACGCGGACATGCCGGCAGTCACGGCGCATGACATGCGGCAGATGCTCAAGTTCAGCAGCAAGAATTATCTCCAGCAGGATTTGTCGGACTGCGTGTTCGACGTGCATGTCATCGCCGGCAAGGCGGAGGGGCCGCCCAAGGCCGATGCGCCCAAAGGCGGCAATCCGAAGACGCGGGTGCTCGTGGGCGCCGCGAAGAAGCAGATCATCGCGGACCTGCAGGAGGCGGCGGAGCAGGCGGGGTTGGTGGCGGACCAGATCATCCCGAGTTTCATCGGCCCGGCCAACGCCTTCGAGATGGCTCACCCGGAGCCATTTGCCAAGGAGGTCGTCGCGCTGGTGGACGTGGGCCACAAGAACACGACGATTTGCATTTTGTATAATGGCGAGCTGACCTTGAGCCGCGTGGTGGCCTTCGGCTCGGGCAAGCTGACGCAGGGAATTTCCGAGGCGTTGGGCATGAGCCTGGAGGAAGCCGAGGGGGCGAAGATCACGATGCCCCCCGAGGTGGAGTCCGTCGCGCAATCGCTGCTCTCGCCGCTGGGCCGGGAGCTGCGGGCCTCGATTGACTTCCATGATCACCAGCGGGACCGCGCGGTGAGCCAGGTGTTCTTCAGCGGCGGGGCTTCGCGCAGCCCTCAGATCGTGCAGGCGTTGCAGGTGGAGCTGATGGTGCCCTGCCAGACGTGGAACCCCACGACTTTCATGACCATGAACCTCCCCCCGCAGTTGCTGGGCGAGATCGAGGCGGTCGCGCCGCAGCTCACCGTCGCCGTGGGCGCGGGAATGGCGGCCTTCTAGAACCATGCCGATCCGCATCAACCTCCTGGCCGAAGAACAGTATCTCGCCGAGATGCGCCGGCGGGATCCCGTCAAGCGCGGCGCGTGGCTGGGCGGCTTCATGGTCTTCCTCATGCTCCTCTGGTGGGGCTGGCTCCTCTTCAGCAGCCACAACGCCAAGAACGCCCTCGCCGGCCACGAGGCCTCCCTCAAGCGCATCGAAGGCAAGTCCAAGGAAACCGGCGACCAGATCAAGAAAGCCGGCGACATCGAGAAAAACATCCACGGCCTCAACCGCATGGCCACCAACCGCGTCCTCTGGTCCGCCTGCATGAACGCCCTCCAGGACTGCACCCTCCCCCAGATCCAAGTCACCCGCGTCCGCGCCGAGCAGAACTACAACCTCGTCCCCGCCGTCCTCTCCAAAGAACGCGGCAAGAGCAAGCCCGCCAGCTCCACCGAGCGCATCATCCTCGTCATCACCGCGCGCGACTACGGCCGCCCCGAGGACGAAAGCTCCGTCACCTTCAAAAAGCGCATCAACGACCACCCCTGGTTCAAGCAGCACCTCGCCAAGGAAAACCCCATCTCCTTCAAAGGCTTCTCCAACCCCACCGCCGACAAGGACGACTCCGCCCGCGTCTTCGTCTCCTTCACCATGGAATGCGCCTTCACCGAACAAGTGCGCAACTGACATGATCGCCGAAATCAAAGCCCTCTCCGCCGAGAAAAAACAGCACCTCATCGCTGTCGGGATGGGCACGGCCATGGCCCTGGCCGCCCTCTGGTTCCTCCTCATCTCCCCCGCCCAGGAAGCCCTCAAGAAACTCGGCACACAGATCACCGAGGCCGAGAAGAAATACACCGACGCCGACCGCCTCGTGAAGCGCACCCAGGCCGTCCACGACGACTACGACCGCCTCAACGACCACCTCAGCGCCATCGAGGCCGGCATGGCCGCCAGCGGCGAACTCGTCCAATGGATCCGCTCCGTCGAGCTGAAATTCCGCACCCAGGCACCCTACAAAGTCGAGATCCCCAACCTCCCCTTCCGCGGCCAGGGCGAGATGACCATGATCCCCGAATTCCCCTACAAAGCCGCCACCTACAGCTTCAGCGGCACCGCCTACTACCACGACCTCGGCAAATACCTCGCCGACTGGGAAAACCAATTCCCCTACATGCGCGTGTTGAGCCTGGAC
>JBEBFV010000317.1:0-7570 GCA_040081795.1 Limisphaerales bacterium | reverse complement strand
CATCCCGTTCGTCATGGACAACGAGCGGCTGTTCATCGCGAACCTGTCGAAAGGCCGGCTCGGTCACGACAAGGCGAACCTGCTCGGTTCCCTGCTCACGACCCAATTCCAGCTTGCGGCAATGGCCCGGACGAACCAGCCGGAGCAGGAGCGCCGGGATTTTTATTTGTTCATCGACGAGTTCCAGAACTTCAGCACCGACGCGTTTGCGGCGATTCTGGCGGAGGCGCGCAAGTATCGCCTCTGCCTTACGCTGTCGCATCAATACGTTGACCAGCTCGCGCTGCCCATCCGGCAGGCGGTTTTCGGCAACGTCGGCACCTTGATTTCCTTCCGCATCGGCAACACCGACGCAGAAGTATTGCAAGCGGAGTTTGGCAACGAGTTCGCCGCGCAGCAGTTGGTTGACCTCGACCGCTACGAGGTCGTCATCAAACTGCTAGAGGACGGCACGAACAAGCAGCCTTTCCGGGCGAGAACGTTCGCGCCGTTGAAGAACCGTGTCGGTCGGAGAAAGAAGTTGATTGCCCGCTCTCGCGAGCGCTTTGCTACATCCCGTGCGATAGCAGATGAAAAGCTGCGCCGATGGATTGATGGCACCTATTAAAACTTGGGCTAAAAGCTTATTCCTAGCTGACTCCGGTTTTATACGTAGATGTAAGAGTTAATCATTCGACCTTGAGGCGATATAGACGTTTTCTAATTCCGTCAACGGGTTGGCCCAAATGCATTCCAGAGCCACCAGGAGAAAGAATCAAGTTTGTGGTCGTTATCCAGACCGGAATACCACTAGTGTTAGTGCTGTATTGTAGCCAGACTCTGGTAGTCGGTTCTCCGCTAATCAGGAGTGTCGGGATTGAGCTCGTAATACCGAGTGACATACTTGTGGGTGCCACTATTCTAGAACCATCTTCCAAGCGATACCTCTCAACAAAGGCTCCATTTGCATTTGTTCGAGTAATTATAATTTCTCCGTGATAGCCGTTGGTTACAGTCTTGAGCGGGATGTAGAGTTTTGTGACGGGAATGACAGTCTCAGAAACCACATATTTTTGGCCTTTTATCTCAAATGCAGCAAAAGAGTTATACGGGGGGATATACCAGAATCCAAAATCGAAGTTTTTTGGAATTTCGGGCTGGTTTGTCACAGCACCGTTTGAATCTTTGAAGTAAATTACTACGTTGGTCATATCAGGATAGTCGCTAAATGTCAGAATTTCTGGTGCATAGTTTTCGCCGCCAGCCCTGACGAGATTGACAGGTATTTCCGCAGCACTCAAATACGAGGGTAAATACCAGAAGTGCAAGTTAAGGTTTTCAAGCAAGTTAAAGGGCATCATTGTCTTTAAGCGCCCTGCACCAGCGGTGTCAGTCACGGCGAGCTGAAGCTCAAAGGTGTTCGCTCGGTTGGCCACTGAAACGTAAGTTGCCAACTGGGCTGTTGCTTGACCAATTTGTTGAATCTCGACAAGAATGTTTGTAGGGACCGTGTTGCTGAGGATATAAGTCTGACTATTCCTAATGAACTGCCCTGCTCCAGGAACATTTTCAAGCAGAGTAGCGAAGACTGTTCTTGAGCGCAAAAGGTGGTGATTGTAGACCGCATTGGAGCTGCCCACTGGAAAATTGCCGATGGCCGGAACAATTGCGCTATTATCTACGGCGCTCACAGTCAGCACTGCCACCGCGCTCGTCACGCTGCCGGCCGAGTTCGTTACCACTACCGTGTAGTTGCCAGCGTTCGTGAGCTGCGTGTTGGTCAAAGTCAGGGAGGTGTTGGTTGCTCCCCCCAGCGCGTTGGTCGCGTTAATAAACCACTGATATGCCGGCGCTGGCTGGCCCGAAGCGCTGACGTTGAAGACCACGGTCATCCCTCCTACTGCGGTTTGGCTCACTGGTTGCGTTGTGATGGCGGGAGGAACTAACACCGTCACTGTAGCGGGCGGTGCGCTCATGACTGACCCAAACGCGTTACTGACCAGCACGGTGAAATTCCCGCCCTCATTCGGTTGAAGGTCGAACAGCAACAAGCTGGCGTTGGTCCCTCCGTCGACGAACGAATTCACGGGAACCCCGTTTCTGAACCACTGATAAAACAGCGGTGACGTGCCGGAGGCAATTACGGTCAACGTTGGACTAGTTCCGCGAAGCGCATTCACGCTTGCCGGCGGCATTGTAATCGTCGGCGGAGCTACGCCCGATGGCGTAATCGTCAGCCGTATGGAACCACTCCTTCCATTGTAGCCATCCACGGCAATCTGGTAGGTCGTTCCCATCGTTGCAGTGAAGGTGAGCCGGCTCGTGAGATTGCCTCCTCCATCGTCATCCGACGCGACCAGTGTCAGCGCCGAGGCCGCAGTGCCGGTGTAAACAGCCAGAACCGTGTCGAAACTGCTGCCGATTGTGTCCACTGTCACTGTCCCGCTCGACGGGGCCGTCCAAGTCCACCAGAGGGATTTCCCGCCCGGATTGGTATTGTGGTTCGGCTCACCGGCTTCCTTGGTCGCATTAGTGTTGGTTCCGGTCACCGTAAGATTCGGAGCCACAAGGCCAATTCGGTTGGCGAAGCTGTCATTCACCGGTGGCAGGGCGGTGAAATTTGCAACCAGAGTGCGGTTGCCATTGAGCGCGAAAGTGTAGCTGGCCGATGAACTTACGCTGACCCCGCCTTCCAGCCAGTTAGCGAAGACGTAGCCGCTATTGGCGGTAGCTGTCACCGTTTGCGAACTACCGCCCGCAAAAGTGCCGCCGCCACTAACCGTTCCCCCGTCGCTTGGGGAAGCACTCAAAGTGAGGCTGTAGTTGACCGGAACCACAGTCAGGGTGGCGGCGCTGCTGGTCGCGCTTCCGACAATGTTAGTCACGACAACATCGTAACTGCCTGCGTCGCTCGTCGTGACGCTGTAGAGCGAGAAGCTCGGCCCGTTGGCACCGGAAATGTTCACCGTGTTTTTGCGCCATTGGTAGCTCAGCGGCGCGGTGCCAGAAACCGTTACGGCGAAGCTCGCGTTCTGGCCCGCGTTTGCTGTCTGACTCACTGGTTGCGTGACGATGGTGGGAGCATTGGTCGGCGCAATGCCGATGAGCGCCACGGTGTGTTGACGACCTGCCGCAATGGCCGTCACTCCGCTCAAGCCGACAATAACGGTCGTTTGCCCGGCGCTATTGTCTCCCCACGCGACGACTGTGCCATCGTTCTTCAAGGCCACGGTGTGATAACCACCGCCCGCAATGGCAGTCACCCCGCTCAAACCGACCGGAACATTCGTTTGCCCATATCCGTTCCATCCCCACACGACCACCGTGCCATCGTTCTTCAAGGCCACGGTGTGAAGAAAACCACATGCAATCGCTGTGACTCCGCTTAAACCAGCAGGAGTGTTCGTTAGACCATATTGATTGTCTCCCCACGCGACCACCGTGCCATCACTCTTCAAAGCCACGGTGTGAATACCACCCGCCGCAATGGCTCGCACCCCGGTCAAGCCGGCCGGAACGTTTGTTTGACCATAGCGGTTGTCTCCCCAAGCGACCACCGTTCCATCGCTCTTCAAAGCCACGGTGTGAGCTCCACCCGCCGCAATGGCCGTCACTCCGCTCAAGCCAGCAGGAACGCTCATGTAACCATAGTAATCGTATCCCCACGTCACGACCGTGCCATCGCTCCTCAAGGCCGCGGTGTGACTAGCACCCGCTGCAATGGCCATCACCCCGTTCAAACCTGGAGGGACGATGGACTGTCTATAGTTTGGGTAGGCCACCGTATCATTTGTGCCAGCCCCCCACGCGACGACTGTGCCATCGTTCTTCAAGGCCACCGTGTTGTAATCACCCGCCGCGATGGCTGTCACCCCGCTGAAGGCAAAGGGACCAGCGGTTTGGCCATAGCCATCGTCACCCCACGTCACGACTGTGCCTGGAGGGGCTGGGTTCACCACCAGCACCGCGACGCTACTGGTCACGCTGCCGTAGGTATTCGTGATGACTACGGAGTAATTACCCGCCTGGTTGGTCTGCACATTGCTCAATGTCAAATAGGCATTGGTGGCTCCAGCAAGGTTCACTCCGTCCTTACGCCACACGTAATTAAGCGGAGCAGTGCCTATGGTGACCACGTTGAAGATGGCGTTGGAGTTGGTGCCCGCTACCAAGTTTTGAGGCTGCCGGGTGACACTCGGCGGTGCCACCCCCACCGCCACGGTATGAACTTGACCAGCCGCAATTGCCGTCACTCCGCTCAAACCGGCAGGAACAGTCGTTTGTCCATATCCGGTATTTCCCCACGCCACCACCGTGCCATCGCTCTTCAAAGCCACACTGTGATAATAACCTACCGCAATGGCTGTCACACCGCTCAAACCGGCGGGAACGGTCGCTTGTCCAAAGTCGTTCCCTCCCCACGCGACCACCGTGCCATCGTTCTTCAAGGCAACACTGTGATAATAACTCGCTACAATGGCCATCACTGCGCTCAAGCCGGGAGGAACTATTGACTGCCCAAATTCAGGAAAAGTCCCCGTGCTCGATTTTCCGGCTCCCCACGCGACCACCGTGCCATCCCCCTTCACGGCAAGAGTGTGAACGAAGCCGCCCGCAATGGCCATCACGCCGTTCAAGCCGGCAGGAACGATTGATTGCCCGAATTCTGGAAAAGTGCCCGTGTTCGTCGCACCCGAACCCCACGCCACGACCGTGCCGTCGCTCTTCAACGCTACGGTGTGATAACCACCACATGCAATGGCCGTGACTCCGCTCAAGCCGGCTGGGACGGTGGCTTGGCCGGCGGAATTAAGTCCCCACGCGACCACCGTGCCATCGTTCTTCAAGGCCACCGTGTGACGGTCACCCGCCGCAATGGCCGTCACCCCGCTCAAGCCAGTTGGAACGGCCGTTGCACCAGCCGAATTGTCTCCCCACGCGACCATCGTGCCATCACTCTTCAAAGCCACCGTGTGGCTGTAACCCGCCGCAATGGCCGTCACCCCGCTCAAACCGGCAGGAACGGTCGTTTGACCAGCGCCGTTGTAGCCCCACGCCAAGACTGTCCCAGCAGAGGCCTCGTTCACCGACAGCACTGCTGGCGGTGTGCTAGTTATGGAGCCAGCGGCGTTGCTCACCACCACGGTGTAGCTCCCGGCTTGATTCGTCTGGACGCCCGCCAGGTTGTAAGTGGCGCTCGTTGCTCCATTCAGGTTGGTTCCATCCTTGCGCCATTGGTAATTCAACGGTGCCGTGCCAGTGGCAGTCACGGTGAAGCTAACGCTCTGCCCAACACTCACCGTCTGACTCACAGGCTGTGCGGTGATGCTTGGCGGCACCAGCACCGTCAGCACCGCCACCGCGCTCGTCACGCTCCCGACTACGTTCGTCACCATCACTGTGTAGTTCCCGGCGCTCGTGAGCAGCGCGTTGGTCAGGGTCAGCGTTGTGTTGGTCGCTCCGGCCAGTGCGTTGGTGGCGTTGAAAAGCCACTGAAATGCCAGCGGGCCGATGCCAGTCGCCGTCACGCTGAAGGCCACGTTGCTCCCCGCAATCACCACCGCATCGGTCGGTTGCACTGTGATGGCCGGCGCATCACCCGTCACCGTCAGGATTCCGCTCGTCTGCGTGACCGCATAGTTCGCCGCACTAGCCCCACTCACCGTGATGGGGTAGTTCCCTGGAGCGCTTGCGGTGGTGGCCGTCGTCGCGGCCACTGGTTGACTCGTCAGCACGCCGCTTGTCTCCCCGTTCACGAACCCGGTGTAGCTCACCGTGAGCACCGGATTGGTCTGTCCGAAAGGCCGGCTTTGGTTGTCTGCCTTGATGGTCAGCGGAGCTGGATTCACCGTCAGCGTCACGCTCGCCGCGTTCGTCGTGTAAACCGAACCATCCGCCGGGGTGAACACCACGTTGAGGGTGCGCGGGCCGACAGGGAGAACGCCCCCTGTCGGGCTGTAGGTCAGGTTGCCAGAAACCGCATTCGTCGCGTTCAACTGCCCCGCGCCCAAGGCCGTGCCGTAGGTGATTGCGCTTGGCGTCGCCCACGTCAGCCCTGGCACCAAACGATTCACAGTCAGAACCGCTACGCTACTGGTGACAGAGCCAGCCACGTTCGTCACCACTACCTGGTAAGCCCCCGCGCTATTCGTCGTCACCGCGTTCAACGTCAGGCTCGCGCCGTTTGCGTTGCCCAATAGAACGCCGCCCTTCCACCACTGATAGGTAAGGGGCAGCGTCCCTCCCGCCGTCACGCTAAACGTCGCATCGGTCAACGCATTGACTGTCAGGTTTGTCGGGCCTGCCGTGACCGTCGGCGGCACCAGCACCATCAGCACCGCCACCGCGCTCGTCACGCTCCCGGCCGCGTTCGTTACCACTACCGTGTAGTTGCCAGCGTTCGTGGGCTGCGCGTTGGTCAGGGTCAGCGAGGTGTTGGTCGCCCCCGCCAGCGCATTGGTCGAATTGAAAAACCACTGATATGCCAGCGGGCCGGTGCCAATGGCTGTCACACTAAAAGCCGCGTTGCTCGTCACGAGCGCCGTCACGTTCGTCGGTTGCGTGGTGATGCTCACGGGAGTGATTGCTTCTGTTGTAAAACTCCAAACTGGTCCGGGGTTTGTGCTCACGCCATCCGTCGCTTCTACCTGCCAGTAGTAGGTGGTCAGGTAGTTCAGCGCACCAGGGCTGAACGACATTTGTGACGCGGTGCCAACCACCGGCGGATTCTGAGCGGTGCCGAACCGCACGGTGAAGGACAACGCGCCTCCATCTAAACTCCCGCTCCGCCACTGCAACGTCGGAGTAACCGAGACAGCCGCACCCGTGTTCAGCGGGAACGGGCTGTTGGGTTGAACCGGAGGCGCGCTCACGCGAACAATTGTCAAAGGTTGCGTCGTTGCGGAGGAGGACAACCCTGCGGAGTCGCGGACCGTTGCGCGAACTTTCAGAACTGTCGTTGCAATGTTTGGCACCGACCACGCATACATACCCGAGTTGCTCAGACCCGTTGCCAGCTCTGACCAACTGGCTCCGTTGTTGAGCGAATACTCCAAATCAACGTTGGCGATAGCCACGTTGTCTGTCGCTGTCCAAAGTATGTTTGTCGTCGTGCCACCACTTAGCGTGGCTCCATTCGTTGGGGCAACAATCACGACACTGGGCGGGGTCAAATCAGCGGTGACAAAGCCGCCGGAGAACCCGACCCCCGCGTTGTTCGCCGCGTCCTGTGCTGTCACCCGAATTTGACCGGCATTTGTCCCCAAGTTTGGAACCGTCCAAACGAAGGTTCCGCTGTTCGCCTGGTTTGTCGCGATTAACACCCATGAACTGCCGCTGTTCGTTGAATAGTGCAGATGGACGGCGACCACGCCGACGTTGTCGCTCGCGCTCCATTGCACGTTTACATTGGAACTAATCGAAAGGCTTGCGCCTGCGGCTGGTGACGTGACGGTAACACCGGGAGCAAAAACGTCATTCGTGGAGCCAACGCTGGCGTGGTTGTAAAGCACCTCAACATTAGACTCTATGCGTAATAGACAATGGCCGCTGGTTGGTGGTAGGTTTTTGGCATGAACCTGTTGCGTGCGCT
>JBEBFV010000644.1:0-1915 GCA_040081795.1 Limisphaerales bacterium | reverse complement strand
CGCGGTTCAAAGTCCAAAGTTGCCGGGCGCTCCAAGTCACGGCGCAGGCACGACAGAAGACTTCGCGGCCGGGGCCGAAGGCGCTGCGGATGCACCGGGCGCGGGCTTGCGCGGGATCTTCTCATCACGCATCGCGGCCTGATAAACGAAGGCAGCCATGATGACGGAGGCTTGTTTGAGATCGTCGGCCACGGCGCGATCAAACACGTCCATGTTCGCGTGGTGCGTGCGAGTCCAATACTCGATGTCGTCCTGGATGAACTGGAAGCCGGGCAGCCCGATGGCATCGAAGGGCACGTGGTCGGTCGCGCTCGTGCTGGCGTAGGTGACAGTCTCCGCGCCGAGGTCGCGAAACGGCACGAGCCACTGGCGGAAGAGCGTGCGCGCGGCCTCGTTGTTCTGAAGGTAGATGCCACGGATTTTCCCCGTGCCGTTGTCGAGGTTGAAGTAGGCGGAGAGGTTGTCGTATGCGGGCTTCTTGGCGATTGTCGTGACCGGACGCGAAGGTCCGGACTTCCCGGATGCCGGCGCGCTGTTGGTGCTCGTGACCGTGGAGCCGAAGTGCTTCGTCACGTAAGCCTTCGACCCGAGCAACCCCTGCTCCTCCCCGGTCCACAACGCCACGCGGATCGTGCGGCGCGGCTTCAGCCCGAGCGTCTGAAGTATGCGCACCGCCTCCATGACGACAGCGCAACCGGTGGCGTTGTCAGTCGTGCCCGTGCCGCTCTGCCACGAGTCGAGATGCGCGCCGAGCATGACCAACTCCTCCGCGAGATCGGTGCCGGGAATCTCGGCGACCGTGTTCGCCGCAGAGAGATCCTGCGTGTGGTAGTCCGCCTGCAACTCGACGGCCACGCGCAGCTTCTCACCCAGCGCAATCATTCGGACGAGCCGGTTGTAATGCTCCGCCGCGACGGTGACCTGCGGCGTGATGGGCGGGCAGTTCGTGCTCCACGGCGAGAAGCTGCGCGCGGAGCTGGGCGAGGTGGAGGGCGCTGGCGTCTTGGCAGCGGCGGCGTCCGTCGAGTTCGTGCGGCGCGGCTCATAGACCGTCGCGCCCTGCGTGAAGAGCGTGCCGGCCTCGCCTGCGCGGCTGGCTTGCAGCAGCACGGCGACGCCTTCCTCCGCGTAGAACTGGTAGCGACGCGGTGTCAGCGCGATGGCCGCGCGCTGCTCCGGCGTGCTCAAGAAGTTCGTCGGAGTGGGACGAAAGGAAAACGGCACACCCTCGGTGGCGTTGGCGAGCGCGAGCAAGTTCGTCTCGTTCCTGCGGACGGCCAGCGGCTCGAAGCGCATCTTGAGGTCTTGCAGCGGGCCATCGAGGACGACCTTTCCACGGAGCTTGCCGCGAAACTGCGCGAAGTCCTCCGGCTTCTTGATGTCCACATGGACGACCTCCGCCGTGACTGGCTGCGGGCCGACACTCGGCGACCACGCCTTCGGATACGCGATGAGCGGGATGCTCTGCGGCGCGATGACCTGCGCGGAGAAACGCTTCAGCGACCAGCCGCGTCCGAACTGTCCCCACGGCTCGGCCTGCGCATTTGTCAGTCCCCACGCGGTGAAGCGGTCGCGCGTCCATTCGTTGGCACGGCGCAGCTCCGGCGAACCGGTGAGGCGCGGCCCGATGACATCGGTGAGGTAACTCAGGGTGGTCATCACCTGCGAACGGTTCAGCCCCTCGTCGCGGATGCGCTCGATGGGGCTGTTCGTGCGGGGCGCGGAAACGCCTGGAGTGGCGGTGGCGTTCGTGGTGGGGCTTTGGGCAGCGGCTGTCCAGTCAGAGGCATGGATCAGAATCCAGAGCGCAAGCGGGAGCAGAGCGACGAGGCGGGCAGGTGAGTTCACGCGCCGAGCATTGCAGACCATCCGCCCCCGGCAACCCGAAAGGCCGCGCAAATGCCGTGGCAAGCCG
>JBEBFV010000316.1:0-7621 GCA_040081795.1 Limisphaerales bacterium | reverse complement strand
GCGCGCAACTCGGGCTTGGCGCGCGCGGCGTCGAGGGCGGCCTTGGCGCGGTCGGGGATGCCGAGGGCGATGAAAGTGTCGGCGACGTCGAGATGCGCGTGGTGGTTGGTGGGCGCGAGTTCGGTGACACGGGTGAACTGGATGATGGCCTGTCGCGGCAGGCCGGACTGCCGGAAGAGCTGTCCGAGGGCGAAGCAGAAGTTCGGCTCATCCGGCGGGCCGTGTTTGGCAAGGACGGTGCCCCAAGTCTGGCCGGGGCCGAGGAGTTCCTGTGCGATCTTGGCGGGGTCGCTGGCCGAGGGCTTGCCGGTGCGGAGGGATTCGTTGAAGTCGCGGTTGAGGACGGCGACGAGGTTGGAAGGGTTGTATTCCATCGCATTTCGGAAGAGCGGCAAGGCGTTGGAGGAAAAGCCTGCTCGCTGCACGATCATCCCCAAGTGGTTTGCGACGCTGGAATTGAAACCACCAATCGCCCGGAGGTCAGCGCACTCGCGTAACGCAGGATCCACGAAAGAGTAGAGGCGCTTGATGTCGAATCCCTCCTCACGCTGCTGTTCGAGTTGTGTGACGGCGGACAAAGCGAGTCGCGGTGGCGAGATGTCGTTCGTTGAGTAGAGTCTTAACTCACTTACCAATCCGCTGGGCTCCGGCCAGAGATTTTCTAAATACATCGCTGGCACCGGCGGATGGAGCAGAACGACATGGTTCGAACGTGTCTGCGTGCCGAGGAAGCTGGCAATGGCGATGGGCGGGAGAACTTGTGTGTCCGGCGTCGCGCCGGGGTCGGGCCATCGGCCGGCGTGGCGCTTCGCGAGCTGCCGGTGGTAGCGGGTGAGCTGGAGCATCCGCGCATCGAGCAGGATGTGCGAAGACTGCTGTCCGTGTAAGTGCGCGGCGACGAGGAGCAGATGCGTGGGTTGTTCGCTGAGGGCAAGAGATCCTTGCCCCGGCAGACCCTTCGCCAGTTGCGCGGCGAACTCACGCACCGCCGAGCCATTCTGCGCGCGGAGGGGCGGAAAATTCTTCATCACCAGCCAGCCGGGCAGCACGACGCCGCCGAGCCAGACGATGCCGACGCACGTGAAGTTGAGTGCCTTGCCGAGCGGGCCGGGCTTTTGCCACCCCTTCTCCTCCTGCGCGCCGCAGAGGAGGAGGAAGTAGCCCGCGCAGTAGCCGATCACCAGCGCGCCGAGGTAGTAGAACAGGAGCATCGCGCGGCCTTCGCCGAGTGCGCGAGGGCTGAACGCCTGGTCGAGTGTCATGAACACGCAGCCAGCCAGAAAGAGGGCGTGCATGAGGCGGAAGAGCAGGTTCGAGAGGAAGCTGCCAGCGGCGCTCACGTCGCCGAAGCCTGAGGACCAGCGGATGCCGATGAGCGCGAGGGGCAGCAGCGTGGCGAAGGAGAGCAGCAGCACGCGGCCCTTGGGACTGAACAGCAGGGTGTTCTTCTGCGCGCCCAGCTCGGCGGTGAGGAAGTCGCCGAAGCTGAAGCCGAACTCTGGCGACGCGGCGAGCGGATTGTAGAGATACAGCAGCAGGCCCGCGCCGCCCCACGCGGCGAGGCGTCCGAGGAAGCGGAGGTTGAAAAACTCGCGGCCCTTCACCCACACGAGCGCGACGAGCAGGAACGGCGCGAACCCGACCATCGCCCAGTTGTTCGCAAAGCCCAGACCACACGCGATGGAGAAACGGGCGAGCCACTTGTCGTCGTGGCCCTGACGGAACTCCATCAGGCACCAGATGGCGGCGGCGAAGAGCAGGAGGTCGAGCGCCTCGCCCGTCGCGGCGGTGGCGTGTTCCCAGAAGCTGAGTTGCAGGCCGCACGCGAGCACGGCGAGGAGCGGCGGCAGCCAGTTCGCGGAGATGGTGAGCAAGCCGCTTTCGTCACGCAGTCGCGCGCGTTGGTCACGGGTGCGGTCCTGCGGCAGGAGCGCGATGGTGCGGGCCAGGAGCGCGAGCGTGAACGCGGAGCAGAGGGCGGCGAAAGCGTTGAGGGCGAAGAGTTGCGTGCCGGCAGGGAAAGCCTTCACCAGCAGCGTCAGCAGGTGGTAGAGCGGGCGGCCGATCTTCGGGTTCCACCAGTCCCAGCCGACGACTTGCGCGGTCAGGCCGAGCGCCGGAAGCGTGACCCACGAGGCGAGCGTGAGGAGATAGAGCACGAGCGCGCCCACTGCCACGAGCCATGGGAGGACGGACCGGGTGAAGTTGCGCGGGGCGGAAGGCGAGTTTTCCATAGTGCTGAACCGCCGCGCAGGATACGGAGGACGCAGGCGAGCGACAAGAAACTTGCGGGGCGGCGGGCTTGCTTGGTGTCCACGCTTCAGCGTGTCCGTCGCCGGGACACCCTGAAGGGTGGACACCGAACAAGTCACGCAGTCCGAGCGAGCGAATCGCGCCTTGCCGGGCGGCGGGCGGTTCCGGCAGAGTCCGCACCCCTGTCCCCGCGCGTTGCGGGGCGGAATTTTCATGCAGAGCACGCACAACTGGCACATCCAAGCCACCCGGCCGATCATCACGCCGCGCCAACTGGCCGACTCGCTTCCGCTCACGCCGGAGGTCGCCGCGACCGTTGTCGCCGGGCGGCGCGCGGTGCAAAACATCCTCGACCGGACAGATCACCGGCTGCTGGTCGTCGTCGGGCCTTGCTCGATCCACGATCCCGTGGCGGCGGTGGATTACGCGCGGCATCTGCTGCCTCTGCGCGAGGAGTTTGCGGACCGGATGGAGATTGTCATGCGGGTCTATTTCGAGAAGCCTCGCACGATCCTTGGCTGGAAGGGTCTGATCAACGACCCGCATCTCGACGGCTCGTGCGACATCGAGACGGGCTTGAAGATCGGGCGCAAGCTGCTGCTGGACATCGTCGGGCTCGGGATGCCGGCGGGGACGGAGTTCCTTGACCCAGTCGTGCCGCAGTATCTCGCCGACCTCGTGAGCTGGGCCGCAGTCGGCGCGCGCACGACGGAGTCGCAGACGCACCGCGAGATGGCGAGCGGTTTGTCCATGCCCGTCGGCTTCAAGAACGGCACGGACGGCACGCTCGAAACCGCGGTCAACGCCATGAAGGCCGCGCGACACGAGCACAGTTTCCTCGGCATTGATCCGGACGGCCGCACATGCATCGTGCAGACCACGGGCAACAAGGGCGGACACATCGTCCTGCGCGGCGGCAAGCACGCGACGAACTACGACGAGCGCAGCATCGCCGACGCGGTGAGGCAGCTACACGAGGCTGGGATGCCCGGCGAGCTCATCGTGGATTGCAGCCATGCGAACTCCGGCAAGAAGCACACGCGCCAGCAGACGGTGTGGCAGCATCTCATCGAGCAACGCGTCGCCGGCAGCAAGGCGGTGATCGGCGTGATGCTGGAGAGCAACTTGGAGGAGGGCAGCCAGCCGCTTGGCAATGACCTCAAGGCGTTGCGTTACGGCGTGTCCATCACGGATGCGTGTCTGGGCTGGAAAGACACGGAGGCGCTGCTGCGCAAGGGGCACGAGTTGCTGTCGGACGGACGGTGAGTTCCCGTCAGCGCTGCTGCTTCTCGGCAATGCGGTCCTTCGTGAGCTGCAGGAAGATCAAGGTCATCGTGTGATCCACGAAGCGCTTGTCCGCAGCCTGTTGCAGATAATTTTGCGCCTTCTCCCATTCCTCCAACTGGCAGTAATGCCAGCCGACGTGAGAGAGCGTGAAGGCCCCATTCGGGTCCAGCTCCAGTGCGCGCAGGAAATAGCGCGTGGCATCCCGCCGCTCGCCGAGCAGGTCCAGGCACATCCCGTAACGCAGCCGCGCGTAGCCATCGTAGGGATTCAGGCGCCACGCACGTTCGAACCACGTCATCGCCTCCTCGGCGGTCTCCTGATAGCCGGGTTGGCGTTCCCACGCTTCCGTGCGCAGGACTTCGCCGATGCCGAAGCACGTCTGGGGATTCATCGGCTCCAGCGCGTGCGCCTGCCTCAGCAGCGCGAGCTGTGATGCGCGTGTTCCCCGCACGTCATCCGATTGCACGAGCAGGCCGCGCTCGATGCCGCGCAACGTCGCCTGCTGGCCGAGCCAGACCGCCGCCACCAATCCGAGCGCTGTCATCGCCCCGCGCCCCGCGAGGCCGAGAGGCACGCGATAATCCGCAGTCGCAAACCGCCAGTGCGCGGTGAGCAACCCCATGAGCGCGACCGCTGCGAGCGCGTTGGCGGGGATGTGGAAGTTGAAGTCCGTCAGGCCGTGCAGCAGCAGCGCGACCAGGCCCGTCGTCGCGCCCAGCACGAAGGCCATCCGGTTGCTCTGGCGCGAACGCAGGTCGTCGCC
This sequence comes from Limisphaerales bacterium, assembly GCA_040081795.1. GTDB lineage: Bacteria > Verrucomicrobiota > Verrucomicrobiia > Limisphaerales > SXTU01 > SXTU01. Next base: position 3,318 of record JBEBFV010000316.1, on the reverse strand, counting down.
TTCACGCTGGACATGACGCCAGCTGCTGATCACCCCCCAGAACAGGAGCACCAACGCGACCGCCACCAGCGCCGCGCCCACCACTCCCCAGTCGGCCAGAGTGTTGAGATAGTCGTTGTGGGCGCGCTCGGCACGGGCTTGGACGTGAGGGTCACGGTAGATACGGAAGAGGTGGTCGAAGTGCGCCGGCCCCGCACCCCACCAGAAATTCGACTGCCAGATTTTGACCGCCGCCGGCCAGATGTGGATGCGCGCGTCCTCCAAGTTCCCCTGCCCCAACATCTGCTGGACGCGATCCGAGGAACTCCCTGCCTGCACAACGAACCATGCCCCCGCACCGACCAGCAGCAGCAGCAACAGCAGCGCCGGGCTGCGCTGGCCCCGCTGACTCAGCAGCACGGCGAAGAAGCCCAGCAGCGCAAGCGACGTGGCCATCCACGCACCGCGCGATTCCGTGGCCGCGAGTCCGGCCATGATGACCAGCACCGCGTAGCCGATGAGTATGCGCGCCAGATGGCTCAGGCGGCCCGCCAGCAGATACGCCAGCCCCAGCGGCAGGGCCAGTTCGAGAAATCCGGCGAGATGGTTGGGGCAGATGTAAGTGCCCGAACCGCGCCCTGCGTAGCCTTCCCAACGCACGAAGTTCCACACCAGCGAAGACTTGGAGAGCATCTGGTATATCCCATACATCGCCGCGAACGTCGCAACCGCGAGCATCGTGCCAACGATCCAGTTCGCCGAGGCGTGGCGGCTCAGGTTGTTCAAGATCACAAAGAACACCACCGCGTAGAGCGCCACTCGCAGCAGTTCGCCGCGGGCCGTGTATTCCACAGTCGCAGAGTGGTAGCGCAGCACGGCGTAGAGGAGAAATGCGGCGACTGCCCACGCCATCGGCGGCCATAGCAAGGCCGGCTCAGGCGCAACCCACAGCCGCACGAGCCACAGCAGCAGCGCCGTCACCCCCAGGCAGGCCATCACAGCGAAGAATTCCGCGTGCGTGCCGCCCAGCGCCAGCGGCCCGAAGCCAAGAAGCGCGACCATGAGGATGTGAATCCCCTGTTCGCAAAACGCATCAGTTCGCTCCCGCCACATCGGCGCGAAGCTAGGGAACACGCTCCGTGCGGTCACGCCCTTTCGCGGACACCGGCAGATGAGTGGTTCAACGGTGAAACAATCCGCCGACCGCGCGTCCAAAGCCGGCCATGCCCAACTCACACTTCCCCAATCTCACGCGCCGCGCCGCCGTGCGAGCCGCCGGACTCGGCGCGCTCGGTCTCGCGCTGCCAGACTCCCTGCACGCTGCCGATGCACCAAAGGCGGGGCCCGCCAGCAACTCGCTCGGGCCGCTCGTGCAGTTGAACCGCTTCCCGCGCATGACGCAGGAGTATTACGTGCGCCGCCTGCGCGAGGTCGAGGCGCGCGCGAACCAGCGACGCGACGCGCTCAAGACCAAGGCCGATGCCGAGGCTTACGTGCGCGACGTGCGCGCGCGGATTCAGCAGAGCTTCGGCCAGTGGCCGGAGAAAACGCCGCTCAACGCCCGTGTCACGCGCACGCTCGAGCGCGACGCCTACCGCATCGAGAACGTCATCTTCGAGAGCCGGCCCCGTTTCCTCGTCACTGCGAACCTGTATGTGCCGAAGGGCAAGCTCCCCGCGCCTGGCGTGGTCGGCTCGTGCGGCCACTCGGCCACGGGCAAGGCGATTGACGCCTACCAGTCCTTCGCGCAGGGGCTGGCGCGGCAGGGCTACGTCGTGCTGATCTTCGACCCCATCGGCCAGGGCGAGCGGCTGCAATACGCGGACGAGCGGCTCAAGTCGCGCGTCGGCGTGGGCGTGCAGGAGCATCTGCATGCAGGCAACCAACAGTTCCTTGTCGGCGAGTTCCTCGGCTCGTGGCGGGCGTGGGACGGCATCCGCGCGCTCGACTACCTGCTCACGCGCCCCGAGGTGGACCCGCGCCATGTCGGCATCACCGGCAACTCCGGCGGCGGCACGATGACCACATGGCTCTGCGGCGTGGAACCGCGCTGGACGATGGCCGCGCCGAGCTGCTTTGTGACCACCTTCCGCCGGAACTTGGAAAACGAGTTGCCCGCCGACACCGAGCAATGCCCGCCGCGCGCTCTCGCCCTCGGCCTGGACCATTCGGACTTCATCGCCGCCATGGCTCCCAAACCCGTCGTGCTGCTGGGCAAGGAGAAGGATTACTTCGACGCGCGCGGCATCGAGGAGGCGTTTGCACGGCTCAAGAAACTTTACAGGCTGCTCGGCGCGGAGGAGAACATCAGCCTGTTCATCGGCCCCACGCCGCACGGCTACAGCCAGGAAAACCGCGAAGCGATGTATCGCTGGTTCAACCGCGCGACAAAGGTTTCCACCGCGCAGACAGAACCGGCGCTGACCATCGAGAAGGACGAGACGCTGCAATGCACGCCCAGCGGCCAGGTGGCGGAACTCAAGTCGCGCACGGTCTTCTCGTTCACGAGTGACCTGTCCCGGCAACTCGCCGCGAAGCGTCCCAAACTCACCGGCGAGAAGCTGAAGGAAGTTGTCTCCGCCACGCTCAAGCTCCCGCCGCGCGCGGGCGTGCCGGACTACCGAATCCTGCGCGTCATCGGTGGGCGACGCTTCCCCAAGCCGCACTTCACAGCCTACGCCGTCGAGACCGAGCCGGGCGTTCACGCGCTGGTGTATCGGCTATCAGGCGAGGCCCACTACTCGCGTCCGCCGCACAGTTCGGAGCGTGCCGTGCTCTACGTCTCGCACCACAGCGCGGATGCCGAGTTGCGCGACGAGCCGCTCGTCACCGAATTGCTGAGGGCCGAGCCGAAGGCGGCCTTCTACGCCTGCGACGTGCGCGGCATCGGCGAGTCGCGCCCGAACACCTGCGGCCAGGACAGCTTCCTCAGCCCCTACGGCTGCGACTACTTCTACGCCATCCATTCGGTGATGCTCGACGAGCCTTATGTGGGCCGGAAGACCCACGACCTCCTGCGCGTGCTGGTGTGGCTCGCCGCACAAGGCCACGCCGAAGTTCACCTCGCCGGCAAAGGCTGGGGCGCAACCCCCGCGACCTTCGCCGCGCTGCTCTCCGCTTCGGTCAAGCAAGTGACGCTGAAGAACGCGCTCACCTCCTACGCAACGCTCGCGGAAACCGAGCACTACAAGTGGCCGCTCTCCGCCCTGCTGCCGGATGTGCTCAAGCACTTCGACCTGCCGGACTGTTACGGCGCACTGGCCGCGAAGGGACTGCGCCAAATCGAGCCGTGGGGCGCGATGCCGGCGAAGGCGTGATGGGTAGGGCGCGCCTGTCCCC
>JBEBFV010000315.1:0-7640 GCA_040081795.1 Limisphaerales bacterium | reverse complement strand
AGCCGCGACCAACCCGTTCGTCGTGCCACCGATACCGAGCAGGACCGAGTTCGTCGCCGCGTCGGGGACGAGTTCGAGTTCCCAGTTCACGCCGTCGGCGCTGGTCATCACCGTGCCGCGGTCGCCTGCGGCTACGTAGAACTCCGGCAGACGCAGCACATCCCAGAGCCAGTTGCGGATGGGCACCTGCCGCTGCGTCCAGAGCGTCGGTGCGGCGGCGTTGGTGCGGATGCCTTCGAGCATCATGCCGCTGCGTCCGGCGATGAAGTGCAGGCTGCCCTGCCACGACGCGCTGTAGAACGTCCAGTTCGGCGCGGGCGAATTCGTGCTGCCACGAATCTCATCAGTCCACGCGCCGCCCGCAGTCTGCAAGCGCACCTCGCGGTCGCCGACGATGACCAGGTAGTCATTCGTGCCCGCGATGGCGTTGAGCGCGTTCGTCGTCGCGAAGCCCGTGTGCGGCGTCCAAGTTTGCCCGCTGCTGTTCGCCACCAGCACCGTGCCCGCGTCACCCACCGCCCAGAACTGCGTGCCGATGAACGCGACACGGTTCAAGTGCTGCACCGTGCCGCTGGGCTCGACGGACCAGTTGCCGTTCGCCGCGCGCGTGGCGATGCGGCCGCCTTCGCCCACCGCCACGAAGAGGTTGTTTCCGGCTGCAACGCCGCGCAGCCAGTTCGTGAAGCCAGTCGTCTCGCGCGTCCAGTTCGTGCCAGTGCTGCTGGTGTAGGCCGCGCCGTTGTCGCCTACCGCGACGGCGAGTGTGCCGGATGCGGCGACGCCTTCGAGCCAGTCCGCCGTCCCGAGGTTCAACAGTTGGAAATCCTCTAGCGAGTCGGCCCACACCACTGTCCCGCCCTCGCCGGTGACGAGCAGGCGGTTCCCGAAAAAAGTCGTGGCGCGCAACGCGTTGGTTGTGCCGCTGGTGCGCGGGTGCCAGAGCAGCAAATCCTCGCTCGTGTAAATCTGCCCGCGCTCGCAGACCTGCACGGTGAGGCCGAGGCCGTAGCTCATGTCGAACACGTTGCCGCCGTGCGGTGCGGGGTTGGACCAGCGCCAGCGGAAAGGCCGGTCGCTCGCGTGCGCACCAGCCATCATCATCAGCAACGCCAGCACGCTCCACCCAACTGCCCCTAGTCGGCGGGAGGGTGGCGAGTGCGCGGCACTTTGCTGGCGGAACGACCCCATGGCTCAACTGTTTTTTGCGAACGATTCCGTGTCGGCGGACTGCGGCGCGCCAGGCTCCGCTCCTGATTCACTGGCGAGATTCTCCGGCAGCGTCAGAGAGAACACGCAGCCGTGCGGCGTGCTCGACTCCAGCTCCAGCTCGGCATCGAGATGACCGGCGAGCTGCTTGCAGAGCGCGAGGCCGAGCCCGCTGCCGCCTTCCTTCGTGGAGAGGCAGGGCTTGAACAGCAGCGGACGCACCTCCTCGGGAAAGCCGTGGCCTTCGTCGCGCACCTCGCAACGCACGCCGTGCGGCTCGCCGAGCAGCGTGAGCTTCACGGACTTGCGACGCGGTGTGGCTTGAATCGCGTTCTGCGCGAGGTGGCCAAGGATTATGCCGACGAGGTTCGCCGCGCGGCTGGACACGGTGCCGGGCGATTTCACTTCGGCGGTGAAGCTCACGTCGCAGACGCGCGCGAGCGGCATGACCTGTGTGGTGACAATCTCGGCGAGTTCGTTCAGCGAGACCTCGTAGTGGTTCGCCGCGCCCTGCTCGTTGCGCATCACGCCGAGCAACTGCGCGATGAGCGATTGCATCCGCTGCGCAGAGTCGGTGGCGGTGCGCCACAGGGGTTCGGCCTTGTCGGCATCGCTGGTGCGACGGCCCGCGAGCAGCGCCTGGATGCCGAAGAGCTGGCTCTTCAGCTCATGCAGCAAGTGCGCGGAGAGAGCGCCGACGGCGGAGGTCTTGCTGGCAAGCGCGAGTTCACGGTTGGCTTCGAGCAGACTGCGGGAGCGTCGCGCGAGCTGCGCCTGCGCGCGTTGCAGCCGGCCAAACGCCCAGCGCAGCGCGATGACCATGACCGCGCCGCCGATGAGGAAGACGCTGACCGCCTGGTTCGCGAGGCTGCGGTCAATGCCGCGCAGCTCGGTCGTCAGGCCACGCCCATCGAGGATGAATTGCGCGATGCCCAGGAGCTTGCGCTCGTCCTGCGTGTGGAGTGGGACAATGACTTCATACAGCTCCAACGGTTTCTCCCCGGGGACCGTGGACGGAACCACCGTGGCATCCGCCGCGCGCTCGCGAGGCCGCGCGAGGGTCTGCAACTGCTGGAGTCCCGCGAGGTCGCCGGCCCCCAGCAAGCCATCGCTCACATACGCGGGAAAGGCGGAGACGAAGCGGCCCTGCGCGTCGAAGAGCCGCGCGGCGACGACGCCTTTGAGGCGCGAGGTCTTGAGCAGGACGTTGAGCTGGATGCTGGGTTCGTCCAGCAGCGTGCGGTCCTCCTCCGCCTGCAACATCATAGCGACGGAGTGAAGGATTTCCCCCTCGCGCCGCGCGATGTCGCCGCGAATCTCCAAGCGCAGGTGCAGCGTGACGGCGAGGATGCCCAGCGCGAAAATGCCGAGCGTCGCGCCGATGACGAGCGCCGGCAAATGACGCGACCGGAGCCAGGGGCGCTCCGGTTCCGTGGTGACTGTGGGCGGTGGGTGGATCAAGCGTTGAGCTGAGTCAGGTGGTGTTCGCGAACGTCGGCTGGCTGAGTTTTGAAAAGCGTTTCATCGTCCGCGCCCTCCCTCCGTGGTGCCGTTGTCAATCAATCGGTTCAAGTCGGGATGCAACTGCTGCTTCAGCTCCTTGGCGCGGTCACGCATGTCCTGCTGCACCGCCTTCTGCTGTTCCTTCAACCGGTCGAGCATCTCCTTCATGCGCTCGCGGATGGCTTTGCGCTCCTCCTCGGAGGCCTGGCTGTATTGCCGGGCGAGCGCCTTCTGGTCGGCAAGGAATTTCTCACGCGCGGTCTGAAAATCGCGCACGAGCGTCTGGACATCCGCCGGGGGCTGCACCTTGTCGGGCCGGCCTGGCGTGGCGGGCTTGCCCTTCTGGTCGGTGGCGGTCGCGGGATCGGTCGCGGGGTCGCGGGGAACGACGGTCGGGCGCTGGTCAATGGTCGGCTTGTCCTTGCCCTGGCTGTTCACGTTGTTGCCGTCCTTGCCTTTGCCTTGCGCGGAGGCGTCCACCGCGAGGGCGAGGAGGCCGGCGGCGGCCAGCAGGCTTGCGAACAGTTTGGTTGAGATCAATTTCATCGGCACTTCGCGCGGCGGGCGTTTCCCGCTCACGGCGATCGGCTCAAGTGCAGGCGTTGTGCCAGCGTGTCGAGGCCGGCTGCCCAGTTAGGGCCGTCCGGTGGCAGCACGGCAATCGCACGTTGGGACAGTGGGCGATGCGAGGAGCTATTTCAACGGAAAGTCCGGCAAAAACCCGCCTGCCGCCTGCGCCGCAAGTCCCAACCTCGGGAGATTCCTGACCTGCGGATCAGGGGCAGGGAAAAATACCCGCCCCTGCAACGATGCGAGCCGGCCGGGGAGAATCGCAGCCAAGCGAAATGCAACCGCGCGATGCGCTCCCGAGGTGTCGCATCGGGCCCCGACGAGCCCGTGCCATTCGCAGAAGCCACAGGGGTGGCCACCAATCTGCCGTTCCGGCGCTTCGCCCATGTCCGGCGATTGGTGTCCGCGCTCCCGCCCGGCCAGCAACCGCACTCAGGATGATCTGATTCATGCCAGCGATTACGGTCGCACTTGTCGCCGTCGCCCGTGTTGCTACGCTGCGCGCCATGCAATTCACCAAGTCACTCGTCGGCGGCCTGCTGCTCGCCGCCAGCGTCAGCGCGTTTGCCCAGCGGCCCAACACCACCAACTACGACGAGAGCAAAGTCGGAAACCTCCGGTTGCCCGATCCTTTGATCTGCGCGGACGGCTCGAAGGTCGCGGACGCGAAGACATGGCAGACGAAGCGCCGTGCCGAGGTCTTGCGCCTCTTCGAGACGAATGTCTATGGCCGCAGTCCCGCGAAGCCGGCGAACTTGGTCTTCGAAGTCACCAAGACGGACCCGCAAGCGCTCGGCGGCAAGGCCACGCGGAAAGAAGTCGCGATCTATCTCACCGGCAAGAAAGACGGCCCGCGCCTGGACTTGCAGCTCTACGTTCCGAACGGCGTGAGGGGACCGGTGCCCGCGTTCCTCGGTTGCAACTTCAACGGCAACCACGCCGTCCACGCCGACCCGGGCATCACGCTGAACCCGCGCTGGATGCGCAACAGCCAGGACAAGAAGGGCGTCGTGGACAACCGCGCCACCGATGCGTCGCGCGGCAGCGAGGCCAGCCGCTGGCAGGTGGAGATGATCATCGCGAAGGGCTACGCGCTGGCGACTTACTATTACGGCGACTTGGAGCCGGACCACGCGGATGGCTGGAAGACCGGCCTGCGCGCCGCGATGTCTAAGGACGGCGCGAGCACGCAGTTTGCGCCGGACGCGTGGGGCGCGATAGGCGCGTGGGCGTGGGGCCTGAGCCGGGGGCTGGATTATCTGGAGAAGGACAAGGCGATTGACGCGAAGCAGGTCGCGGTCATCGGGCACTCGCGATTGGGCAAGACTTCGTTGTGGGCGGGCGCTGCGGACGAGCGGTTCGCCATGGTCATCTCGAACAACTCCGGCGAGGGCGGGGCGTCCATCTCGCGCCGTGACTTCGGCGAGACCATCGCGGTGCTGAACAAGAACTTCCCGCACTGGTTCTGCGGCAACTACAAGCAATACAGCGACCACGCCGAGAAGCTGCCAGTGGACATGCACGAACTGGCCGCGCTCGCCGCGCCGCGCCCGCTCTACATCGCGAGCGCGGAGGAGGACAAATGGGCGGACCCGAAGGGCGAGTTCCTCGCGGGCAAGCTCGCCGAGCCGGTGTATGCGCTCTTCGGCAAGAAGGGCACGGGCGTCTCGGACTGGCCGTCAGTGGACCAGCCGGTGGGCGAGTTCATCGGCTACCACGTCCGCACCGGCAAGCACGACGTGACGGCCTACGACTGGGAGCAATACCTGAAGTTTGCGGACCGGCACTTCAAGCGCTCAAAGTAGCCAGCCCATGCCACCAGCCCCCCGTCGCGTCGGTGCAACTGAGCCATTGACGCCCGGCGCTCTGAGCCTAGCCTCTGCCGCTCGTTGCCGCAGATGGATCCAACGCTCCGGCTTCTGCGGCGGGCAGGTGGAATTTCCTCCCCGCGCAACAGCAGTTTTCCATGGGCGGCCACAACTATCGCATGCTTACGATTCGAGATTTGAAGATGACCCTGGGCGGGCGCGTGCTCTTTGAGAACGCGTCCTTCGGCGTGAATTACGGCGACCGCGTCGCGCTGGTCGGGCCGAACGGCGCGGGCAAGACCACGTTGTTCTCCATCATCCTCAAACAGAAGGAGCCGGACTCCGGCACGGTGACGCGCGATGAGTGGACGATGGTCGGCTATCTGCCGCAGGAGGCCGAGGCGCACGGCGAGGAGACGATCCTCGACGTGGCGACGGGCCGCGTGGATGAACTGCCGCAATTGGAGAAGCGGCTGCACGAGCTCGAGGCGGCGGGCGCGGTGTCCACCCCGGAATACATGGAGGCGCACGCCAAGCACGACGCGCTGAACGATCCACAGGTCGAGACCAAGGCGAAGCGAATGCTGCGCGGGCTGGGCTATCGCGAGACGGACTTCGACCGCAAGGCGAAGGAGATGAGCGGCGGCTGGATAATGCGCGCGCGGCTGGCACGGCTGCTGGTCATGGAGCCGGATCTGTTGCTGCTGGACGAGCCGACGAACCATCTCGATCTGCTCGCGCTGCTCTGGCTGCAGAATTACCTGAAGAACTATTCCGGCGCGCTGCTGCTCATCTCTCACGATCGGCAGTTCATGGATGAGGTCGTGACGCAGGTGCACGAGATCTCGGAACGGAAGCTGATTGATTATGCCGGCAACTACTCGGCCTACCTGCGCCAGCGCGAGGAGCGATACGAGCAGCAACTGACCGCGCACAAGAACCAGCAGAAGGTCATCCAGTCGCTCCAGGAGTTCGCGGACCGTTTTCGCGCGGTGCCGTCCAAGGCCTCGCAGGCCATGAGCAAGCTCAAGCAGATCGAGCGGCTGGAGCTGATCGAGAAGCCGATGGCCCCGCGCCGGCCCTTCCGTTTTCAAATTCCGCCGCCGCCGCGTGGCGGGCAGCGCGCCGCCTCGCTCGCGGGCATCCACATGGCCTACGGCGCGAACAAGGTTTACCGGGGCCTCGACCTGACCGTCGAACGCGGCGAGCGCACCGTGCTCGTCGGGCCGAACGGTGCGGGCAAATCCACGCTGCTGAAAATCCTCGCGGGCGTCGTGGAGTTCCAGCAAGGCGAACGAGACCTCGGGCACAACGCAAAGATCGGTTACTTCAGCCAGCATCGCGCCGACACGCTCGACCCGGAGAAGACGGTGCTCGATGAAGTGCTGGCCAGCGCGCCAATGATGCGCGAGGACGAGGCGCGCGGCGTGCTCGGCTCCTTCATGTTCCGCAAGGACGACATCTTCAAACCGACCGGGGTCCTCAGCGGTGGCGAGAAGAGCCGGCTCAACCTCGTGAAATTCCTCGTGGACCCGCCGAACCTCCTGCTCATGGACGAGCCGACCACGCACCTCGACATCCACACCGTCGAGTCGCTCACGCTGGCGCTCGAACGCTACGAGGGCACGCTGGTGTTCATCTCGCACGACGTGCATTTCATCCGCCACCTTGCGACCAAGGTGCTGCACGTCAGCGCCGGACAGGTCGTTCCCTACGTTGGCGGCTACGATTATTTTCTGGAGAAGACCGGGGCCACCGACGACGCCCGCGCCGCGCTCACGGCGGGTTAAAAGCGGGCATCATCACCGACTACAAGGTCATCATCTCGGTCGTGACATCGGAGATGGTCACAGACGAGGCACTACGACGGGGTGTGGTGTTGGTGGAGGGAGATGAAGTAAAGGCCGGCAGGTCGCCAATCAGATTGCGCTCAAGTCGGTCATCGAGAAGTTCAACGTGTCGAAGGTCTCCACGTTTCACTCCAGGGTGGACTCCGCGAAGTCGTTCACTTCCGACGGCACGCAGGCCTGCGTCGGCTCCGGCGTGGACAGCCTCACCGTCGGTCTCGTGGCCGTGTGCCGCGTGAAATTCGCCGGCGAAACCCGCGACGCCGTGGCCAGCCTGTATCCCACCGCCGAGGAAGCCCGCATCACCTGCGCCATCGTGGACGCCGCCGCCAAGGTGCGCGACCTGAACTTCAAATACTTGGCCGAAGGCAAAGGCGCGACCGTCACCGCCCGCTTCGGCCCCGACGGCATCACCATCTGCGATCCGAACCGCGCGGGTGAAGGCGCGGACAAGGTGTTTCAGAGAATTTACGACCGGGCGATTTGAGCTTGGTGAAACGGTGTTTGCGAGTTGAGATGATGGGCACAGCGAAGGACTATCTATGAGCGACATCAAACTGTTCCGAATCTCTGGCGACCTTGCGAAGGAGATCCAAGGCACGGCTTCTCATACCAATTCCTATTAGGTTTCGGTAGAATGGGTCAAGCAGTAGCGTTTGCTTGATCGTGGAGCCAGTGATGAACGAGCGACAAGGCCCGCGCCGGA
>JBEBFV010000314.1:0-7702 GCA_040081795.1 Limisphaerales bacterium | reverse complement strand
CTCTCCCCCGGTGGGGGAGAGGGAGAAGAACTTGTGCGTAGGTTGCGTGCGTTTGAAATTGGAAATGGCGAGCGGGGGGAGCCGGTGGTGCGGGCCGGCGATTTGCAATCGCCGACCTCACTCGCGACGGGGGCGTCCGACGGCGACTGGAAGTCGCCGGCACTGGCGGTGAGCCTCAGTCATGTGAACGGGCTGGGCGTGGCAGTGGCGTTTCCGGCGCACGAACGGGTCGGGCTGGACTTGGAGCTGATTGACGAGCGGCGCGCGGAGACCGTGCGGAAGGGCGTGCCACTGTCGGCGGAGGAAGCGGCTTGGTTGAGGGCGACTTCACTGCCGGAGGCGACGGCGCTGCTGCTGCTCTGGACGGCGCGCGAGGCACTGGGCAAGGCGCTGGGCTGCGGGCTGGCTTGCAAGTGGGAGTCGCTGGCGTTGCGGCGCATTGAGGCTGGTAGCGACGCGGTTTTCTCCGGGCAGTTCCTTCACCAACCCCAGTTCCGCTGTGTGAGTTGGGTGGGACCGGAGGTGGTGATGTCCGTTGCGCTTGCCCCAACTTGAGTTGTTCGCAGGCGATACGCCCACTATTCCGCGTTCGGATAGGAGCCGAGGACCTTGACGAAGCTGCACTGCATGCCGAGCTGCGTGATGGCTTTGGCCACCTTGCCCTCGCTGGAATGGCCGTCGCAGTCCACGAAGAAGAAATACTCCCACACGCGGCGCTTGCTGGGGCGGCTCTCAATCTTCGTCATGTTCAGCCGATACTTGCGGAAGGGCGCGAGCGCACGGTGCAGCGCGCCGACCTCGTCCGCGATGCTGAACATGAGGCTGGTGCGGTCGTGGCCGGTGGGCGGGCTGCACTTGCGGCCCAGCACGAGGAAGCGCGTGGCGTTGGCGGCGTTGTCCTGGATGTCGTGCTCCAGCACGGGCACGCCGTATTTCTCGGCGGCGAGCAGGCCGGCGATGGCGGCGGAATGCTTCTCCTTCGCGGCCAACTCGGCGCTGCGGGCGTTGGAGGAGGTTTCGACAATTTCCGCGCCAGCCAGGTTTTTGTGAACCCACGCGCGGCATTGCGCCAGCGACTGCGGGTGGACGTAGAGCTTCTTGATGCGGTCGCGGCGCGACTTGCTGACGAGGCAGTGCGAGATGGGCAGGACGATTTGGGAGACAATCTTCAGGTCGCTGTCCACGAACATGTCGAGCGTGTGCGTGACGACGCCTTCGGTGGAATTCTCGACCGGCACGACGCCGTAGTCGGCGCGGCCCTTGGCGACCTCGTTGAAGACATCGGCGATGGTCTTCTGCGCCGCGTAGAGCAGGCTGGAGCCGAAGCGCTGGATGGCAGCTTGATGTGTGAAGGTCGCCTCCGGTCCGAGGTAGGCGATGGTCATGGACTTCTCCAACGCGAGCGCGCTGGACATGATTTCGCGGTAGATGGCGCGGAGCGAGGCGTCGGTGATGGGGCCGGCGTTCTTCTTGAGGATGCGCTGGAAGACCTGCCGCTCGCGGGAAGGGACGTAGATTTCCTCGCCGGCCTTGCGCTTGATTTCGCCGATGCCGAGGACGTGCTTAGTGCGCTCGTTCAGCAGCGCGACGAGCTTGGCGTCGAGCGCGTCAATGGCCTTGCGGTGCTCCGGTATCGTCATGGGCGAGGTGCTCAAGCGCGGGCGGGCGGCTCGGTCGGAGGTTCAGCGGGCGACGTATTGCGCGGCTCGGAGGTCGCATCCTCGGTCGGAGCTGATTCTCGTGGCGTCACTTCCTGCAACGCCAGTTGCTCCGGCGGCGCGGTGGCGAGGCCGGGTTCGACGGTAAGGAGTGCCTCAGGCTTCTTGACGGGAATTTTCCGCAACTCATCGGCGGCGGGAAGGTCTTCGAGACCGCGCAGGCCGAAGTATTCGAGGAACGCGGGCGTGGTGCCGTAGAGCGAGGGGCGGCCCACCACTTCGGCGCGACCGGTCTGCTCGACGATGCCGCGCTCCAAGAGCGTCTGCATCACGCCATCCACGGCCACACCGCGAATCTGCTCAATCTCCGCGCGCGTGAGCGGCTGGCGGTAGGCGATGATGGCGAGCGTCTCCAGAGCGGGCTGCGAGAGACGACCGGGACGGCTCTTCTCGCCGACAAGAGTTTTAATCCACGGCGCATACTCCGGCTGGCTGACGAACTGCCACGCACCGGCCACGCACACAAGGCGGAAGGTGCGCGCGGCTGCCTCGTGCTCCTGCGCGAGCGCTTCGAGGACGGTGATTAGCTCCTCGTCCTTCGTCTTCTTGAACGACTTGGCGAGCGGCTCCTCGGAGTTCTCGGCGGTCTGGGCGAGCACGTCGCGGAGTTCTTTCGGACTCAGCGGCTTCTGGGAGTTGAAGAGGACGGCCTCGATGATGGTTTTGAGTTCCATGTCAGTTCATCCGCAAGTTCAGTTCGGCGGCGGGAGCGGGAGCGGTTTCGGCGGGAGGTTCGGGCGGCGGCGCGATGGGTTGCGGCGGGGCCTGGGAAATTTCTATCTCCGAAAACTCCTCGGTCTGGGCGATGACGATTTGCTTGAGGCGAATCAACTCCAGCATCGCGAGGAAGGTCACGACGACCTCGGTGCGGCTGGTTGCCTCGGCGAAGAGTTCCGAGAACTTCACGGCGGGCCGTTCGCGAATGAGATTGACGATGGCCTCAATCTTTTCGCTGACGGTCCACTTGTCCTCGAAGACGTCCCGCGAGTCGGTGGTAGCGAAGCGCTTGAGGATGACGTTGACGGCGTTGACGAGGTCGAAGATGGAAACTTCCATGCGCTGCACAGGGGCGTCGAAGGACAGCTTCGGCGCGGTGCGGCGATAGACGTTCTCCTGCGCGTGTTCCATCTCCTGCAAGCGGCCGGCGGCGTCTTTGAACTTCTTGTATTCAACGAGCTGCCGGATGAGTTCCCAGCGCGGGTCTTCGCCGTCCTCCTCGCCTTCGACGACGACCTGCAAATCCTTCGGCAGCAGCTCGCGGCTCTTGATATACATGAGCGTCGAGGCCATCACGAGGAACTCGCCGGCGATGTCGAGGTCGAGCTGCCGCATGAGGTCCACGTAGCTGATGAACTCGGTGGCGAGCTTGGTGAGATTGACCTCGTAGATGTCCACCTCCTCCTTCTTGACGAGGTAAAGAAGCAGGTCGAGCGGCCCCTCGAAAATTTCAAATTGAACTTTGAACTCGGACATCAAATGCGCCGCGCGCTTTCCTTCGCGGGCTGGCGGAGAGTAAGGGGAGGGCCAGAAGTTTGGCAACGCTTTCGCCACTCGCGCCATTCAGCGGCGTGCGGAAGCCGCCTCTCGGAAAAGCGTGCGCTCGCCCAAGGTGCGGAAGATTTCAACGTCCGCGTCGAACTCAGCAGCTGGAATCTCGAGACCTTCGCGCAACTGCCCGAGGAAGGCAGTGACCTCCGCTTCGGGCACTCCATCGAAGTAGGCTTCGCTGAGAACGTTCAGGACCACGCACCGCCGCTGCACCGGGTTGAGCATGTGCGGCAGCATGGTCACGAGACCGTCGGGGTCGAGTTGGTCGAGATAGGTCTGTCCGGCGTTGATGGCGTCGGTGGACTGGATGCGACGCTCGAGGCTTTTGGTGCGGCGTTCGCTGCTCTCTGGGTGATGCCGGATCACGGCCAGCAGGCAGGCGCAAAGCAGGTTCATGGGCATCCAGTCAGGTCCGGCGGACGCTTCGTTGACGAGCACGTTGATGGAGGCTCGGGCCAGCATGGCATCGAAAATCCGGTCGAAGCGCTCCTCACCGACGCCAAACGCCTGCCGCCATTCGTCAAGCATCGTCCGCTCGGCGCGGGAGAGGGAGCTGTCGGCGAAGCCCAGTTCGACAAGGTTGAAAAGCAGGCTCTCCTTCTGCACCAGAGTGAGCAGGCGGTTCGCTTCGGGCAGCAGCTCGGCGAAGCCGTGCTTCGCCACCCACGCGCCACCCCGACGAAACGAGTTCAGGTTACCGAATCGCGCCACGACCCAGTCCAGCTCCGTCTTGTCGTGCTCGCCGTCCGCCTGCACCAAGGCATACGCCGCCGCGCCGCAAACGAGATTTGGAGTGAGCGCGGCGGGGGCGGCCACGATATTGACCGAGTCGGATGGCGGCTGGAGCGCGGCCAGCTTGGCTAAAGCTTGGGCCTCTCCAAGCGGCAGGCGGAGCACGAACTCCGCCTCGGGGAAGCGCGCCTGCAACTGAAGGTGCGAATCCTTCTCCACGATCTCCAGCGCCGTCGCCTCAGCGATGCGGTAGTCCAACCGGGAGAATTCCCCGCCCGCCGGTCGCGAATAGCAGACCAGCATCGTCCCGTCGCACGCCAGCCAGGTCAGACCGTCCTCGCCCGTGATGTCACAGGTGGCGCGCGCGACGATGACCGGTTCGCGCTTGAACTCGGCCACAAAATCTTCCTGCAACTGGGAGGGCAGACCCATACGAAGGCGCGGAGCTTAAACACAGGCCCGCTGGAAATGCACATGGAAAAGTGGGGGATTCTCGCGGGAGGGCGCATCTCAGTTTCTTGCAGGGTCGGCCCTGGAGAAGCAAGCACAGGCTGACCGATTCCGCCTCAAACGAGCGATGATGGGAAAGCACAGTGCTGCTCAAACGCAGAGGACGCGGAGGACGCAAAGTTCCGCAGAGAAGACAGGCGAAGGCCACCCCCGCCAGCCAACGCCGGCGGCTGCTCATTCCCTGCGTTCCTCCGTGTCCTCTGCGTCCTCTGCGTTGAAGCCGGGCTTCTCCCTGCAAGAAAGTGAGATGCACCCCTCGCGGGCAAACGGAGGTGAACAATCTCACTGCCAGTCAGTGGTCCAAGTCGTATTTCCGCAGCCCGCTGCACTGCCCCAGCACCCGCAGCGCGAAGAGCGGGTTGTTCTTCAAGTAGCGCGGCCCCAACCTGCGCGGCTCCTGGCACAGCCGGTAAAACCACTCCAGCCCGCTGCGCTGCATCCAGCGCGGGGCCTGCGACTTCGTGCCGGCCAGCATGTCGAACGCCGCGCCGACACCGAGCATCAGAGTCGTGTCGAGCCGCGCGAGGTTCTCCGCCATGAAGCGCTCCTGCTTCGGCGTGCTGAGGCCGACCCAGATCATGTCCGGCTTCGCGGCGGCGACCTGTGCGGTGAGCGCGGCCTGCTCCGTGTCGTTGAGCGGGCGGAACGGCGGCTCGTAGGTGCCGGCGACTTGCAGGCCTGGAAATTTCTCCGTGAGCACGCGGCGCAACCGCTCCGCCGTTCCGTTTGCGCCGCCGTAGAAGAAGTGCCGCCAGCCGCGCGCCACGGACTCGCGCATCACCAGGGTCATCAAGTCCGGGCCATACACGCGGCCCATCGCGGGATGCCCGGCCAGCCGCCCCAGCCAGACCATCGGCACCCCGTCGGGCGTGTTGAGGAAGGCGCGATTCAGGATGCGGCGGAACTCCGGGTCGTCCTGCGCCTCGCTCACGCCGTGGACGCCGGTGACACACACGTAGCCTTTGCGCCGCTCCGCCACCGCGCGCGTGAGTTCGAGGGTCGCGCCCGGCAGGTTCAGCACGCTGACGCCCACGCCGAGGACGTTCACGCGCGGAGCAGTTTGAAGGCGAGGCTCGTTCAAGTGGAGGTCCTTCTGACGCAAAGACGCAAAGGCGCGAGGACGCAAAGGCACCGAACTGAACACCAGAGCGCAGTCGAGTAGCTATTGGGTCTCATTTGTTCAAAACCCTCCCCCGGATGTTGGTCGGAGGCACTGCTCCCCAATACCGGCTATCGTTTGCGTTGGTGGAATTGTCCCCAAGGACGAAATAGGAATCCTTCGGCACGACAAAAGGAGAGGGGACGCCACCCGAATGACGGAGTTGAACCAAGGATTGGTAGTTGACGTTGGTAATGCCCGGAGGTCGCAGGAGCGGCTTGCCGTTGACCTCGATGCCGGTTGCTGAAGATGAGACTGTTTCTCCCGACAACGCAACCACGCGCATGGCCCAAAGGGTATTGGTGACCCAAGGATGCACAAAAACAATGACGTCCCATCGGGCCGGCGCGGAAACTTTGTAAGCGGTGTAGTCCACCGTTACCTCCTCACCCCGCATGATGGTTGGGGCCATGCTGGAGGAGGCTACGGCATGCTTACGACATCCTGCTGCGATCAGCACTACTGAGACCAGGCACAAGCACCAACTCAACGCGTGGAACGCATTGACGGACGCGTCCTTTGCGTCTTTGCGCATTTGCGCTAAAGCCACCGCATCACCAGCAGAACCCTTCATACTTCGCCGGGAGTTCCTTCAAGTCCGCCCAGCCGTTCACGTCGAGGACGTGGTGGTTCGCGGTCATGAGCTTTTTCAACTCGGCCAGCGGGGCGCACTTCTGCGCGGCCACGATGAGGCCGCGCGGGCCGATGGCGGTGGCGAGGTCGGTGTGCAGGAGGCTGGCAAGGTGCGGCATCTTGGTGTCAATCACCCGCTTGTTCGCGCCGACGAGCGCGGCGAGGTTCAGCGCGGGGTCGTAGATGCGCAGCTTGTAGCCGCGGCCCAGGAGCGCCTGCGCCACGTCCACCATCGGGCTTTCGCGCAGATCGTCGGTGTTGGACTTAAACGAGAGGCCGAGAATGACGACTTCGCGATGCTCGGTCTCGGTGATGAGGTGCAGCAGGCTCGCGAGGTGGCGGTCGTTGCTGGTGAGGAGGTTTTCCAGCATCGGCAAGCTCAGGCCGTTGGTGCGGGCGAGGTTCGTGAGCGCGCGCACGTCCTTGGGCAGGCACGAGCCGCCGAAGGGGTTGCCCGGCTTCATGTAGTAGCTGGAGATGTTGAGCCGCGTGTCCTGGCAGAGGAGGGACATGACAGCGCGGGCGTCAACTTCCACGGACTTGCCGACGCGACCGATCTCGTTGGCGAAGGTGATCTTTGCGGCGTGGAAGGCGTTGCAGGCGTATTTGACCATCTCGGCGGTCGGCCAGTTGACCACGGCGGCTTTCTCACCAAAGAGGTTTCTCATCAAGTCCGCGGGCGGCGCGAAACCATCGCGCGACCCGACGACCGCGAGCGACGGTGTCTCGAAATCCGCCACCGCCGTGCTCTCGCGAAGAAACTCGGGGTAGTAGAACACGCGCAACGCACCGGACTTCTCCAAGTCGCCGAGCAAGTCATCCACGAGCTTCGCCGTGCTGCCGGGGAGCATCGTGCTGCGGAAGACGAGCGTGTGCGGTTTGGCTGATTTGCGGAGCGCATCGCCGATCTCGCGCGCGACGCCGCGCACGAAGTTCAGGTCCAGCCCGCCCGCCGCCGTCGAGGGTGTTCCGACGCAGACGATGGACAGCTCCGTGTCCGCGAGCGCGTCGGTGCAATCCTGCGTGGCGCGGAGGAGACCCTTAGCCTTCGCGTCCTTGAGCAGTTCATCCAAGCCCGGCTCGACGATGGGTGGGATGCCTCGGTTAAAATCCTCGACCTTCGCCGGATGCACGTCCACACCGACGATGTAATGGCCGTGGCTGGACAGGCACCCCGCCGTCACCGCGCCCACGTAGCCCAAACCGAAGATGCTGATTCTCATGCGTCGCGCGAGGCTAGGAAACGGGACGCGAAAAGCAAGGCTGGGGCGCGCAAACACCCGCTTGACGGCATCTTTCACGGCTTCTACGGTGCGATGACTTCTATGAAAGCCCGGCCCGCACAACAGGCGTTCACGCTCATCGAACTGCTCGTCGTCATCGCGATCATCGCGATCCTTGC
>JBEBFV010000313.1:0-7707 GCA_040081795.1 Limisphaerales bacterium | reverse complement strand
GCGCGCATCCAAGGCGTGATTGACCGCAAGGGCGGCATCGAAATCCTCCAGCTCTCCGGCGGCGAGCCGACGCTGCACCCGCAGTTCTTCGAGCTGCTCCGCTGGCTGCACGCGAACCCCGGCGTTGACTACGTGCTGCTGAACACCAACGGCGTGCGCATCGCGCAGGACGACGCCTTCGCTCGCGAGCTGGGCGCGACGTTCCGCTATGGCAAGTTCCAGCTCTACCTCCAGTTCGACGGCCCGCAGGCCGACGGCCAGCAAGCCCTGCGAGGCGCGGACCTGCGCGCCGTGCGCGAGCGCTGCCTCGAACGGTGCCGCGAGCTGAACGTGCCCGTGACGCTCGCGATGACGGTGACGCCGGAGAACCTCGCGTTCCTCTGGGACACCATCGAGTTCGGCCTGTGCTGGCCGAACTGCCGGGGGATTTCGTTTCAGCCGATGTTCACCAGCGGACGGATTGGGCAGAAGTATTCAGTGTCCAGTGTTCAGTATTCAGAATCGAGCAGCTCGCAGCCAACGGCCGCACTGAATACTGAAAACTGTTTACTGAACACTCCCCTCAACACCGCCGACATCATCCTAGCCGCCGTGGGGCAATCCGGCGGCAAGCTGCGCTTCGAGGACTTCACGCCGCTGCCGTGCGGCGACCCGAACTGCGCGACCATCGGCTATCTGCTCAAGCTCGACGGCACGGTGCGGTCCGTCAGCGACTTCATTGACTTCGCGAAGGTGCAGGATTTCCTCGGGACAAAAGTGCATTACAAGCTGGAAGACCTGATGAAGTGCGGCTGCGACTCCGAGCCGCTGGGAGATCTGCTGAAGAAGTTCGAGATGGACGAGACGCACACCTTCCGGCTGTTCATCAAACCCTTCATGGACGCGTGGAGCTGGGACGAGGACCGCATTGACCGCTGCTGCACGCACGTCATCCGCCCGGACGGCAAGCTCGACAGCTTCTGCCGCTACTACTCGGGGTTTGAGGACTGCGCGGTGAAATGAGTATGCAGGCTACACCCGAGTTCGGTCGCAGGCTGAAGGCCTGTCACATACCAGCCCAGGGCAGCGCCCTGGGTGTCGGATGGAGAAGCATTGCCACCCTGAAGGGGCGGAACAGTTTGGTGTCGCCCTTACAGGGCTCGGCCTCTCGTTGCCGCGTGTCCCGGGGCGTTGCCCCGGGCTGGTTTGTGGTGCTCCTTCGGAGCGTCAGGCTGGCAGTGGTGCTGCGGTCTCTGACTCTTTTGGTGAGCATCGTGGGTGTCCTCGCCCTTCCTCCTCGCCAAGAGTTCTAGTTCTGCCCGTGGACGCCCCTATTCAATCCTCCGCCTACGGCTGGCTCATGCTGCTGGCCATTGTCGGCAGCCTCGTCTTCTGGACGCGGCTGGTGCGGCGCGATGACCGGCTCATCGTCGTTTACATCGCGGCGCTGGCGGGCGCGTTCCTCGGCGCGAAGGTCATCTACTTCGCTGCCGAGGGCTGGCTGCACGTCCACGACGGAAACTTTTGGGCGCAGCTCGCCGCCGGCAAATCCATCCTCGGTGGCTTGCTCGGCGGCTACCTCTCGGTGGAACTCGCCAAGCGTCTCACCGGCTATCGCGGCGTCACCGGCGACTGGTTCGCGGCCATCGTGCCGCTGGCGGTCGCGCTCGGCCGCGTGGGTTGCGCCACGCACGGCTGCTGTCTCGGGCGCGTATGCGAGGCGTCGTGGTTCACGGTGACTGACGCGGCTGGCGTCGCGCGCTGGCCGGCGGCGCAGGTGGAACTGGGCTTCAACCTCGCCGCTGCCGCCGGGCTCTTCGCGCTGCGTCGCGCGGGCAAGCTGCCGGGCCAGCACTTTCACATTTACCTCATCGCCTACGGGAGCTTCCGCTTCGCGCACGAGTTCGAGCGCGCCACGCCGGTGGTGATGTTGGGATTGAGCGGCTACCAAATCGCCGCGCTTGCCTTGGTGGCGCTGGGGATGGTGCGGTTCAGGCAGCGGAGCGAGGAACTGCCTAGCCCGATGGTGCGCATGGTGGCAGACGACGCAGGCGGAGCGAGTTCATGAGGGTTTCCACGGCCAGGGTTTGCCCCCCCCCGGGGAATTGAGGTCCATTGCCTCATGGCGTCCGCGACCGGTCTTCATTGGTCCACGAGGACGGCTTCCAGTTTCTTGGCGTCGATGGAGTATTTCTTTCCCGCCGGCGGTGTGGGCAACCGGTAGATGCAACGAGCTTGGACCAAGTCGTCCAGCGTGGCCGGGTGTTTCCCTTGGGACAGGTAATAGGCGCGCACGGCCATCGAGAGTTCGGCGAGGTCCTTTTGTGGGTCTGGGGGCGTGGCGGGTTGGGCGGCCGCAGGAGCTTCAGGGGCAGGCCGTTTCTTGCAGCCGGACAGGGCCGCGACCAGCAAGGCGAGCAGAAGGAGTGTTCTCATGAAGTGGCGGTTTCGTCCGTTGCGCGAACTTTCATTTCACTTGTCCCACAGGGCGCGGGCATCGCCACGCGGCAGGAGCCAGCCGGCCTGGCTGGTGCGCATGGCTTCCACATGGCCGTCCACGAAGCCCATGTTGGCCCGCTGGTTGTGCCGGTTGACGGGGCGCGGCGTGCTCGGGTCGCCGGGAGCGCCGGAGAGGATGCTGCCGGGCGACTTGAAATAGTAAGGCCGCGTGCCCACCGCGAGCGAGTTGGACACCCACTTGTCGGGGTCCGGCTCTGTTTGGTTGCCGGGGAGCGGCGCGGCCACGAGGAGAGCACAGTCCGCGAAAATGATCGTGGCCGACGGCTGGGTTACGGCCTGGACGCGAATGATCGTGGCGTCGCTCCAGGTGGTGGCCAGTTCCGCGTAGGCGATCCCCACCCCGAAGGCCGGCGTGTTCCCGGCGTCCTTGAACTCATATCCCGGGCACTGGTAGCTCTTGATCGAGGCGCCGAAGAATGGCCGGATGTAGTCCATCCACCAGACCCGCGTGGCGCTGGGCAGGATGGGAGTGCCGGGCGGCATCGGGATGAACAGCGGCGCGTTGGCAGTGTCCGTGCAGAGCTTGACGATCCGGTCGTCGCACGCGTCCGAGTAAAGGGTCGAGCCGAGGGAGATTTGCCGCAGGTTGTTCGTGCAGGCGATGCCCTTGCTCTTGTTCTTGGCCTTGCCCAACGCGGGCAACAGCATCCCGGCCAGGATCGCGATGATGGCGATGACGACAAGCAGTTCGATGAGGGTGAAGGCCCTGGAGGATCCGGCGTGGCGGGCTGGGTTCATGGGTGGATTTCGGATGGCATACGAAGTCTGGCGGTGATTCCGGTCAAGCCATTTTTCCGCTGCGCACCAACGGACGGTTCCGCTACGGTCGCGGCATGAGCACTTCGATTCGCGCGTTCGCGCTGCTGGCCGGATTGATTCTCTCGGCTGCCCACACGCCTGCGGCGGATGCGCCGCGCCTGAACATCCTCTTCGTCTTTGCCGATGACTGGGGGCGTTACGCGAGTTGCTACAAGGGTCTCGATGGCCGGCCCACCATCAACGACGTGGTGAAGACGCCGAACGTGGACCGCGTGGCGCGCGAGGGCGTGCTGTTCAAGAACGCGTTCGTCAACGCACCGAGTTGCACGCCGTGCCGCAGTTCGCTGCTGTCGGGCCGTTACTTCTTCCAGACGGGGCGTGCGGCCATCCTGCAAGGCGCGGTGTGGGACGAGAAGATTCCCACGTTCCCGCTGCTGCTGCGGGACGCGGGGTATCACATCGGCAAGAGCTTCAAGGTGTGGAGCCCCGGCACGCCGGTGGACGCGGGCTTCGGCGGGCAGCAATACGCGTATCAGAAGGCCGGCGGCGCGTGTAACAACTTCTCCGAGGAGGTGACGAAGATGGTCGCGGACGGGCAGACCGTCGCCGCCGCGCGCGAAAAGATTCTTGGCCAGGTGCGTGGGAACTTCGACGACTTCCTCGCCGCGCGGAAGCCAGGGCAGCCGTGGCATTACTGGTTTGGCACGACCACGACGCACCGCTCATGGGTGAAGGGCAGCGGCAAGAAACTCTGGGGCATCGAGCCTGATGCGTTGAAGGGGAAGCTGCCGAAGTTCATGCCCGACGTGCCGGAAATCCGCGAGGACGTGGCTGATTACCTCGGCGAGTGCCAGGCGGTGGATGCCTACGTCGGCGTGCTGCTCAAGAAGCTTGAGGAGGCCGGCGAGCTGGAGAAGACCGTCATCGTCCTCAGTGGCGACCACGGGATGCCCGGCGTGACCAGCGGCAAGTGCAACCTCTACGACCACGGCACGGCGGTGACGCTGGCCATCCGCTACCCCGGCGCGAAGCCCGGCCGCGTGCTCACCGACCTCGCGCGCATCCCGGACCTCTGCCCGACCTTTCTCGAAATCGGCGGAGTGAAACCGCCGGAGAACCTCTATGGCAAAAGCCTCGTGCCGTTGCTCAAGTCCGACAAAGCCGGCCTCGTGGACAAGAGCCGCGACTGGTCAGTGTCCGGACGCGAACGCCACGTCGGCATCGCCCGGGAAGGCAACCTCCCGTATCCGATGCGTTCCCTGCGCACGCCGGACTTCCTCTACATCCGCAACTTTGCGCCCGACCGCTGGCCGATGGGCGCGCCCTATTCCGCCGCCGAGAGCACGCCGGATTTGAAAGACGTGGGGAACAACACCCGCGCCGCCTTCCCCGACATGGACGCCAGCCCGACGAAGACTTGGCTCATCGCGCACCAGCACGAGGCGGAGTGGAAGTGGCACTTCGACCTCGCCTTCGCCAAGCGCCCCGCCGAGGAGCTTTACGATTTGAAGAACGACCCCGACCAGGTGAAGAACCTCGCCGCCGACCCGGCCTTCGCCGCGCAGAAGCGTGCGCAGTCCGAACGCCTGATGAAACTCCTCAAGGACGCGATCGACCCGCGCGTGACCGGCGACGGCAGCACCTTCGACAAGCCGCCGTTCAGCGACCCGGAGCAGGCCGGCGGTGGAAAGGCGAAGAAGAAGAACGCGAAGTGACCCGGAGGGAAATGGTCGGGATGGTGAGATTTGAACTCACGACCTTCTGAACCCCATTCAGACGCGCTACCAAGCTACGCTACATCCCGAACCATCGTGCCTTCCCGCAAGCGACAAGGCAGGCGCATACTAGGAGCCGTCCGCTTGCTTTCAATCCCTATTTCGTGCGCGCTCGCCAAGCGCCCGGCCCCGCGTAACCTCCCGGCGTGAACCGTGCCCACGCCATTGCCACGTTGCTGGAGCAGCCCACGCTGTGGGACGTGCTGGTCATCGGCGGCGGCGCGACGGGCCTGGGCGTGGCCGTGGATGCGGCAGCGCGCGGGCTGAAGACCGCGCTCGTCGAGCAGAGCGATTTCGCGAAGGGGACTTCCAGCCGGAGCACCAAGCTGATTCACGGCGGCTTCCGCTATTTGAAGCAGGGGAACATCGCGCTCGTGCGCGAGTCGCTGCACGAGCGCGGCCTGCTGCTGCGCAACGCGCCGCATCTGGTGCATCCACTGAACTTCATCGTGCCCTGCTATCACTGGTGGGAAGCGCCCTACTACGGCGTCGGGCTGAAGCTCTACGACTGGTTCGCGGGCGACCTCGGCCTGGCCCCGTCGCGTCACCTGTCGCGCGGCGAGACGCAGGAACGGCTGCCGAACTTGAGGGCCGCCGGCCTGCGCGGCGGCATCCGCTACCAGGATGGCCAGTTCGATGACGCGCGCCTCGCCATCGCGCTCGCGCAGACTGCCGCGACGCTCGGCGCAAGCGTGGCGAACTACGTGCGCGTCGTTTCGCTGCTGAAGAAGGATGGGCGCGTCGCCGGCGCGCGGGTTTGCGATGCGGAGTCGGGCAAGGACTTTCCCATCCACGCCCGCGTCGTCATCAATGCCACCGGGGTCTTCAGCGACTCGGTCCGTCGCATGGATGAGGCCGAAGTGCCCCCGGTCATCGCCGCGAGCCAGGGTGCGCACCTCGTCCTCCCGCACCAGTTCCTCGATGGCAACACCGCGCTCATGGTCCCGCGCACTGACGACGGACGCGTGCTCTTCATCATCCCGTGGGAGGACCGCGTGCTGGTCGGCACGACGGACACGGCGGTTTCGGAGACGCCCTTGGAGCCGCGCCCGCTCGCGACGGAAATTCAGTTCCTCCTCGAGCACGCCGCGCATTACCTCGCGAAGGCACCGACCGAGCGCGACATCCTCAGCGTCACTGCCGGCTTACGACCTCTCGTGAAGCTGCCCGGAGCGAAGTCCACCGCCGCCTTGCCGCGTGACCACGTCGTGCTCGTCTCGCCCGGCGGACTCATCACCGTCGCCGGCGGCAAGTGGACGACCTATCGCAAGATGGCAGCGGACGCGGTGGACAAGGCTGTTGAGGTCGCCAGCCTGCCGACGAAGCCATGCGTCACTGAAAGCCTCACTCTCGCGGACACGCGCCGCCGCAGCGGCCAGTCGGCTGCGGAGACGTTGCCGGGCATCGGCGGCACCGGCCCCCGGTTGCGCCGCCTGCATCCCGACCTTCCTTTGACCGCAGACGATGTGCTCCATGCCGTCCGGCACGAAATGGCGCGGACTGTGGAGGATGTTCTCTCCCGCCGCTCGCGCTCGCTCCTGCTCAACGCACGCGCCGCGATGGATGCCGCGCCGAGCGTGGCCGCGCTGTTGACGAAAGGATTTGGTCGCGGCCCGGTCTGGGAGGCGGAGCAAGTCGCCGTGTTCCGTGAGTTGGCGAAGGGCTACCTGCCGCCGTAGCCCGTGCCGGCGACTTCCAGTCGCCGCCCGACGCGTGGGCTACACGAGGCGTCCTCGAACTGCCGCCCGCCACAGACGGCGATTGCAAATCGCCGGCACGGGTAAAAAGGAAACCCGGCCGCGGGGGGACAGAGAACGCGACCGGGTGCCGGGCTAGCCGCTCGGCTAGGCTCGCTCACTTCTTGTGAGCGACAATTCCTTCCTCCAGCCAGCCGAGCCGGCCGGAGAGAACGCCTTGCGCCAGCTTGTAGCCAGCGCGGTCGGCGTTGTGATGCAAGCCGTCGAAGTGCCGCGCGATGCGCAGGCGGGCTTGCTGGCAAAAGCATTCCACGAGCTGGAGCAGCGACTCTTTCTCCTCAAGGCTCTTCGCCGCTTTCAACTTCGCCTCCGCCCGCGCACAGGTCGCGGTGAGCGCAAATAGTTCCGTGCCGATGTCCACGAAGCGGCCGAGCAGGACCTGCTGCTTCTCGAGCTTCGGTCCGTTCAGCGCCATCGCGTGAAAGAGCGAACGCGCGAGTTTCCGCGCGGTGCGACGGGCGAATTTCAGGTGCTTCGCGAGCGCGGCGCGGGCCTTCACGGCTCCGAACGAGGGCAGCCATTGCTGCGGATACCAACCTGCGTAGAAGAGTCCGGCTTTCATGGCAGCGGTGGCGCGAACGCCCAGTGGCAACTGCGAGTTCAGCACGGCCCCGGCCACTTTCAAATGCGGGTCCAGCGCCTCGCGGGCAATGAAGAGCCGCATGATTTCGCTGCTGCCCTCGAAAATGGTGTTGATGCGGCAGTCGCGCAGGAAGCGTTCGACGGCGATGGGTTCCTCGCCGCGTTCCTTGAGCGATTGCGCGGTCTCGTAGCCGCGTCCACCGCGAATCTGCATCGTGTCGTCCA
Source organism: Limisphaerales bacterium (assembly GCA_040081795.1). GTDB lineage: Bacteria > Verrucomicrobiota > Verrucomicrobiia > Limisphaerales > SXTU01 > SXTU01. The sequence goes on along the minus strand of JBEBFV010000313.1, from coordinate 110 downwards.
CGATTTCCCAGGCGCGCTCGCTGCCCCAGAGCTTGCACATCGCGGCTTCGAGGCGGATGTCGGCCTTCTTGTCGCGGTCCACGAGGCTCGCGGTGTAGAGCGTCATCGCC
>JBEBFV010000312.1:0-7719 GCA_040081795.1 Limisphaerales bacterium | reverse complement strand
GTTGATCTGCGCGTAGAAGGGCTGCTTCGCCTTCAGCTCATCCCAGCGCTGGCCGTCGAAGCGCGGGCCGGCGTAGGTGAAGTTCCAATCCGTCTTGCCTGAGCCTTTGAATCCGAAGCTCGCGGGCATGTCCACGAGGTTTGCCGTGAAGTAGCCCGCCTCGCGCATCCGGTCGCTGATGATCTTCACGCCGGCGGGGAGCTGATAGTCGTCATCGCGATGCGAGCGGTGATGGTGCGCGCCGATGGTGGTCTGATACATCCCGGTGATGAAGGCCGAGCGGCTCGCGCTGCACACCGGCGCGGTGGTGAAGGCCCGCGTGTAGCGCATCCCCTGGCGCGCGAGCTGGTCAAGGTTCGGCGTCCAGACTTCCTTGGTTCCGTAGCAGCCGAGGTGCGGTGAGAAATCCTCGCCGATGAGCCAGAGGATGTTGGGGCGCTTCGACTCGGCGGCGGGAGAGTTGAAGGTTGAGAGTTGAGAGTTGAGAGCCAGCAGCGCGGCGAGTAAGAGCAGGCGTTTCATGTCGGACAGCCTAGCAACAAGCGGTGGCCTGGTTGAGGAGAAAGTGCGCCGGTCCCAAGGTCCGCTCCATGTCGCGCCTCAGGCCGTGACCCGAAGCAGCAACGAGAGGCTGTAGGCCACGACGAAGAATTGCACGCCAATGCCTGTGTGCAGCACCGCCTTGGCCGTCCGTGGACGGCGGACGACGATGACCTGCGCCGCCACCGCTGCGACGGCGAGCATGACGCACTTGAAGCCGATCAGACCATGGACGCCGCCGGCGAAGATGAAGAAGCGCGCCAGCGGGTTGGCCTCCTGCACCACGCCGGTGTTCAGCAGGATGGTCGTCAAGACCAAGTCCGCCACGCCGAGCAGGAGGAACCAGCTCGTCTCCGACTCCAGCGACAGCGGGTGTCGGAACAGGTAGTGGAGCGGGGAACGCCGCTTCGGTTTTGGCTCGTCGTTCACTGGCTCAGAGGGATCGGCGCTCGGCGACGGCATGGTAGGGAATCGTCAGCACGAGTGGTTGACGCTCCGGGCTGGCAGTTCCTTGAATCATAGTTCCGTCGTGCGGCTAGTCGGATTCCGCGCCTGAACCTGCCGCCCCATGTAGTCGTAAACCGCCGCCGGGTTCCCCGCCAGTGAGTTGAACTCCGTCTGCATCGCGCCCACCAGCGCGGGCGACACCAGACCGCGCGCCTGCAATTGCTCCGCGCCGCTCAACGCCAGCGTCCGCCAGTAGCCGATGAACTCCTCGCGCCGCACCGGGTCCGTCATCCGCGAGTCCATCCGCACGTGAACGGAGTGGAGCTGGATTTCGGCGAAGCCCGCCTGCGACGCGAGCGGGCCAAGCTCCGCACCCACGTCCGGAGCGCCGCCGAGTTCGCGCTGAAGCTCGTCGAACGCGCGCCAGTATTCCGCGATCGCCGGGCAGGGCGGCTCCACGCGCAGGCTTGAGTTGAAAACTTCCGTGACGGAAAGCACGCCGCCGGGCCGCAGCACGCGTCTGGCCTCGCGCAACGCCCGCACCGGCTCGCTCAGATGCTCCAACACCCAGATCAGGCAGACGCCGTCGAAGCTCGCGCCGGCGAAGGGCAGCTCGTAGGCGCTGCCGTGGTGGAGTTCCAACGCGCCGACGGCGAGTTCCGCGTGCAACAGCTCGCGGGCCTTCGCCAGTTGCGACTCGGAGAAGTCCAGCCCGGTCAGGTGCGCCTGCGGGTAACGCCGTCGAAGGATTTGCAACTCCGCGCCCACGCCGCAGCCGACTTCCAAGACCCGCTCGCAGCCGGAGAAGTCGATGTTCGGAAAGAAGTAAGGCTCCAGAAACTCCGCCTGCGCCACGAGCCGAGCCTGTTCCTCGGCGGAGAAGGTGTGGATGTAGCCGGAGGACATGGGGCGAAGTCTCTAATCTTCTTCCAATACTACGACTGGCCCCCGTCCAAGCGTCACAAAGCCAACCTTTCTGTGTTCCACGTCCAGCGCGACAATTTGCTCACCGAGCTGGTAGATGACCAAACCGCTGGGGAGAACCGTTGCATTACGCGCATACCAGTTCATCACAAACGGCGCTTCAAAGGCGAAACTCCGTCTCTCGTCGCCAGATGAACTTCTCGCGTGCAATCCCTCGGCCGCCCAGTATCCCAGCCAGATTTTCCAGGTGGTTTCCGAGGTCGTTCGATAGTCTATCGGCTCACCGAAGCTGAAATGGGAATTCTCCACGAAGTCGGGAATGCGGGCCGCGCGAGTTTTCTTCGTGAAGCGTTCCAGCAGAATTTTCGAGACACTCCCTTCGCTCAGTCTTCCCCGTTCGGTCACCAAGCAGAGGTTCCATGCAGGCTCACCCGTTGCGGGCAGGAGAATCAGGCGGTGGAATCGGTTCGTGATGCCAGCAGCCAGAACGAATTGTCGGTTTGAGCCATCTGGCCTGATGCGGAAGATGTCACCTCCATCTGGCGCGATGAAATAAACCCAAGCCTTCTCCGTTCGGGCAAAACTCAGGGAGGCATCGTGTTCAGTCTTGCTGACCAAGCTGATGGGGCTGGCGGCGAGATAAAAGGGCACCAACAGGCCGTAGGAAATGGTCTGGGCGGCCAGACACACCAGCACGGTCTTCCCGCACGAGCGTTCTCCTTTCGGCAGGCAATACCAGCAGAACGGCAGCTCTAGAACGACTGAGGCGAGATAAGAACTAAAACCGACTGTCCACAGCACAACCGAAGCCTGATACAGCGGCTGGCCGCCGAACAATTCGGGAAGCGTGCTGGGCGCAAGCGTGACCATTGCATAATAGCCCACCCACGCTGAGAAGTAGTTGGCGAGCACCAGCACGCCAGCGGTCCTGGTGAAAGGCAGCTTGAACAGCCGTGAGAGCACGAATCCCTCCCAAGCTCCGATGACGGCGTTACCAAAGACCAGATGCAGCATCGCCGCCCACATGAGCGGAGTTCCTGCATTTGCCGACGCTGTCACGGGGCAGAGAACGAGGCCGAAAAGGCTGAACAGAATGATGCGGCGAGGTTTTGTCACTGGCTTGCCAGGAGAATGACAGCGCGTCGGGTAGGTTTCCAGCCTTGGCTTGAAGCGCGTCCGGCAAACCCTCAACCCTTTGTCTCGGCACCCGTCACGGTCTTGCGCCCCTCCACGCGCACCAGTCCGCGCGCGAGGGCGGAGATGGCCATGGGGTAGAGCTGGCGTTCAGCGAATTGGATTCGCCCGTGCAGCATGTCCGCGTCGTCGCGGCTCAGGACCGGGACGGTCTGCTGCGCGATGATGGGGCCGGTATCCACGCCCTGGTCCACGAAGTGGACGGTGCAGCCGGTGAACTTCACGCCGTAGTCCAGCGCCTGCTTCCACGCTTCGAGGCCGGTGAACGCGGGCAGGAGCGAGGGGTGGATGTTGATGACACGCTGCGGGAAGGCGCGGAGAAACTCGCCCTTGAGGATGCGCATGAAGCCAGCGAGCACGACCAGTTCCACGCCCGCGTCTTTCAGCGCCGCGATGTAAGCCGCCTCCGCCTCCTCGTCCAGCTTGGTGCGAAACTTCCCCGGCGCGATGAACTTCGCCGGCAGCCCGCGCTCCCGCGCCCGCGTCAGGATGGCCGCGTCCGCCACATCGCTCAACACGATGGCGACCTCTGCGGGAACGCTCCCGGCAGTGATGGCCTCGGCGATGGCGACCATGTTGGTGCCCTTGCCGGAGCCGAGGATGCCGAGCCGCAATTTCTTTTCATCACTCACGCGGCGAGTTCGTAACAGAACGCGAAGTCGAGACAAGGGCAAAGGCGGCGCGGGAGGAGGATTGATTCGTATCCCGACCCTGCGCGATGCTCGCGGGATGGCAGCGGATTCACCGGCCTTGTCGCCGGGGCAGATCATCACGGTGACGATTCACGACCTCGCGTTCGGCGGCGAGGGCGTGGGGCGCTTGGATGAGCTGGTGGTGTTCGTGCCGTTCGTGATCCCCGGCGAAACGGTCGAGGCGGCGGTGACGGAGGTGAAGAAGAAGTTCGCGCGCGCGCGGCTGGTGCGGGTGCTGCAAGCCTCGGCGGAGCGCGTGGAGACGCCTTGCCCGTATTTCGGCCAGTGCGGCGGCTGTCAGTATCAGCACATCGCATATCCCGCGCAGCTCCGCCTGAAGCACAAGCAGATCAGCGATCTCTTCCAGCGCATCGGCGGCTTCAGCGGCGCGGTGATTGACGCGGTGGTGCCGTGCTCTGCGCCCTACGGATACCGGAACCGCATCATGGTGCGGACGCAGTGGAACAAGCGCCTGCAACGGATGGAGCTGGGCTTCCTGGGCATGGACAACGAACACGTGGTGAGCATCACCGAGTGCGCTCTGGCCGAGCCGGTGCTGAACGAGGACTTGCAGAAGGTGATCGCGAACCCGCCGCCGCGCGGTGGCTTGAAGGTGACGCTGCGCGTGACGCCGGAGGGCTGGGTGGTGCCGCGCGATTCCTTCTTCCAGAATAATTTTCACCTGCTGCCCAAGCTGGTGGAGACGGTGCGGGAGCGGCTGCGGGACGCGGGATCGCGGCGCTTGATTGATGCGTATTGTGGCGTGGGCTTCTTCGCGCTGGAGCTGGCGGACATGGTGGAGTCTTTCGTCGGCGTGGAATACGACGGGCTGGCGATCAAGGCGGCGAAGGAGAACATGAAGCTGCGCGGCGTGGCGAACGGGCAGTTCGTCAGCGGCCCGGCGGAGGATTACCTGGGCGGACTCCTCCAGCGGCATCCCAACGAACCGACGACGCTCGTGATAGACCCGCCGCGCACCGGCGTGCCGCCGGACGCGCTGCAACGCATCCGCCGCGCGCATCCGCAGCAGGTCATCTACGTCTCGTGCCATCCTGCCACGCTGGCGCGGGACTTGCAGATCCTCTGCGCCGAGGGCGGCTACTCGCTCGTGAAGGTGACGCCGCACGACATGTTTCCCCAGACGCAGCACGTCGAGTGCGTGGCGGACCTGCGGTTGCGGGGGCCCGAAGGTCGGTAAGCCACTCTTCTCGGCCATCGGCTTGCCAAGCGGATGCTCGCGACATAAAAGAGTCTCGTGCGACTACGATGAGTGCCCGCTGCATGACACTATGTGTTGCGATGGCTCTCTTTCTGGCCTTCGGGTGCAGGAGGAGAACTCCGTCGGCAGTGCCCTCGCCCGCACCAGCTCCCGCGCCTGTCGTCTCCGACGGCTCTGCTCCGCCACCCGCTCCATCGGTCTATGACGCTGGCACGCCTGCCGACCGCAAGGCTGCGGAAAAGGACCGACAGTTCAAACGCTGGACTGCTGCGTTCGTGCGCGGCACGCCGGCGGACAAGAGCAAGGCGCGCGCGGAAGTTGCCAGCCAGCCGCCGGAGCTGCGCGCCGAGTTCGAGAAGTTTTGCCAGGCCAATGGCGTGAAGATGGAATAGCCTCGCGCCGACAACCAACCGGCCCGAACCAACATGAAACCCCAGACCAGCCCCAGGCGGGCAGCGAAGTCCGACGGATTCACACTTATCGAACTGCTTGTCGTCATCGCCATCATCGCGATCCTGGCAGGCATGCTCCTGCCCGCGTTGTCCAAGGCCAAGACCAAGGCCACCGGCGCGGCCTGCCTTAACAACACCAAGCAGCTCGCGCTTGGCATGGGGATGTATGCGACCGACAACGACGACAAGGTCGCTGGCATGACGTGGAGCGCAACGCACTACACGGACATCGTCGCCGGGCAGTCGCGCGGTGGCGAGTGGACCGGCACGCCCGCGATCCTCCTCAACGTGCTGGTGAACAACCCCCGGTCCTTCGTCTGTCCGCTCAAGAAGCGCGGCCTCACCTGCAAGCTCGTCAACGGCACCACCATCACCGGCGATCCGTCCACCACCGGGTTCGTCTCCTACGGCTTCAACTACATTGGCGTCGTCAACGCCAGTGGCGGCACCAAGCGCCTCTCCCAGCTCCCCCAGACCTCGGAGACCATCTACATCGCTGAGTGCGGCGGCAACGACGACGCCAACGACACCAACGACGGCAAGGGTGACGCCGCGTGGCTCGACACCTGGTGGGCCGCGCGCTGTTACCCCACCATCACCACTGCCACGCCCGCTGGCCCCGCCAAGGGGCTCCAGATCGGCAACTACCGCTTTCAGGAGCAGCCCAAGAAGCACAACAGCCGCATGGCCCTCGTGATGCTCGATGGCCACGCGGAAACCCGCCTCGGCAGCAAGGTCGTCTGGGGCCAGTTCTTCGCCACCTACACCGGCAACGTCAATCTCGGCCCCTCCACCGTCCCGTGGGACTCGCCGATCAGTAACGCGTTTTTCGACGGTCGCGAGATGCTGCCCTGAGGGCCGCGCGGCCGGGCTTCATCACGGCTTTGGCGCGGCCGGGATGGTCGCGCGCTGGAGCATCTGGAGGAGATCCTTGTTCGCCTCGGCGAAGGCGGCGGCGTTCACCTTGTCTATCGCGTTGGGCGCGTTGGCCTGGATGAACCGCAGCCGGCTCTCGATCAACGCAACGTCCTTCGGCGTGAAATTCTTCCGGTCCGGGAACCCGTCCTGGTTCAAGTCCTCGATCAAATTGCGCCGGTGGTCCGGCGGCATCGCGGGGTCGTTGATCGCCGTCTTGAAGAGCGGCTCCGCCTGCGGGTTCACGCCCAGATAGGCCAGCGCCACGCGCGCCAGCGGCTCCTTCTCGGCGATCGTCATGCGCGGGTCGTTCCACGTTTGCTGCGCGATGGTGAGCGTCTGCTCGCCCATCGCCCCTTGCAGATACTTCAAGGCCGCCTTGTCCACCTTGCCATCCGCCGTGACGAGCTGCGCCTGCGCCGCGCCTGCGTAAGTCGCGTCGTTGAAGAACATCAGCACGCTGAACAAGTAGCCCTGGTCCACCTTGTCCACGGGCGCGGTGCCTTTGCCGACAGGATTGGCCAGCAGCTCCTTCGCGACGCCCGTGGCCAGCTCGCGATATTTGTTCGGTGCCATCTCCTGCAACACCCGCGCGAGGTAAAGCACTTCCAATCCCCGGCCCGTGGTGGTGAGTGTGTCGGCCAAAATCTTCTCCGCCCCCGCGCCGCCGATCTGCCGCACGACATCGAACAGCCCGAGGCAAAGCGTCGGCGGCACAAGGAACTCCGTGCCCGCGCGCGGATCGAAGCCGGGGGCCTTCGTCTTCGCGCCGGGGGCTGCGCCCGTGTCGTAGGTCACCTCCTGGTTGAGCGCGAGGAACTCGCGGATCACCGGCAGCGCGTTCGTGCCCGCCGCCACCAGCGTCTCCAGCTCATGCACCACCAATCGGATGCCGCGCACCTGTCCCGGGCCGGGCGCGACTCGCAACAGCTTCAGCCGCTCCATCGCCTCGCGCGCGGAAGGCCCCCGGTTCACCTCGATGATCCGCGCCAGCGGGGCAGGGGCGGGCGACTCCACCGTCACCGTGCGCCCGCGCGCGTTCGCGAGAGCCTTCTCCAGCCGCGCTTTCTCAGCGGCGAGCGCGTCCTCGCGCTTCGCGGCCTCCGCGGCCTGTGCCTCGCGCACGGCGCCCTGCTGGCGGGAGACCACGACGCCCGTGATGACGACCCCGAGGCCCAAGGACAAGAGGATGGCGAGCAATGTCTTCATAAAGTCGGGCGTTGAATTCAGCGTGGAGCATCCGCCGATCACGCCGGGATTCAAGTCCGAGTTTGGTGGAGTGCCTTCTCCCTTCGCGGAGCGAGGGGAGAAGGTGGCCGCAGGCCGGATGAGGGGT
>JBEBFV010000311.1:0-7720 GCA_040081795.1 Limisphaerales bacterium | reverse complement strand
GATGAAGGCCAAGCAGCGCGAGTGCATCCAGTTCGGCAGCCTCGTCATGGAGGGCCGCGACATCGGCTCGAACATCTTCCCGGAGACGGACTACAAGTTCTTCCTCGATGCCAGCCCCGAGGTCCGCAAGTTCCGCCGCGAGCGCGACGGCGTGAAGGAGGACGTCCACGCGCGCGACAAGCGCGACAGCCAGCGCGCCCACTCCCCGCTCATGCCCTCGCTCGGCGCGATGATCATCGACAACTCGCACCAAGTCGTGCAGCAGACGTGCGACATCATGCTCGAAGAGATAAACAAGCGGCGGAAAGCCAACCGGCTCGCGCCGCTCAAGCCGGTGGCGTGAGTGGAATGACCAAGGATCAATTCCCAATGCCCAATCAATGCCCAATGACGCAATGCCCAATGTCCGGGCACGGTCGGCCGGCGCGCCATTGGTCATTCGGGCTTGGTCATTCATTGGGCCTTGGACATTGGGCCTTAGACATTTCCCTCCGGTGAAGCCCGTCTATCGCCTCACCTGGCTGGCCTGCCGCGCCTACTACGCGCTCTGGCACCGGTGGCGCGTCTTGAATCCCGAGCGCGTTCCGCTCACAGGCCCCGTCATCCTCGCGGCGAACCACGGCAGCTACCTCGACCCGCCGCTCATCGGTAGCGGCGTCCCTCGCCCGATTAACTACCTCGCCCGCGACACTCTTTTCCGCTTCCCCGGCTTTGGCTGGTATCTGCGCCAGCTCAACGTGGTGCCCGTGGACCGCGATGGCGGCGGTGCGGCGGGCTTGAAAGGCATCCTCGACCGCCTGCTCAACGGCGGCGCGGTCATCCTCTTCCCCGAGGGCACGCGCACCAGCGACGGCAACCTGCAACCCGCCCGCGCCGGCATCGGCCTCACCGTCATCAAGTCCGACGCGCCCGTCGTGCCCGTCCGCGTCTTTGGCACCTTTGAGGCGTGGAGCCGGCACGTGAAGTTCCCGCGTCCGCGTCGTGTGATGGTGAAGTATGGCGAGCCGATGGACTTCAAGGCCCTGCGCGAAGAAGCCAAGACCTGCACCAAGCCACGACTGAAACTGATCTACCAGGAGATCGCCGACCAGCTCATGGCCGCCATTGCGAAGCTAGAGCCGGTGGCGGACGCGCCGGCCAAGTAGGCAGGCATCCTGCCTGTCATCCATCTGACACCGACCGTAGCGTCTGGAAACGCCGCCCCAAAGTCAGCCGCCCGTCTTGGACTGCGCCGGCAGAGCGCAGCGGCGACGGCGCTTTCCGCTCTCGCGGAGCGAAACCGTGTCAGACTTCCAAAGTGAGCAGGAACCGCTTCGCTTGCCGCCGCAGTCCAAATGTGTCGCTGGTTCATCGCTGCCGCGAACACCCGCCTTGTCCCCCGCGTCGAACGCCGGTATCACAAACGCCGCATCTCGCCCATGAAACATCCCTTCAGCTCTTGCAACGCGGTCTTCGCCCTCCTCTCGCTGCTCTTTCCTGTCCTCTCGCCCCGCGCCGCCGACGTGCCGCCCGACCCGCGCTTCACGCCCGAGATGGCCGAGTTCGTAAAGCGCTTCAAGGGCGGCGGGATGCTGCCAGACGGCTCCGCGAAACCCACGCCCGCCGAGTCGCTCAAGCAGTTCAACGTCGCCCCCGGCCTGCGCTGGGACCTCGCCGCCACCGAGCCGATGGTCCGCCAGCCGTTGAACCTGCACTTCGATGACCGCGGTCGTCTCTGGGTCGTGCAGTATCTCCAATACCCCTTCCCCGCTGGCCTCAAGGTCACGAAGTATGACCAATACCTCCGCGCCATTTACGACAAGGTTCCGCCCCCGCCGCCGAACCACTTCAAGGGCGCTGACCGCATCACCATTCTCGAAGACACTGATGGCGATGGCACCTTCGACAAGGCGAAGGACTTCGTCTCCGACCTGAACATCGCGCGCAGCGTCGTCACGGGACGCGGCGGCGTGTGGGTGTTGAACCCGCCTTACCTACTCTTCTACCCGGACAAAAACCGCGACGACATCCCCGACGGTCCGCCCGAGGTGAAGCTCTCGGGCTTCGGCCTCGAAGACACGCACAGCGGAGCGAACTCGCTCGCGTGGGGACCGGACGGCTGGCTTTACGGCGCGCACGGCAGCACCTGCACGGCGGACATCAAGGGCGTGAAATTCCTCGGCCAGGCCATCTGGCGCTTCCATCCCGTGAGCGGCGACTTCGAGGTCTTCGCCGAGGGCGGCGGCAACACCTTCTCCATCGAGTTCGATGCGCAGGGCCGTGTCTTCTCCGGCTCGAACTACGGCCAGACGCGCGGCCTGCATTACGCGCAGGGCGCGCTCTACATCAAGGGCTGGTCCAAGCACGGCCCCGCGATGAGCCCGTATCGCTTCGGGTGGTTCGAGCACATGGCGCACAAGGGCTACGAGCCGCGCTTCCCGCAGGCGATGCTCTACTACGAGGGCGGCGCGATTCCGCAATACGAGGGCCACATCGTCGTCGGCATGGCGCTCACCAGCCGCGTGATGGCCAGCAAGGTCGCGCGCGATACGTCGAGTTTCCAGACCGCCGACATCGAGACGAGCGTGCTCTCCAGCAACCGCTGGTTCCGCCCCGTGGACATGAAGACCGGCCCCGACGGCGCGATTTACTTCGCCGACTGGTGCGACAGCCGCCTCAGCCACCTCGACCCGCGCGACACGTGGGACAAGGAATCGGGGCGTATTTACCGTCTCTCCGCGACCGGCGCGAAGGTGGGTTGGGCGAAGATGGATTTCGCCAATCTCTCCGCCGACGAACTCATCAAGCTCCTCTCGCACGCGAACAAGTGGCATCGCCAGACCGCGCTGCGCGTGCTGTGGGACCGCGGGGACAAGACGCTCCTGCCGAAGCTCAAGCAGCTTGCGCTCGCGACTTCTTCTCCCTCGCCCCCATCGGGGGAGAGGGCCGGGGTGAGGGGACACGACAACCAGTTGGCCTTGGAAGCATTTTGGGCAGTGAACGCCAGCGGCGGTTTCGACGACACCTTCGCCCTGCAAACGCTGAAGCACTCAAACGAAATGGTCCGCTACTGGACCATCCGCCTGCTCGGCGACCGCAAGCGCGTCACGCCCGTGCAGCAGGCCGCCCTGCTCGCCACCGCGAAGTCCGAACCCGCCGCCGAAGTCCGCGCGCAGCTCGCCAGCACCGTCACGCGCCTCGCCGGCAAGGACGCCCTCCCCATCACGCACGAGCTGCTCCTGCGCAGCGAGGACGTGACCGACAAACACGTTCCCCTGCTGCTCTGGTGGGCCATCGAGAGCAAGTGCGCCACCGACCGCGACGCGATTCTGCGAATGCTGGAGGACAGCACGTTCTGGCACGCGCCCATCGTGCAGAAGTTCATCATCGCGCGCCTCGGCCAGCGCTTCACCGCCGAGCGCACGGACGCGAATCTCGAAACCGCCGCCAAACTCTTCGCCCTCGCGCCGTCGTCAGCCGATGCCGACGAACTCGTGCGCGGCATGGAAGCTGGCTTGCAGGGCGACTCGGTGAAGTCTGTGCCCGCTGCGCTCTCGAAGAAGGTCGGAGAGCTGTGGGCCAGCCGCCCGCCCACGCCCACGCTCATCAGCTTCGCCGTGCGCCTCGGCCACGCGCCCGCCGCCACCGCCGCGCTCGCGCGCATCAGCGACCCGAAAGTCCCCGAGGCCGACCGCCGCAAGACCATCACGCTCCTCGCCGAGCGCCGCGTGGACGCCGCCGTGCCGGTCTTCTTGAAGGAACTGCGCTTCGCCAAGAGCGACGCCCTCCGCCTCGACTTGGTCAACGCCCTCCAGCGCTTCGCCTCGCCCGACATCGCCCGCGAGCTGCTCGACCTTTACCCCGGCTTCAGCGGCAAGCTCCGCGACACCGCCCAGGCCGCGCTCGCCAGCCGCCCGGACTGGTCGCGCCGCCTCCTCGCCGCCGTGGACGAAGGCCAGCTCAAGAAGGAGCAAATCTCCATCGCGAACCTGCTCGCCATCACCGCGTTCAAGGACGCCACGAGCGACGCGCTCATCAAGAAGCACTGGGGCCGTCTCAACAAGACGAGCGAGGAAAAGGAGGCGCAGATCGCGAAGGTGAAGAAGCTCCTCGCCAGCGGCAAGGGTGACGAGAAGGTCGGCCGCGAAGTCTTCAAACTCGCCTGCGCCGTCTGCCACACGCTCAACAAGGAAGGCGGCAAGATCGGCCCCGACCTCACCGGCTACGAGCGCGACAACCTCGACTTCATCCTCCCCGCCATCGTGGATCCGAGCCTGGCCATCCGCGAGGAGTTCATCGGCTTCAACATCGAGACGCACGACGGCCAGTCGTTCAGCGGCCTCATCACGGAGATCAACGGCCAGCACGTCGTGGTGCTGGACATCGCCGGCAACAAGCACTCGCTGGCCCGCACCGACGTGAAGACCATGCAAGCCAGCCATATTTCCCTCATGCCCGAGGGCCTGCTCGACGCCTTGAGCGAGCAGCAGGTGAAGGACTTGTTTGCCTACTTCATGTCCGGCGCGCCCGTGGCGACCGGGAAGAAATAGGGGTTCATGAAGCCAAGCCTGCTTACTAACTTGCGCCGGTGGCTCGGCGGGTCGTCTTCCGAGGGAAGTGGCCAGTTGAGCGAGGAATGGCAGGACACGCGCACACGCGCCGAGAAGGGTGAAGCCGAGGCGCAGTTCGATGTGGGCATTGGGTATGTCAACGGGTCCATCGGCACGGTGGACCACACAGAAGCCGTAAAATGGTTGTTGAAGGCTGCCGAGCAGGACATGCCAGAGGCACAGCTTGCCATCGGCGCACATTATCACCGCGGCAAGGGCCTGCCGGTGAATGAACCGCTGGCGACACAGTGGTATCGGAAAGCTGCTGAACAAGGGAACCGGGCTGCCGCGTTCAACTTGGCCTACTGCTACGAAGTCGGGGAAGGCGTGGCCAAGGATGTGGTCGAAGCGTTCGCGTGGTATGGCCTGTGGCTCAAGGCGGACTCCGACCCGGAGGCCGTCGCAGCGTGTGCGGATCTCGCCAAGCGCATGACTGCCGAGCAAATGGCGGCCGCGAAGCAGCGGGTGGAAGAACTCCGAACCCACATTTCGGCGACGCTCCGCAAGTGACAACATTCGCCAGAACAAGCCTGCTCGGTGGGTTGGGCATCGTGTTTTCCTGCCAGTTACTTGCCGCCGCCACGCCTTCCGTTTTCTTCACCGAATCCTTCGAGGACGCCCGGTTGCTTCAGCGCGGCTGGTATGACGGAGACCAGTTCACCATCGCAGCGAAGGAAGCCCACACCGGCAGCGGTTGCATCGAATTCCGCTGGGAAGACCGGGGCACGACACCGGCCAACTCGGTCGGGATGCGCCGGGTGTTCGAGCCGACGGAGACGGTTCATCTGCGCTTCCATATGCGGCTGTCCAAGGGCTGGGGCTGGACCGGGCGCGGCTATCACCCGCACTTGATCCAGTTCATGACCACGGAGAACGCCGCGTATCACGGGCCGGCGGGCAGCCACCTCACCGTCTATGTCGAGCCGTGGGATGGCGGGCTGCGGCTGGCCGCGCAGGACATCCAGAACAAGGACCGACCCCACGGCCTCACGCAAGGGCCCATTCTCGGCGGCTTCAACGGCCAGATGTTCGACAGCGCGGAGACGCTCTTCACCGACGACCGCTGGCACTGCATCGAGGCGATGTTCCAGCTCAACACGCTCGACTTGAAGGCGGACAAGCCGAACGCCGACGGCATCGTGCGCGCATGGTTCGACGGCAAGCTGGTGGTGGACCGGACCAACGTCGTGCTCCGCTCCACGGATTTCCCGAAGATGAAGTTCAACCAGTTCCTGCTGAAACCCTACTTCGGCCCCGGCCTGCTGCCGCACGCGCAGACGCTGTGGATTGACGAACTGGCGGTGGGGCCGAAGCGGCTAGCTCCCGTCGGCGGGAAATAGCGGCAGCGAACTTGAGCCCTGTTCCGCTTTCCGGTTGGCAACATCCCCGCGCTCCTGTAGTTAGCCGCCGTGCCCGATCGCTCCGACACCTCCTGGTCCCGCCGACGCTTCACGGGCGCGATGGCTGGCGCGTCGGCGGTTCCGCTCTTCGCCCCGTCCCTTTCCAACGCGGCAATCAAAAGCCCCGCCAAGCGCAAGCGCGTCGCGCTCATCACCACCATCGTCCGCAAGTTCTCGCACGGGCAGCACTTCGTTGACCGCTTGCTCGAAGGCTACGGCTGGCACGGGGAGCACCACACGTCGCCGCTCGAACTTGTTTCCCTCTACGTCGAGCAGTTCCCCGAGACCGACACGAGCCGCGAACGCAGCAAGCGCCACGGCGTGAAGCTTTGCCCGACCATCGCTGAGGCCCTCACGCTCGGCACCTCGCGGCTAGCGGTGGACGGCGTGCTCATCATCGGCGAGCACGGCGATTATCCGCGCGACGCGAAGGGCCAGCCGCTCTACCCGCGCTTCCGCTTCTTCAAGGACGTGGTGAAGACCTTCGAGCGCACGAATCAGTCCGTGCCAGTATTTCAGGACAAACACTTCGCGATGGACTGGCGCGAGGCGCAGGAGACCTACCGTGACGCGCAACGCCTCGGCTTTCCGCTCATGGCCGGCTCGTCGCTCCCGGTCACTTGGCGCATTCCTGCAATCGAGATTCCGCTCGGCACGCCGCTAGTCGAGAGCGTCGCCGTCGGCTACGGGCATCACGGCTACTACGACATCCACACCATCGAGACCGCGCAGTGCATGAGCGAGCGGCGAGCGGGCGGCGAAGTCGGCGTGAAGTCGGTGCAAGCCTTCAAGAACGACGCCGTCTGGCGGCTGCTCGGCGAACGTGAATCCACGCGCAAGCTCTGCCTCGCCGCGTTGAACCGCAGCCAGACGCTCGCGCCGCAGCCGGGCTACACGTTTGCCGAGCCGAGCGTCGAGCACCTCAAGCGCGTCAGTCCATTCGCTGTCGCCTACGTCTTCGAGCATCTCGACGGCTTCCGCACGACCATCTTCCACTTCAACGGCACGGGCACCGCGTTTAGCCGCGACACTGCCGCGCTGAACGACTTCACCTACGCCGGCCTCACGCAGCGCGGCGACGTGCTCTCCACGCTGATGTTCCTGCCCATGCCGCCGACGATGTCCACGCTCGCCAGCTTCTTCAGCCCGCTGGTGAATCACATCGAGCACATGGTCCTGACCGGCCAGCCGTCGTGGCCCATTGAGCGGAACTACCTTACCACCGGCATGACGCTCTTCGCCGTGGACTCGCTCTACTCCGACGGCGCGAAATTGGAAACACCCGACCTGCGTATCCGCTACCAGCCCACGCCGGGGCCACACTTTTGGGTGAGATGAAATGAAGCCGCTCCGCAAAATCGCCTTCGTCCTCGAAGACTTCGCGCTGCAAACGCCCGTGCAACAACTTCTCGACCGCTTCCTCCTCGGCTACCGACGCAACGCTGCCTTCCACAAGCTCGACGGCGTCCGCATCTCCGCCGCCCGTGCCGGTGGCTTCCAGCCGCCGCCCTCCGCGTCTGACCCACTCCGCACCCGCGCGAGTGAAGCCGCCCTTCAACTCGCCGACTTTCCCGCCGCCGTGCGCGAGGCCGACGCCCTCGTCATCGTGCCCAAGCGCGACGCCATCGCGCCCGTCGAGGCCTCGCTCACCGCAGCGCTCCCGCACGCCAAGCGTGGGGCGGCGTGCTTCGTCGTCGGTGCGCTCGCCACGACCCTCGCCGCCGCACGCAC
>JBEBFV010000310.1:0-7730 GCA_040081795.1 Limisphaerales bacterium | reverse complement strand
GGTGCGCTCCAGCGACGCGCGGTAGTGGGCGAGGCGGCGGTTGAACCAGTTGTAGGGCAGCAGGCAAAGGATCGCGATGCCCAGCCCGCCCGCCGTCGCAATGAGCGCCTCGGCGATGCCGCCGCTGACTTTGGCGGGCGCGAGCTGCTCGTCCCCAACGAAGCTGAACGAGTGCATGATGCCGGTGACCGTGCCGAGCAGGCCCAGCAACGGCGCGAGCGTGATGAACGTGCCGAGCATCCATAGCCGCTTCTCCGCGCGCTCCAGTTCGTCGGTAGCGCGGAGCTGCATCGCGCCGAGAAGGGACGTGTGCGCGTGGGCCAGGCCTTCGCGAACGGTGAGCAGGAACGGGTCGCCGGAGGACTCGGTGAGGCAGACGGCTCGGTCAAAATTGCCGGCGGCGATGGCGTCGTAGGTCTCGCGCAACTGGGCCTCGCGACACCGTCGCTTGAGCTGCCACCACCACATCGCGCGCTCGGCCACTACCACGAGTGCGGCGATGAGGCAGAAGAGAATCGGCCACATGACGGGGCCGCCCTTGAGGAACGTGTCCACGGCGACGTTGGCGAGGAGGGGAGTCATGCGAGGAATCAGTTCAGTGCGAAGGCGGGCAGGCGTGTAGATGGGTCATTGGCGGCCGGAGGCAGATTCCCTCTCCCCCATCGGGGGAGAGGGCAGGGTGAGGGGGCGTGCGTGCGGACGAGCGGGTCGCTGGGATTCAAAAGCCGGCTGAGACGCGATTCGTTTGTTCCTGGCAGCTCGGACTGCTGGACGCCTGGCCCCCTCACCCCAGCCCTCTCCCCCGATGGGGGAGAGGGAGCCGCGCGTCGTGGCTGGGTGACTCCATGGAGTTTTGTTGTGGCCTTCATTTCTTCAGTTCAAAACGTATCGCGACTTCGCAGAGGCGCGCACGGCCGGGCTTGAATCGCCACTGCTCACGGACAGTCCGCACCGCCTCGCGGTTCAACGCCCCCCACGGCGACGGCGAACTCGGCTCCGCTGCGAGCACGCGGCCGTCCGCGCCCACGGTGAAGCGAATGACCACGGTGCCTTCCTGTCCGGCTCGGCGCGCGGTGTCGGGATAGCGCGGCGCGGGCTGCGTGCCTTCGCCTTCGCCGAACGTGAGCGTTTGCACGACAGGCGCGGGCGCGATGCCCGCGCTGGGCTTCTCCTTGCCCGTAGTCGGTGCCGTGCTGGGCGCGATGGGTGCCGGCTTCGGAGCGGGACGGACGAATGCGGCTTGGTTCACATCGACGATGCGCGCGGGTGCCTCGATGGGCAGGGCGAAGGCAACCGTCGGGCTGGGCAGCGCGACGGCGACGAGCTGCGGCGCTTGCGGCGGGGTGGCCGGAGCGAACAGGGGCGGCGGCTGAGTCGGGCTTGGCGTCGGCAAGGCGATGTTCGCAGGAGCCGGAGCGGGGCTGTGCGTGAGTTCCACCTTGATGAGTTCCGCCAGCACGGGCGACGCGGCGGGCGCGGCGGGACGCGGACGCGCGTAGGGCAGCGCGAAACCCAACGCGCCGACGCCCACGCAGCCAAGCCACAGCACCGCCGTCAGCACGCCGACGGGAGCGACGTCTTCCGCGGTGCGGGCGATGCTGGGTTGGGCGGCAGCGGATTTCAAAGCAGTCGGCGCAGTGTAGCGGGCGCGCGCGGGATTACCACCACGGCCCTGCGCGGCTCAAAACTTCACCGACACGCCGAGGTAGTAGTTGCGCCCGTAGGCCGGGTCAATGCCGTCGCCACGGATGCGGGAGTAGTAGTCCTCGTTGAAGAGGTTGTTCACGCCCGCGACGAGGCTGACGGACTCCTTGTAAACCTTGAACTCCGCCGTGAGGTCCCATGTCATGTAGGCGGGCACTTGGAAGGCCGCCGTGTTCGCGTCGTCGGCGAAGTGGTCGTCCACAAACGTGCCGAGGAAGGAGACTTTCGCGCGGTCGCGCCAGCGGTAGTTCACGCCAGTGCGCAGGAGATACTCGGGCGCGTATTGCGGGGACTTGCCGTTGTTCGCGCCGCCTTTGAACGCGGCGTCGAGGAGCATCGCGTTGGCGTAAAGGCTGATGGAACCCGAGCGGTCGGCGGCGTCTGACTTGTTCAACTGGTCGTAAAGGCCGACGAGGTCGAGCTCAAGCGCGCCTTCCCAGCCGTTGTGAATCGCGCGGCCCACGTTCTGCACGGTCGCGCCGACGGCTCCGATTTGGTTGTCGAAATCGAGCCGGAACAAACTCGTGTCCCACGTCAGCCACGGCCGCGGGTTGCCGCGCAGGCCGATTTCGTATTGCCAGCTCTGGCCTTCGGCGAGGTCGTTGTTCACGACAGCGCCGCCGCCGGTCGGCACCGCCTCGGTGAAGACCGCCGGGCGATACGACTGCGAGACGTTCGCGTAGGCGGAGACCTTCGGCTTCAGCTCGTATTCCAATCCGATGCCGACGAGCGGAACGAACGAGTGTTCGTCCTTCACGCCCAGCGGCGTGCCGGCGGTGGCCTTGTCCACGTTGACCCGCTCCTGGACGCTTTGGACGATGTTCTCGACGCGTAAGCCGGGCGTGATGGAGAGCTTGTCGAAGGTGAATTTGTTCTCCATGAAGACGGGCGCGTAGAGCAGGTCGCGGTCGCTCTGGTTGCGCAGCGCGCCGGTATCCGCGCCGGGCGTAGCACCGCGCTGGTCGGTGCGCGGCGAGTCCATGTGATAGAGCATCACGCCGCCCGCGAAGGTGTGAGTATGTTCGCCCAGCGTCCAGTCGTGGCGCAGACGGGCCTCGGCTGCGGCAGTGTAGAACTCCTGTTGCTCAATGGCATTGCTGGTCGCGTTGGCTCCGTTGGGAATCACCCCGAACGTCGCGGTCCCGGTCACCGCCCCCGCGCCACCGGTTCTCTGCCGCTTGCTGTAGCGCGAGTAGTAGCCGCCCCACGCCTTGAGTTCGAGCTTGGTGCCCTCGCTGAAGTCCTTCTCCCACGTGAGCGAAGGAGCGAAGCGCTCCAGCCGGAAGCGGTCGAAGAGGCGCGTTGTCGCCGTTCGGTCTGTGGTGAAGTCGGCGAGGCTCGCACCCGGCGCAACCGACAGCCCGCCGGGTTCGCCGTGCTCCTCCTGATAGCCGTCGAAGGCGAAAATCAACCGGCTGTCAGAGTCCGCGTCCAGCACGAGCTTCACGCTGCCCGTGTGGAGGTTCACGTCGCTGTTCGCCGCGCGGAAGCCGTCGGCCTGGCGGTGATTGTAATAGGCGTAGTAGCCGACGCGGCCCTCGGTGCCGGTGGCGTAGTTGAAGGTCGAGTAAAGGCCGTCGCTGCCGAAGATTTGCGACGAGCCACCTGAGAACTTCGCAGCGCGGCTCGGCAAGTGCGTCACGTAGTTCAGCGCGCCACCGGGCTGCGGGCCATACATGAGCGACGCGCCGCCGTGGAGGAACTCCATGCGGTCCACAGTGTCGAGCGGCGGTGTGTAATAGGCCTCCGGGTAGCCGAACATATCGGCGTGGATGGGAATGCCGTCCTTCAACACCTGCATGAACATCGTGCGGTGCGGCGAGAGGCCGCGATAGCCGATGCTCACCAGCGGCGTGCTCTCCTCGCTCAACAGCAAGCCCGGCGTGAGCGCGAGCGCCTGCCGGTAGTTGTTGTTCACGATGCCCGGCAGCGCGTCGAGGTCGAGCACCGTGGTCTTCTTGCCGGAGTAAATGCGCGTGCCCTCGACGGGTGGGAGAAACGGCGGCTGGACCTTCGCGTCTGCGTCCGACTCGCCGGTGACGACTACGGTGGGGAGCTTGACCGGGGCGTTGGTGTTCTGCGCGTGCGCGGAGCCGGCGAGGAGGATGGTGTGGACGAGAGCCAGCGCGGCGATCGGGCAGTAGTGGCGGCGGAGCAATATTTCGTTCATGCGACGCGCAGAGTGGAGAGGACGCGCGCGGTCTGCTTCCGGCGACTTGCGGAATGTTTGCGGTGAGTTGCGCTCGTGCCGACGACTAGAAGTTGCCGTCGGGTCACCCTGAAACCGGGCGTTGCCTCACGCAAAGGACGCGAAGGACGCAACGCCGAAGCGAAGGCATTTCAAAAATGCAGGCAGCGGCCTTCACTCATCGGGTGAAAGGAGTGCTCTTCCCCAGCCTTCTGCTTTGCGCCCTTTGCGTCCTTTGCGTGAGGCCAACTGCTGGCGCGGCTCACTCCTTGTCCGCGCGCTGCGCCGGCATCTGAAGCGGATACAGCCCGGGGCAGCAGCCAAACGTCTCGTGAAACGCCGTGCTGAAATGGCCGACGCTGGAGTAGCCGACCTCAAGCGCGGCCTGCGTCACGTTGAACTTGCCGGAGCGCAGCAGCTCCGCCGAGCGCTCGAGCCTCACTTGCCGGAGGAATTGCGAAATCGTCATGCCCATCTGCTCCGAGAACGTGCGGCTCAAATAGAACGGGCTGCACCCGACGCGCTGGCCGAGCTGCTCCAACGTCAGCGGCTCGGCGAGATTGGCGCGCACGATGGCCGCCGCCTTCTCCACGCGCTCCTGCGCGACGTGCGTCTGCCGCGTGCAGAACAGCGCGTCCTCCGCCGTGTGGTCGAAGAAAAGTTCCGCCGCCACCTCATACACCTTCGCCGTGAACCACATCGTCCGCGCCGCGCCGCTCACCGGGGGCGAGCGCAACGCGGCGACGAGCAGACGCAGCCGGGGCGTCAACGGCAGCCCTGTGTCCACGGCGGACGCGGGCTTCTTCGCGTCGAGGATGCGCTGCACGAAGGGCCGCACCTGGCCCAGGCCTTGCGGGAGATTGCGCCGCAGGAAGTCCACGCTGAACTCCGCCGTGAGGAACTGATGCCGCTGCCCCGCCTCGCGCCACGCGTTCACCGGCGCGTCGCCGCAAAGGTAGAGCGCCGCCGATTCTGGCTTCACCTCCAGCTCGCCTTTCTTTGTCGCAAGTTGCCCCGCGCCGGACAAGTTCAGGCAAACCTCCAGCCCTTGCGGATGAAAGCTTTTCCCCCACTCCACGCGCGTCGCCGGCTCGAAGTCATGCCACTCGAAGCTCCAGCCCATGCCCTCGAAGCTCCCGCAGAGCGGATGCCACGCGCCGGGCCACGCCTGCCAGAAGGGGCGTTCGCTGAATGTCTCGGTGACGCGGCTGCGCACGCCGCGACTCTAGCCGAGCGGTCAAGCCGGGGAAGGCCGCAGATTGACGGGAGAGTCAGAGCGACGGCTGGCGTTGGCCCCGTCGTGTGGGATTTCCAACAACACACTTCCAAAGCTCCCGGTGTTGCACCATCCTTCAGCTCCAGATGAGCGCAGCGAAGGACAAGGCCGGCGACGGGATGATCACCCGGGACCTGGTCGTCGCCAACAAGGTCGGCATTCACGCCCGGCCTGCTGCCATGTTCGTCAAGATCGCCAGCCGCTACAGTTGCGACATCTTTCTCGAAAAGGACGGTGAGAAAATCAACGGCAAGAGCATCATGGGCCTGCTCATGCTCGCAGCCGGCCCCGGCAGCACGCTGCGCCTTGAGGTCAACGGCAAGGATGCCGCGCAGGCCACGGCGGAGCTGGAGGATTTGTTCCAGCGGAAGTTTGATGAGGAGTGAGCGGTGATGCGTGATCCGTGACGCGTGAGTATTGCCGGAGGCGCTCGAACTGATTCACGCATCACGCATCACGCGTCATCCCACCCGACTTTGCGCCTTGAACTTTGACCCCTGAACTCTAGCTTCCGCCCCGTGTCCGCGCCTGACTTCAACATCAAATACGTCGCGCATCTCGCCCGGCTCAAGCTCTCGCCCGAGGAGGAGATCCAACTCGGCGCGCAGCTCGGAAACATCCTCGGCTACATCGAGAAGCTCAAGGAAGTGGACGTGACCGGCGTCGAGCCGACTGCCCACGCCTTCCCGATGGTGAACGTCTTCCGCCCCGACGAGGTGCGCCCCGGCCTCTCGAACGACGACGCGCTCCACAACGCCCCCAAGCGCTCCAGCGGCCTCTTCGTCGTGCCCAAGGTCGTCGAATAACCCGCCGCGCCCGGCCGCCCCTCACGTATCACGCATCACGTCCCCCAGTGCTCCACCGCCTCACCATCCACGAACTCACCGCCCGCCTTGCCCGCCGCGAGGTCTCCGCCCGCGACGCCATGCAAGCGTGCCTCGACCAGGTCGCCCGCGTGGATGGCGACATCAAGGCCTTCATCAGCCACAACCCCGCCGACGCACTTGCCCAAGCGGACGCAGCGGACAAGGCCATCGCCGCCGGTGCCGACTTCTCTGCGCAACCGCTCCTCGGCGTCCCCATCGCGCTCAAGGACGTGCTCGCCGTCAAAGACCAGCCCCTCAACTGCTGCTCCAAGATTCTCGGCAACTTCGTCTCGCCCTACGACGCGACCGTCGTAACGCGCCTGAAGGCCGCCGGGGCCATCATCTTTGGCCGGCTCAACATGGACGAGTTCGCCATGGGCAGCTCGACCGAGAACTCCGCCTTCCAGACCACGCGCAACCCCTGGGACACCTCGCGCATCCCGGGCGGTAGCTCTGGTGGCAGCGCGGCGGCCGTCGCGGCGGACGAATGCATCGCGTCGCTGGGCAGCGACACCGGCGGTTCCATCCGCCAGCCCGCCGCCCTCTGCGGCTGCGTTGGGATGAAGCCCACCTATGGGCGCGTCTCGCGTTACGGACTCGTGGCCTTCGCCAGCTCGCTCGACCAGATTGGCCCCTTCACCAAGGACGTGCGCGACGCCGCCACGGTGCTCGAAGTCATCAGCGGCCACGACCCCCGCGACGCCACCAGCATACCGCAGCCCGTCCCCCGCTACACCCAGGCCCTCACCGGCGACATCCGCGGACTCCGCCTCGGGCTGCCCAAGGAGTTCATGGTCGGCGGTCTCGACCCCGAGGTGAAACGCGCCGTGGACGCCGCCGTCACGCACCTTCAATCCCTCGGGGCCACCGTCCACGATGTCTCCCTGCCCCACACCGACCACGATGTCGCGGTCTATTACATCATCGCCACCGCCGAGGCCTCCGCGAACCTCGCCCGCTTCGACGGCGTCCGCTATGGCGCGCGGGTGGACGGCGCGGACCCCTTGGAGATGTATGGCAACACCCGTGGCGCCGGCTTCGGTGCGGAGGTGAAGCGCCGCATCATCCTCGGCACCTACGTCCTGAGCAGCGGCTACTACGACGCCTATTATCTGCGCGCCCAGAAGGTGCGCACCCTCATCCGGCAGGACTACCTGCGCGCCTTCGAGCAAGTGGACGCCATCGTCACGCCCACCACCCCCACGCCCGCGTTCCGGCTGGGCGAGAAGTCCGGCGACCCGCTCCAGATGTATCTCTCGGACATCTTCACCATCGGCTGCAACCTCGCGGGCATCCCCGGCCTGAGCCTCCCCTGCGGCTTCGCGAACGCCTCTCAACCCTCAACTCTCAACCCTCAACTCCCCATCGGGTTGCAGCTCCTGGGCAAACCCTTCGGTGAGGAAACCCTCCTGCGCATCGCCCACGCCTACGAACAGAGCACCCCCTGGCACCGGGAACACGCCCTCTGACCCCCGGCCACCCCTTGCATGAGCGACACCCCGCCAGACCGGAAGGAAGCGGGAGACGCGCCGGCAGGCCCGAGGAATCCTTGGGTGAGTTGGCTCGTGTGGGCCATCCTCGTGCCGGTGCTGTATGTATTAGACTCTATGCGTAATAGGTGAAAAGGCGTATGAATGAATTGGCGTTATTTTCAGGTGGTCGCCCGTGCCGTCGTGCGGAGGTTGTGCAAGCCGCA